>CAZGUM010000063.1:0-21121 GCA_964529085.1 uncultured Methylomonas sp. | reverse complement strand
CCGGAACCTATACCTACCGAAACACCATGACCCGGAACCTATACCTACCGCTTTTGAGCTGATCTGGAACCTATACCTACCGGAAAAATCGCCACCCGGAATCTATACCTACCTATGCCGGAACCTATACCTACCGAAACACCATGACCCGGAACCTATACCTACCGCTTTTCCGGGGTTTAAATTACTGAAAATGGTTACTAAAATATCACCCGGAACCTATACCTACTGCTACCCGGAACCTATACCTACCGAAAACGGCCTCGACCAGGAACCTATACCTACCGAAAACGGCCTCGACCAGGAACCTATACCTACCGCTTTTTGGTTGGTGCGGCTAATTTGTTGTTACCACTTTTCTGTGTTTCAGCAAGCTGTTTTCTTTTATTTGCCGCTTTCATTTCAGCGGTGAAGTCAGCAGACGGGGTTAATGTGTAAATAACATCCTCGATCTTGCCTCGAGTTCCGATAATAGGGTTTTTATCGACCTTCATTAGAACACCGACTGATTGAAGTTCGTCCCATGAGGAGTCCAACGCTGCTATAGCTTTCCGTTCAAGGCTATAACCATTTAATAAGGCACTATCGCGCTTAATGGTGCTATAGCGCATTTCAAACGGGTTTAGGATGCTAGCAAAGGTGAACTTCAGCGATAGTTGTTTATGCAGCCAGCGGGCAAGCTGGGTACTGTGGCTCATCATCTGGGCGTAGTTGTATTGCCTATAGGTCAATGAGTCGATTTCTTGGGTAACAAGCGGGTGAAACTGTACCATCCATTTAGCGCCTGGCTCGTCGGTTAGTTTGTTTCGGGAAACCGCCGACAAACCGGAGAAATAGGCGCTTTTGGCAAACCCATTGTTTTTCCCCTCCCCCCGGATTTCAATGATACTGCTGGCGAGAATTTGTAGGCTTAAGACAATTTCTTGATAAGAGCGGGTATGGCCGCGTTTTTTCAATTCCTCACGTAGCGTGTAAAGGGTAAACACCACGCCACTGCGAAAGTTCGGCTTATCGAAAAAGGCGTTTTGCTGATCGGCAGCAATCTTCCGCAAGGCATCTTCGATCAGTTCTTCATTGGCCGAAGGGTAATAATCTTTGCTGACGCCGGATTTATCATCAAGAATACGTGCTGCCTGAATGATGGTCTTCATGGCCGTGCCGCGATAGTTAAATTCGATCTGGTGTAAATCCAGAAAGCCCTTGGTCTTTCTGATTTTATCCATTTGCTGCCTTGAAACCGTATAGCGCGGTACGCTGTCCCATAGATCAAAGGTATTGGAAAGCCGGTCGCGTTCAACTTCACCGTTGCATAAGAATGTCCGGAAAAGGTCTAGCTGTTGCCCTTCAAAATCACTCTGTTTCAGAGGGGCGACAAGATGTTCTTTATTCAAGTCTTTTGCTTTAATCACGTTGCCATCTTCCCTTTCGCGCTGCGCCGGCGGGATTTTACCCGCTCCTTGCTTTCTTATATTCATATAATCCTATAGTCTTATATTTTTAATAAAATTAAATACTATATAAATATATTCATTGCCTCATTCACCGCTGGTACGGTCAAAATAGGCGGTTTGTGGCACGTTGTATTTGGCGAAAAGGTCATTCAGGGCTTCGGCAAGAAGATCGTTAAGCTTCTTGCCGTCGTTGCGCGGATCGGCTTGCAGTTGAGCGAGTGAGCGCCGAACGATGCGGGGGAAGTGCGCCCCTATCAAGACGGTGGATTTTGAATCGACGGCTTTACGCACTTTTTTAGTCTTTTCTGGTTTGGTGGTCGTTGTTTCTTGAATAACCGACTGCGCGGTTCCGGCCAGTTCTTTGAGTTGGGCGGCGCCTTTTTTAAGTGTGTTTGCCATTTTATATAGCCCTATCGTTATCTATTATTTTATAAATATAGTCGTATAGGGATTTAAGTTCAAGCGTTGCTTTATGTTTGGGTTCAAGCTCTGATGGAGTTTGGCCGACATTCATGCTGTCGCCGTAAATGCTACGGTGATAAAGGACAATGGGCGCAACATCTAATCCTTCGTCGCGGACAAGTTCGGCGGTGTCTTCGTGGCGGGTTCCTTGTACTGGGGCGGCGTTAATGACGATCAACGAACGCGGATTATTGGCTTGCTGCAAGAGCCGTTTGATGTTGGGCAAAGTCTCAATATCAAACATCTGGGGGCGGATTGGCACAATCGCCAGATCGGCGTGAAGCGCGGCCTCGATGCTAGCTTCGGCGGATTTGCCGGGGGTGTCGATAATGACAAAATCGAATCCTTGCTCCGGCGTCGCTTGCAAGACATGTTTAAGGCGGGCGGGCATACAGGAAAGCACTTGCGGGTTATCGCCCGTGCGACGGTCGCCCCAATTAGCGGCGGTGGTTTGCTGATCAAGGTCGATGACAAGAACCTTGAAACCATGTTCCTTGGCAAGGACAGCAAGGGAAAGGGCGAGGGTGGTTTTACCGTTGCCGCCTTTTTGTCCAATGATGGCGAGCTTCTTCATTATATATTCCTATAGCGATATATTTTTATATGGTGAGATGGCTATAAACAGATACAAATTTATAGCTATAGGGATATAGTGTCAAGTTAAGGGTGTGCCTGGGAAGGAAGGATTTGATTTGTCGAATGCAGGCAACCTCCATAACGACAAACAACTGCAATATTTATATAGGAATATATTTGTATACCAATATAGGAATATTGCACTCTATCGGCTAAGGTCTTGCATTAATAATAGTTGTCGCTTGTTGATTTCTAATCATCCAATCGGCTGTTAATTGACATCGGAATTCAACCAGATCAACGATCCGCTGAAAATCGTCGGTTAGGTTTCTATTGAAAATGGGTTCGTGGTGGGCGATGCGGTTCCGGAGCATCCGAATTTGCTCTAACTCTTGATAAACTTCCTGGCGTAACACATTGATTGGCTTGTTTTGATCAAGATTTGGCATAACAGCTGTTAAATGTGGATTCCATAGCCGTGTATCGTGACGACCAGTAAACATTTTTTGCCAGAATACAAATTTCAATTCTGGAATTAACTTACCAGTGGTTTGATTATTTCTTCTGGCGTTCTGCAAATCCTTACGAGGACTATAACCAACTGATGGATTTGGTAAGCTATGTTCAAAGACTGGTGACCATGGCCAGCGTTGACCATATAACGTTTCCAAGGCTTCGGATACGGAATTTCTCACGACGACTTCGCAGATATGCAATGGCACCAGCAGTGCTCCTGAAACTTGGGCGTTCCAGGCGTAGAGTTCCAAGGCCTTAGGATCATTTCCGGTCGTGCCGGTGGCAGTTTCGTAGGTTCCTATTCTTGCGGCGGAAAGCGCATTTTTAACCGCTTGTAAAGTTGGTATTGTTGTTGACGGCATAGGAATTGTATTTACTTTATCTCAAAACAAGAGTTTATACTTAAGTATTGACGGTAACATCATTAAGTACTATAGTTATATCACTAGCCGCGGGACTTGCGGGCGAAAGCCTCCCCCCGAGGACGTACGATAGAAGAAAAGCCCGCCTTTTGGCGGGCTTTTTCCATTTGTAGCACTGGCAAAAATTTGATTAGTCGCCATCAATCATCATCATCCGGATTGTATTCAATCAAATTTAACTCATCAGCCAATTTCTGAATGTATGCATCGGCTTTATTCAGCTCTTTTTTCAAGCCCTTGATTTCTTTTTGGTAACTGACCTCCTTTATCCAGTTCGCCACGGTTCCCTGACTACAGCTTAAAGCCTTAGCAATATCCGCTTGTTTGGCACCAAAATTTGTGGCTAAAGCATAAGCCGCAACCATGCATTTTTCCCTTGGCTGTCCACCCTTGTTCACATATTTCATATAGTACCTCTGCGCATCTAATTTAATCTAATAATATTAGATTAAATTAGATTGGCTTTGTCAACATTAAAAATGCATCGCTGGGAATTCTGTTATGCTTTTAGTTCCGATAACTGAGATTCCCGGAACCAAAAACCGCCGAAAATGACCGCCCTGATCCCAACCCAAAACACCGACCTGGCACTCTCCGATCTGGCCGAAACAGCGAAAAATTACATCGACCAGAGTTTAAGCTTCGCCACCCGCAAAGCCTACGCCAGCGATTTCAAGATTTTCAGCGCCTGGTGCGCGGCTCACACCCTGACTGCGCTGCCGGCGGCCCCGGAAACCGTGGCGCTGTTCCTGGCCGACCAGGCGCAGGGCGGTGTGGCCGCCTCGACGCTGAACCGGCGGCTCGCCGCCATCAAGTGCGCCCACGAAGCCCAAGGCCTCGATACGCCGACCGGCCACAAGGGGGTGACGGCGGCGCTGAAGGGCATCCGCCGAGCGAAAGGCACAGCACCTGCCAAGAAGAAGGCCGCCACCGCCGATATCATCAAGGAAATGGTGCGCCGCTGTCCCCACACGCTGGTCGGACAGCGCGACCGGGCGCTGTTGCTGCTGGGCTTTGCCGGAGCCTTCCGCCGCGCGGAACTGGTGGCGCTGACCGTCGCCGACCTGGCGTTCGCGGACGATGGCCTGCGGATCACGATTCGAAAATCCAAGACCGACCAGGAAGGGGCAGGGCAGGTGATCGCCATTCCGCACGGCAGCGTGTTGTTCTGTCCGGTGAAAGCGGTGCAAGCCTGGCTGGCCACCGCCGGCATCCTAGACGGCGCGGTGTTCCGGGCGGTGGGGAAGGGCAGCCGGGTCGGACAGGCGGCCTTGTCCGACAAAAGCGTGGCGAACCGGGTGAAACACTACGCCGGTCAAGTGGGCCTGGACGCCGCCGATTTCGCCGCTCATAGTTTAAGGGCGGGATTCGTGACCAGCGCCGCCGAAGCCGGGGCTTCGATCTTCAAGCTGGCCGAGGTCAGCCGCCACCGCTCCACCGATGTGCTGGCGGGTTACGTGCGCTCGGCCAATCTGTTCAAGGATCATGCGGGGGCGGATTTGCTTTGAGCTAGTGAAGAAATGCTTTCTTCGAGACGCAAATAAGCAGTCGCAAATATTTATCTTGCAACTGCTTGGAGATTTGGTTTATAATGACCGATGCTAGCCATGATCTTAGGCTGAGCGGGGTGGCTCCTTCATGGAGTCGCAGTTAGCTGTTCTTTACTGTCGGAGTCTTAACATGAACTATATATAAGGAATCAACATGAATAACTTTGATTATCATGCGTTCCTCTATGCTGTATCGACGCAAGTGCTCGTAACACTTGTGACTGATGCGCTAGAGAAATTGCTTAACTAACTTTAATGCTGTAATTTTTTAACTCTTCTTCTCTGCTATTGCCTAGATGGTAGAGAAGATCCAGTGTAGAAACCTCTAAACTTATGTTTCTATGCTGGAAGGAGGTTCATCTTGTAGCCGTGTCAACTGCTACGGCGCAACTATAGCAAATGTTCTTTTTTTGTCAAAGTATTTTACTACTTTAGTTGTACTAAGTTCTGTTGCTAACAAGTTCTATTTCTTATTAGTAATAATTGGTCTTCTATAGTTCCGTTGCTAACAACTTATATCTTCATGTAGTAGCAATTGGTCTTCTATAGTTCTGTTACGAACAACTTCTTATCTTTAGCGGCTCAACGATTATCCAGCAAATCAATGATTACAAGCGACTCACAAACCTCTAATAATCCAGTGGCGGCACCATCTACAGAAGACTTTGTCATCACCGAAAAGCAAAGTCCTAGCATGTTCATTTTTACAGAATTGATGATTTATTTCTCGCAAATCATGATGTTCTTTCTCACTGCCGCACTCACATCGAATCTTTTGCGCGACGAGAAGCAACTACTGAGCTATATGAGCTCCAAAATCAACGAGAATACGATTCATGATGTCTTAGCAACGATGTTAGGCATAGCGGCGACGGTTGGTATCATCGCCAGTATTACGAAGGCTTCGACCAACTCGCCGTGGTTGGAGCGAATAGCGGATGAAGTGCTGAACGAAGCCCCTAGAACCGCATACTTTTTTGGCAGCAGTTCGGCGGGAACAATGCTGGCTATTGCACTATTTATCCATAACTATCCGCAAGAAGGAGCGAGTCCGATGTGGTGGCTGCTTATGGCGATTCTATACGGAATGGCCGGTTTTATGTATGGCTGTATGTTTGCATACGCGTTCAAACATAGAACGCATATCAAAAAGACTGTCGGCGCCAGTATTTAACGGTTATTTTTCATCAGCTATTATTTCTGGAAGAGAAAATTCGATTTTTTATTAAAAATTGCATTCAATTTATGGCTTAGAGCCTCTGAATAATTTAAGAGCGCACCCGCATTTAACTCGAACACAAGCTCGTTTTTTATTTGTTGAGTTTGGTTGCCTCCTGTTAGGTTAACGAGCTAATCGCGCAAAAAAAATAATGCGGGGGCATTGAATATGGCCTACTTGGCGCCCGCTAACTTTGAATTGCAGTTTGAAGCTACTTAGCCGTGTGTCCTGGAAAGTACTGACACATTTCTGGAGGTTGAAGTCCAACGGTACGGAAACGTACGCTAGCACCAAACATCAGTCAAAAAACATCATTAAAACCGTCTCTTAAATCGTTTGATAGACAATTTGTCTATCAATGCGCTAAAAAACGATTTTAGAGACGTATTTTTTTAAAATCATAGCGTATCCACCGGTGCTAAGGCCACCCAAATCTGCGCGGGATAATCGATCAAGCCAGACATCGTAACAACTCGGCCACCCAAGCCGCCGGCACCGAAGGCGAAAGTTCCAGGCGATGACCGTGGATGTGGGTAAAGACCATGGCCGGTGTCGCCACAGAACTAGGCTCAGCCGGCGCCACCTGCACCGGTACTAACGCGACCACCTCTACCGCAGGCCGTTTGCGATAGTCGCAGAGTCTGGCTGCAAAGGTTCGGGCATTGATGCGCTGCTGTAGGCAATACTCAACCTGCGACAAACCGCTGCCTTGCCATTCTTCAATATGCTGACGCCATTTCGATGTAACGGCCATCGCTACTCCTGATCAAAAAATCACAGGATGACAAAGACGGATTATTAAAGGTGGGCGGAATGGAGGCTTACATCATAGCCATGTCCACAAACTTAAGATATTTCATACACTTAATCAGATACGGCGGCTTACCTTAAACGCTAACGTACGTTTCGGTACCGTTGGACTTCAACCCCCTGGCGCAAGGAGGTCGAGTGCCATCACGCGCAATGATCATGCAGCAGAAAACCCATCGACCAGTGCAATTTGAGATTACAGAACAAACCAGGGACTCGTTGACCAATTGGATTAGTCAGACGCAGTCGAATTCATATAGCCAAGACATCGGCATCATCGCACCGCCGTCTAGCAAGATCATTCCTTGACATATTCCACACCGTTTATTTGACAGTCCTGTCCTGCAGCCAACGGTGTTACGTACGTAAAACCGGCAACACGTCCTAATTCCATCAGCGCCGATAACTTTGGATTCTCCAGGCCTGCATGCAATGCCATTGACAAATTGAGCCGTGAGGCATCTCGGGACGGTTTTTGTTCGTCTAGAATTGGTCCGATGACCAATAAGCATCCTCCCGGAAGAAGCGCGAAATAAGCTTTATCCATGAAAAGCTTATGTTGTGCAGGCCGTAGAACGTGCAGAAAATTAACTGCTAATATCATGTGTACTTCGCTGGGCCAGTCTACCCTTTCGAAATCTCCGCCAATTAGCTGAATCGAAGTTTTAGAGCTTTTACTGAGCTGTGCATAGGCGCGCCGAACTACCCACGGACGGTCAATACCGGTAAGGTTGAGGTGTTTTCCGAGCGTCGCGAGTTGGCTAAGAAGAATACCCTCGCCACAGCCAACTTCAATGACTTTATCTCTGTCTTTCAATTTCTGAATAATGATGTCCTCAACTCTGCTGTGTTTCAATGTTTGGGAGAGCGAAGACATCCATATTGAAGTATCTACAACGCTTGTAACCTCGCTCGGTGCGGCAGAATATAGTCTGAATTGAATTGATGCCCAGCGGATAGCGTCGAGTATATTCCGTTGTGAGTGTGGATCGAACAGCTCTCCATAATCACCTTTGAAGATATAATGTCCACTCTCCTCGATAAGAATATCCTCAGCGAGGAGGCAGAAGAAGATGGCTCGAATTAGTTCGGGTGGGTATTTAGTCGAAGCAATTATTTCCGATAGCCCTTGCTTATTTTTGATCGCCTGATGGAGGTCAAATTCAACAAAGAGGTGTAGTGCACGGGATGACTGAAAATCTCTTGCGAGATTTAAGATCGTTTTACTAGACATAACTGTCAGAGTAGCCTCGCGCTAAACACAGGGCATTGAAGCGAGTATTGAGACAGGGGAAACCTTCGATATGACACTGAACGTGCATGTCGTTGAATCACATGATTTTTGACCCAAGACGGATCGTGTTTATCGCATACGAAATACAATAGGTCAGGAGCGAAGACTTGTCCGGCAAATACCCCCGCTAACCCTGATGGAGCGAGCCGAGCGTGTATATCAAGATTATCAGTGAGTAACTGTTCCAACGGCTCATCATGCTTAGGATGAGCCGTGTCGCTAGAGACCACTGCTTTATCCGCTTGATCGAGAAGGCGCCAAATTGATGGCCACCACTCTGGACTGCTGGCACTTGATACGGGTTCTAGTTGGAATGATAGTTTTTGGTGGATTCCCGACAACGTTGATCTGATGGAATCCTCTAGGCCTACAGCTGCACTGCTTGACGCCACCGCCCAACCAACACGTTTACCATGTTTGCGGTACGCGATTGCCAGTGTAACAAAAGCCAAATGATCACAAGGTAATGACAATATCAATATGCGGTAATCGAGCGAATCGATTAGGTGGGTATACGCAGACTTATTTAGAATTCTATGTTGGCGGCATCCCGTATTCCACCAAAGTAGTACCGTGTCACGTTCCAGTACTTCCATGGCGGCTCGAATAAATAAAGTAGCATCAATTCCGACCGCCCAACCGTTCGTTGAAGAAGGCCATTGCTGACTAAATCCTTGCTCACTGACAATTGCATGATCGGAGCGCAATGACACACGCAACCAGCTCAGATTCACCTGACCCAAATATGGGTCGCACAGAGGAGGCGGCCCTAGGGTTCTAGCGTTAACTTTGTTGTGGTAATACACAGCGCGTTCTATGGCTTCACCAACTGAAGTCCTGATTTGCTCTGATACGGTCACACCTTTACCAATTCCTACTACCCTTTTGACTTCAGAGCCTCCGTGCATAAAAATCTCAGAGATTAATTGATTAGTTTGGCTCCGAGTAGAATGTTGCTGCCTTAAGAAGATTGTGGGGAACATTCCTGAACCATCGTTAATTCCAAAAATTGCAGCACTGTAAGGGTGATTCATGAGGCCTGACTTTTGAAAAAGGCTTCGTGTCCAGTCGGCTCGTTTTTTTGCCGCGACTAGTATTTCCTCTCGTTCTGATCGAGATACAAAATCAAAATACTGCGATGTCAGCCTGCCGACATTTTTTCCCGCAATAAGTGATGCGGAAAAAAATAAAGTAGTTTCAAGCAGTTGTTCAAGATAAATTTTCGTGCCGTAAGAATTGTCCAGGTATGCGAGCAAAGAATACCAGTCAACTCTAAGGCGTGACAGTACAACGACACCTCCAGGATCACTGGAAATTAGGATGTATTTGGCATTAGCCTGAAGTACAAAATGTTCATTAATATCAATTGGCCGGAGATCGCTCATGCCACTCTTTACCCCTTTCGGATTGCAAGTAAAATAGTGCTACCGAGAATCTGGAGCGCTCCCGCCCCTATGAAAATCTGTTCAAGAGTGACAACCTCTGCCAAAAAGTGAATTAGAAGACCAGACAGTGGCATGCTACTCCACATTATTGCACGCGTTGCAGCCATACTCCGCGCCTGCATTTCTATGGGGATCACAATCTGACGGAAAGTCGCCGCAAAAACGTTGAACAATGAGGACGTTATAGCTGGTACGGTAACGATAATAACAACGAGTAGTAAGTTTAAATGCTGCCCCAGCAATCCAATCAGCAGCCAAGAGATGCCGCCGAAAATTGCCAGTCCAAAGAACACTTCACGAAAACGCTCAGTTGTGCGGCTCATGGCAAGGCTTGGTGCCAGCGCGCCGGCAAAGGCGCGAATGGATATGACGAAGGCTATGCTAGAAGTGGATAATCTAGCGATCTCGGAGAGAAAAATATAAAGCAATGTATCTACGGCCGTAAAAGTAATGATAGACACACAGCCGTAGGTTAGCATTACCCGCATTTGTTGGTCACCGAGGATAATTTTGAAACCAGCAAATAGATTGGTTTTTTCTGAACTAACGCTATTCAGTTCTTTATCCTCATCAAAGGACACAAAAGTCACCAATGCCATCGTCAGCGTGATAGTCACACCAAAGAAAACCAGGGTGGCGACATTGAGGTATTCGATTACTTGGCCAGCGATAATAGCCGCAATGGACACTGTGAGCGCGCCAACTAAAAAAAGCAAAGCGGTTACTCGTTGGTAGTCACTTTTCTCAAACAGTGCTGGAATGCTACGTGCAATCAGCATATCTCCGATGCTAGCATAGGCGCCTAAAAATCCTATAGTAAATGCCCAGCCAATTGGAGACAACTGCATCAGTGCCGGAAACCAGAAGAGCACGCCAAGAAATATCAGAAAAGCGAGCCGGTTGATCGAGATTCTGTTGTCGACAAAATTACCGGCCAGAATAGGGAAAACAATAGTGATAGTACTACCAATGGCACGAACCCAAGAAAGGTCAGCCGGAGAAAAATGACTAACTTCTACCATTACTACGTTGAAGACAAACCCCAAGGTTCCAGCAAGAAAGCTAATCGCGAAGCGTAGCGAATAAAAACCAGCCAATGGCTTATTGCACACGGTATGGCTAAAGTAGAGTAACATCGCTCTCATATTTCGGCCCCTTGCAATTGCGCTAGTGCTCGCTCAGTGTCCTTCAGTATTTGGTTGATCGGCCTTAGGTCACTCTCTTTGAGAGTTCTAATCTCCTTTTGGAAAAACTCTAAATCTCGTGTCTGTTGTTCCAGATAGTTTCTTATATAGTTTGAAATAGTGAATGGTTTGAAATTTAGAGAGATCGAGATGGACTCCGGCACATTGGTTTCTGTGGCATGCCAATAACCACGGGGAAGGAAAAGAATCTCGCCTGCTTTTAATGTCAGGCATTCGATATCTTCTTCTGCGGGATTGTACTGCTTTCCTGTTGGCCTATATACAGCATCGGTTTCCGAGTAATTCTCGGATGGATAACTGATATTCCTATTTCTGGCAATACGCCATTCTTTCTCTCCGAGAATCTGATAGGTGATATTGATGGTGTTATCCCAATGCATCGGCATGGCTGCACCGTGCTTGGCCGCGAACAAGCTGATTCTAGGAGACGCCAATAAGTACTGGTCGGCAAGATTTTTGAGTTGGCGGGCAAATTCACAGTCGTCGTCAACTAAATCCAAAATATAAATTGTCCACCCATCTGTCAGCCGACTTTTAATCTGATCGGCGGTTATCCGTGTTTTGCGTCGTAGCTCACCGTCATGGGCTAAAGCCGGAAACCCGAATATAGTTCCCGCTGCATATTTTCCAAGATCTTCTAATCCGTTCATTGGCAAGGCGATGTCATCGAGTTCCATTAGAGTCAGGGTTCGGTGTACTGGAATAGCCCAGGTACATGTGTGCAATTCAGCAAATAGTCTTTCTAGTTCATTTGCCACAAGGCTCCTCCGATAACAAGCGATAATTGTAAACTTCATTAAGCATCGGCACCGTAGCGCCGGTAATTGCACAATCGTCGCATAGGAGTTGCTTGACGACTGTTTCCGCGAGAGTTATTGAGTTCGTTACCACATGACTATTAGGTTGAGCACCTTCTACTAGTAGAGTCTCGAGCGAAACTCTCTGTACTCTTCCCGGTTCGATCGTATTGGCTTTTACGTTGAACCGATACTCCGAATAGGCGAGATTCTGGATATAATCCGCTCGTGTCTTGTTGAGAACGAAAAAAGGCCAGTTGTTATAGGTAAGATAGTTGCCACCGCGAGCGTATAGGTGATTGATCCAATATTTTTCGTTAAAGCTGATATTGACAATGCGACCGAAATTGCGGGCACGCATTTCGGCCAAGTAGCCCTGCAAAATTAGCATTGAGCCAACGAGCGTCAGATCAATCGCCGTTACCCAGTCCGCTACAGAGCTTTCAACGAACTCCGTGTAGGGGTAGGCCCTGCAACCGTCCCCGATTAGCCAGTAGCCTACTGGAGGACAGATTGCCTTAATTTGACCGATAGCATCAGTGATCGAAATAGGGTCACCTGGCCGATATCGAATAATGTACAGTGGCCAATGTCGATCTTGGAATGCTGTCTTGACCCTGTCTTGCATCGCCGCAAAGTCTTTTTCTGGCCGCTCTGACGGTTCGCGTGCCAGAATAATCACAGAATGCCCGCGCTTTGCCATACCGATTGTGACGGCCAAAGCAAGCCCCTCGTAGAGAGCACCAGCAACAACGAAACTTCCGTCTTTCATACAGCCCAGCCTTCCGCGAGTGCCAATGGAAACGTATAGCCGTTGCAATTCAGACACCGATCAGGGGGAGAGCGGTAGTAGAGGCCTATACGATGTCGCATGGCTTCTCTGGACAACCAAGCCGATCCGACATCAATGGCATGGTCCGTTTTTTGAGGACGCTCAAATATCGACTCGTTGCAAAATGCGTATCTGCCATCTGGCCGCAATAGCAATGTATTCATCGGATCTCGACAGAAAGTCAGCGCATACTCTCGCTGTAACACATCATTGAGCCGTAAATAACCAATTTCTCGGCAAATCTTGGTAGCGTTACCGGCTACGGTGTATTCTGATAATAGTTTAGCAACGATCATCGCCCCCTTGCGAGAATCAGTTGGCCAACTCCAGCTCTTCTCATTGTTTGACACATGTTCGTATGCGGGATAAAGGTAAGGAAAAGATAAGCCCTCGTTCAAACAATACTCTATTACGGAGCGCGCATCCGTCTCCATATCAGGTAGCACAACCGTGAGTACTTGAACTTTGGTTTGGCTCTGCCGGCCTCGAAGTACACGATTCAGTTGTCGAACATTACCAAGAATTTGTTCGAGACTACCATTTTTGCGAATGGAGGAGAATTTCTGTGATGACAACGTCTCTATCGATATAGCAATTCGGTCGATACGACTCTCAACGATCTTATCAAGGTATTTATGAATCAGCATCCCATTTGTCACCAGAGATGTCGACAGGCCTGATCGTTTTACCATAGCATGCATCATCCAAAAGTCTGGATTCATCATGCTTTCTCCCAGGCCAGTGAAACTAACATGCTGCATATCCTGTTTTGGAATCTGTAACCAAACCTGCTCAAACTGAGGATATGTCCATCTCGCACGCTTATCGAGAGCCGGATTGCTGCAGAATCCACATTGCAAGTTGCAGAATTGCGTGACTTCGACTTTCAGCTTTCGAGGGCCTGATGACAGCGCGTAAGTGGCGGATAAATGGGCTTCATTAAAAGTAGTCTTTGCAGCTCCAGTCGACATGGAAAAAGCAGCAATGTCAGTTTCATAGAGCTTTACTCCTCCAAGATTAGGTTCTAGTAACCGTTTGAGTAATATGAGGTTGGTATTTCCGAATGCAATATCTACCTGTCTGGTCTGTGTGCCAGCATTCAGCTCGACATATTCGGCGATTATCGCGGGATGATTTGGAAGCTCATCTTCACTTAGCCTGGATAGCTGTCGGGAGAGTTCGTTTACGGCTACATGAATCGCAACGCAAGAACGACACCAAAGTGAACAGCAGTCGCGAATCCCAATGTTAAGAGTTGAGCTAATAATGTGGCAGTGAAGATACAGTGCAGGTCCCAAGCATTGGGGGCAAAAACTTCGCTCAAGTAAGGAGGATTCGCCCAGCTCGTCAAGAACTGCTATCGCAGTCGGGCTGAAACCGGAAATGTTGGTGATTGTGAGCATGATCTAAGATTATAAAGAGAGGCGACTGAGGGATAGTAGATCGTCTAGATCAGAATCTTTGAACATCAACTGTATTCCATAGGTGGTATCAATTACTTGAGTTACAGTCGCTGACCATTCTAAAACACCATTCATGAAACGAACTGACACCTCATCATTTGGCTGAATAGATTGTTTGTGGTCTAGCTTTATCAGTAAATATTTGCCAGAAACTTGTCCAGAAAAAACCTGATCAATTTCGGTAAATCTAATATTTTTTAATGGGAAAGAATCTTTGGGAAAGTCCTTCTTTCTTAGATTTCCCACGATCTGTAGAATAGCGTCCTCTTCGCCAGAGGACATCTTGCTATTAGAGCCCCATTTCAATCGCTCAAATGCAAGTGCGGCCTCCTCGCTGATCTTTATGAAATGGCCATTTTTTTGTGAGAATATTGCAAAGTTTTTTCCATGAGGTGTTATTGCAATTCCTGATAGAGCTTGATTCTCCCGAATATGGCATTCCATTCCCGTTTCCTCGGAGTTGAAAAATCTCATTCCAGTACGGCTGATCTCTTTCCAGTTGAAGGGTAGATTGTCATCAAAACGATAGGCGCCGCTACAACCTTTACATGGTATTTCTGGGAGTTTTTCTTTATGGATTAGGTTATACCGAATTTGTTGGTATTCTGGATGATTCCACACCGCAGAAATCGAGGTATTTAGCGCGTTCCCCATCACTTTTTGAGACGTCCAGTCCTGGCAGCAAATTAGGACGGAGCCATCCTGTTCAATAGCCATACTATACAAGGGAATATGACATGTTTTTTCGGGTACAAATTTTAGGAACTCCATATTCTTGACCGTAGATATGCGATCATGGAGCGCAAAATAACGATAAGGTATATTCCGTATCTCACAATCTAAAATGAAATCAGCAGCTTGTTGGTAATTTGTTTCGCAAACACCAAAGGAGATCTTAATAAACTTTCGCGCATTCGGAACCTTCAGAATATTCCGAAGGTTATCCACTATCTTTTCATAGGGAACATTTGGGACCAATTTGGTGAACACTTCGCCATCCAGAGCGTTCAGACTGAATACGATACGATTTAGCCCGGCATCCACTAAGCTTTTGAATCGTTGTGGTGTTAACAGCAGGCCATTGGTCGTGATACCGATGAACAGATCGGGCCGAAGTTTTCTGATATAGCTGACTCGACTTTCTAAAAACCGATCAATGAGCGGCTCATTCTGCAGATCAAGAACGAGTTCTTTGAACTCGATATGACTGCAAGCTTCAGCCATCAATCTTTCAAAGTTGATTTCGCTTAATATTGAGCGGTCTTGATTGCGTTCCAGCAATGGATGTGGACACGAGGCGCAAGCCATATTGCATTTTCGATGCGTCTGAAGCTGAATATGTCTTGGAAATCCAAGCGTATGAATCGACACTGTTAAGTACTCTGCTGTCTGTTGAGTGCGATGCAAAAGATGCACCGCACTCCTGCAAACATTACCAGTCGCAATCTCCCATATGTGCGTGTTCATAATCACTAGCAAGGATAACCATCTTGACGTTATTCTCAGGTTGACTGGTGTTAGCCGTTTCTAAAAGAAACACCTCCAAGGCGTTTTGGACGCTTTCTTGGTCGGAAACAGAGCATTTATTTTCCTGCGTTAAATTTTTCATAACTTAATACCCCAATTTTTAGAATGAAATAAATCGCAACATATACGTCTATAGTCAGTTGCATGCTTAATGTCGCACATTTTCCAACTTTTTTAAAGATCATTGTAAGCTCTAGGAAAAAATCTGGTGAACCGTAAGGATTTCTTCGTAAATTTGGGGTTGAAGTCCAACGGTACCGAAACGTACGATAGCGTTTAAGGTAAGCCGCCGTATCTGATTAAGTGTATGAAATATCTTAAATTTGTGGACGTTGTAATCACGTTAAAAAAACATGTCTCTAAAATCGTTTTTTAGCGCATTGATAGACAAGTTGTCTATTTAACGATTTAAGAGGCGGTTTTATTGATGTGTTTTGACTGATGTCGGGTACTAACGTACGTTTCGGTACCGTTGGACTTCCCCCCCCCCCGCCACATCGCAGACTTTAAGCTTGACCAAATCACATCCCCGAAGCTTGCTATCAATGGCAAGATTGAAGAGCGCCAGTTCGCGGGTGTTTTTCGCCATCTGCAATCGAATACGAATGGCCCAGATTTCCTTCAATTTAAGGGGTGACTTCTGGCCTATCAACTTGCCTTTGTTCCAGGGTGCGTGTGGCACGTTTTGATTTATTGGGTTCATGACAGACTCCTAACAGTGGTTTAAGGAAATGTATTGTCATGCGCGTGACTAACCCTTTGGAACGGGTACTGACCGGCCCTGACCTTGCACCGACTCTGCTTTCATCGTCCCGCGACTGTAACGAATCCGGATGTTTTCACCGACCGCCGGCACCGTGCTAAACAAGCTTCGTTCATGCCGGATAATATCCTTGCCGTGCGCCTGAAACACATAACGCTGATCGACGCCCACTATCGGGCCAGTGTAACGTCCAAGCTCGGTATTGGCCGCAAGACTACTGAGGACACTCGGCAGCTTGGCAGTGGGTGTTGTGGCTGACGGCTGTGGTTGTTCGACCGTTTGTGTTTGTGCCCTTGCCTGCTGCAACTCTGCTTTTCGTGCTGCCATCCGCTGATTCAGGTGCTGATCAGTAAATTCAACCCATAAACCTTTTTCAGCGGCCACCCGCGTAACGCTGGCCTTGAAAGCGTCGCTGCCGCGTACTGTCAGTTTTTTTCCAAATTTGGCCTGAGCCAGCCGTAAACCGGTTTCGATGGTCTCGTCCTCGGTGCGCAGCACTTTCACAAACCGTCCTTCGTCGCGCACCAGATCGGTATCGCCGCGTCGATAGGTCACTGCACCGTCAAGGTGAACTTGATAGGACAGTTGATAGGCTTTCAGTAACGGTTCTGAATCTGGAATGGTTTGGCTTTGCGGTTTAGCTTCGGTTCCAGAATGGATTTCCTGC
The DNA here is from genome assembly GCA_964529085.1 of uncultured Methylomonas sp. Classification (GTDB taxonomy): domain Bacteria; phylum Pseudomonadota; class Gammaproteobacteria; order Methylococcales; family Methylomonadaceae; genus Methylomonas. The sequence goes on along the minus strand of CAZGUM010000063.1, from coordinate 4,122 downwards.
TCGCCGGTTCCGGTCTGGGCTTTGGCCTGCATTTTCCGCAATTCGGCCAGCGCCGTTTCGTTGCCAGCTTGCGCCTGGTTAACCAGCCAGTTCCGGTAGCCGTTGCGGTATTCGTCGCCTTGAATGGCCGCCAGTCGTTCGCGTTCGTTTTTGGCTTGTTCGCGTAAGGCGGCTTCGGCCTGGATGTGTTCCATTTTGGCGATACTGGTGGCGGCTTTACGTTCGGCAGGGCTTAGGTTGCGATTGGCCCGTATTCCTTCCAGTTTGCGTTGATTGGCAGTTTTGATCGCCTGGTGATTGGCTTTTTGCTTTTCTTTACGCTGTTGAGCTTGCGCCTGGCGCTCGGCCTTCCGGATCGCGGCGCCGGCTTGCCGTTCCGCCTGGTAAGTTTTCCATAGATCGGCACGGGCTTGTTGCCGCGGTGTGGCCTCTACAGCCCGGCCTGCCTGTTCTTGATAGACTTCCCGCAAAATCTGGCCAGCGATTCGGTAATCCAGATTTAGCTCTTTGGTTAAAAAGTCGGAGACGTTGAGTTTCCGGGTTCCGGCCTGGATTCTATCGCCACCGTCCTGACCTTTGCTGATCGGATATTTGTCCGGATTAACGCCATGTGAGTGCGAGAGCCGGGCTAGTAAGCGTTTGGCCTCCAGATTTTGCTTGATGACGGCAAATTCCTGGTTGCTGGCCAGCCGTTCGCTTTCGGCCTTATGGTCGTGCAGCAGCTGCCCGGTTACGCTGGTTTTTGGGCCAGGGTCAAGCGGAATAGCAGGTTTAAGGTCTATGGTTTCGAGATGAACTTTATTAGTGTCTGTTAGGAGGTCTTCATCAATGGCCTCCGGAAGGTGGTTTTTGTAAAAGTGGTTTTCACGGTCGATCAACAACTGGGCTTTTTCCTCGACCGTGGCTTGTTTGTAAGCGTCGTACTGGCTGCGCTTGCCGAGGTAGACGTATTTGATTTCCTTGGCCCGTTGCTCGTGCCATTCTTGTAAGGCCTGGTCGTAGGGCGTTGGGTTGTCCCTGGGCGGGGCGGTGGTTTCATAGCGGGAATCGGTCGCTAATTGCTGCATTTTTTGCAAATGCGGCAGCTCGATGAACGCACGGCTGAAGGCTGCGTCACGTAGATTGATACCTTTGCCGTCTCCGCCGGCATTGGGTTTTATCCAGAGGTATTCGTTGTCCTTGCCTTCGTTCCGGATTTTAACCTCGCCCTGTTCGACCAGTAGGGTTTTGAAGTCGTCGTAGCGGGTTATCTGCCGTTCCATTATTTCGGTCAGCAAGACGCTTTTAAAGGCCTTGCTGCCGCCTTTGAAGGCATCGCCCTTATAGCGGCTGAGCATTTCCGAGTCGTCGGTAAATAAGGCTCTGCGGTTGTCCTTGGGGCTGGCGAGGCCATAGCAGTTGTTGAGGGTTTCCTGAATGGCTTCCAGGTATTTGACCTGGCGTTCAACCAGGCCGAATGGATTAAGGCTTTCGCCTGACAGCAGGTTGTATTTAGGGATGACGATATGGATATGGGGTTTGCGTTCCACCCATTCGCCGGTTTTGGCGTGGGTGTAGCTTTTGATGCGCGGCAAGTGGGCTTCGGCGTAAAAGCTGTATTCGTCATCCTGAAAAGCCGTGAAGGCAAATGCCTTGAAGTCCTGGGTGATGGCTTGCAAGGTTTCGCGGCTGATTTCGTCTTCTTTGAAGGCTAGGGTGATATGTAGGTATTTGTCGCCGTCATTATTCATTTTGTTGATGATGGCGTCGGTTAGTTTTAAATCGCCGTCCAGAATAACGCGCTCGTCTAATTCTTCGCGCGAGTAATCGCGGCCTTGTTTTTGACCATCTTCTAAATAGTCTTTGATACCGGACTCGCCGCCGGATATTCTAATTAACATGGTCTAAAAACGCTTGCAGTAATTGGTTTTGTTGGTCGAGCGATTCTAGGACGGAGATATATAACTGGTCGGTTATTTTTCCGGATCGCTGGGCGGTGTTGGCGGCTTTGGCGAGTTGGTTAATATTGTTGCTGGTTTTATTGATTAGGAATAAGGCTTGTTTAGTATGGTCGGTGGTTATTTTTCGGGCGATGACTTGGGTTTTGTTGTTTAAAACAATATCGCGGAAAAATTCGGAACGGGTGAGGTTGGCAGCGCTGACTTTGGCTTCGAAGGCTGAATAGGTGGCTTCGTCGATCCGGAAGTTGAGGCGTTTGGAAAGGCTGCGCGGCTGGTCGGTCATGATGGTTTTTCCTCCGCGATAGCGGCTCGGTGTTGGGTTCAAGGGCAGCGCCCTTGGCACGGTCGCAGGTCAAAGCCGATAGGCGTATGACATGCGCAACGTGCCTGAATACTTATAACATTGCATATTGCCACTTTAGCACGGCTTTTTGATGGGTGCAACGGTACATGAAGGATACAAAAACGAGGGTCTTTAGAGGTGTTGCGGGGGCTTTTTCGTGTTTAAATCGAAAGCTATCTTTTTTAAAAGTTGTTTAAAAGTACGAAATATCTTGTTTTATGGGATTGAGTGGTAAAATTCATAAAAACACGCTTTAAACGCGGTTAAAACAAGTTTTAAACAACATTTATGGTATAGACTTATCAATAAACACGGTATAAACAGCTTATAAAATGGGTTGCTCTGATTTAAACACGAAAAAAAACAACTTTTAAACATGACTAAAAAACTATCTGAACGTATTGCCGAACGGGCAACAGAAAAAGTACAGGGCAGGAACGCAAAAAATAAGGCTCAATTTTTAAGCGTTCGGGATGAAGTTGAAGAGGCGTTAGGCGAGAACTGGACCGTAAAAGACATATGGGAAACCCTTCATGAAGAAGGGGCTATTTCTTTCAGTTATGAAGCATTCCGGAAACATGTCAATGCCTGGAAAAGCAATCCAGAAACTAAAAAGCCGTTAGTATCGATAAAACAAAATAGTACGCCAGAAAAAGAGATTAAAAACGAACCAAGCCGAATTCAAGAGAAACCTAAAGGCTTCGTTTTTGATTCATCACCTAAAAAAGAGGATTATTTGTAATGGCTAAAGGTCAACCTGGTTTTCGGTTTATTTAAAACTCGAAATTAAATAGTCGATAGCGAAAATTATTAAGTGAAAAATATTATCTTTATTCGCCATGGTGAAAGCGTCGCTAATGCCGGTGGTGTGACGATGGCTCATGACGCCATTCCGCTATCCGAATTGGGCAAAGTCCAAGCTCAGGCATTGGCCGCCGCCCTCGATCTGCAACCCAGTAAAATTGTGGTTTCTGAATTCCTGAGAACCCATGAAACCGCACAACCTTTTTGTGACAAAGTATCGATGCAGCCGGTGATTCATTCGGCACTGAATGAGTTCTCATGTCTTGATCCGGATTTGATTCAAGGCATGGTCGGCGAACAGCGCCGTTCGATGGCCGAAGCTTATTGGCAAGCCGCCGATCCGGAAAGACGCATGGGTGAACAGGCCGACACCTTCCATGAATTTGAACAGCGGGTGACGGCGTTTATTCCGGAACTGGATAACCTGCCGGATAACACCGTGCTGTTCGGGCATGGCATCTGGTTTGCGTTGCTGACCTGGAAGCTATTGGGATTTAACGCCCGACACCATCAAGGTATGAAAGCCTTTCGCCGGTTCCGGTCGGGCTTCCCTATGCCTAATGCGGCGGTTTACCGCCTGGAATCCTTTGCGCCTGGCCGGTGGCGAGTACAAGCCGATGAAGTCACCATGCACAAGATTTCGGCGGCCATGCCGGCAACACTTTTTTAGCCCATCCCCCACCCCACTTTAAGCGGTCTATTGCTTTTGCCTTTTCAGCTCAAAAAACGCCGACTCAAGCCCGTGGCGGAGACTTATCTAGTCTAGCCATACAAATCCCTATCCCAAGCAATAAAAACCCAAAGTCGACCATTTTCGTGTGATCCACAAATAAAGGTCATTTGTCACGACGATTAAGCGATAAAAACAAGAAATAACAAATTAGTTTGTTTCTTTGTTTATTGCTTTGTTTGTTCGTTTATTTGTTAATAAATTAGTTTGTTTATTTTTTATTTATGCTATACTGAATCCATCACCTCAAAGGAGAAATCCTCATGCAAACCACCACGATACAAACGGGACGCCCTGCCGAATTT
>CAZGUM010000062.1:0-21148 GCA_964529085.1 uncultured Methylomonas sp. | reverse complement strand
TCGGCCCACGGCATTAGCTTGACCGTTGACAGCGCCGCATGTAAACGCTGCTGCAACTTTGCCCGATCCTCTATAAACGGCTGCATCAATGCGGCATTTTCCTCGGGATTTTTTCCGAGTACGCCCTTACCATACATGTCGGTGGCAAACGCCAGATAACCCAATTCCGCCAGCTTAACCGCCTTGTCGGCCACGAACTGATCTCGCCCACCCCAGGCATGGTGTATCAGAACGACTGGCCTTTGCCCGGCAATCGCGTCGTCATAGGCGAAAAAGCCTTCCAGCACCGTATCGCGATCCAAATAACTGACCGTATTGGAGATCATCGCCATATGCTTTTCCCCATCCTGTTAATCACAACTCACCAGTCTGTTGCAAGGCCTGCAAAAAACCCGCAGAGGCTTCTTCGACCATATCGAGTACCCGCTCGAAACCATAACTGCCACCATAATAAGGGTCCGGTACTTCGCGTTGATTCAAGTGCGGCGCATAATCGAGAAAATGCCGAATCTTATGACTGAGATCAACCGGACAGGCCTCCATTAATATGGCGTGATTTTCATCATCCATCACCAATATATGATCGAATGCTTCAAAATCGGCCGACACAACCTTGCGTGCCCGCAGATTTTTCAATTCAACCCCTCTATCCCGAGCGGCTTTTTGCGCACGCAGATCCGGCGCATCGCCAATGTGATAGGCATGAGTTCCCGCCGAATCAATTTCAAAGCGTTCTGACAGGTTATTGGTCGTGACCAAATGAGCAAAAACTCCTTCCGCGGTTGGCGAGCGGCAGATGTTGCCCATACAGACAAACAGAACCTTGATTTTCCGCATAAGTTATAAAGCTTTTAAAATAGATGACGCTAAATTGTAAGCTATACTCAGATCGCCTGTCTTTAGGGTAGTACTGAAAAGTCGGGTAAATTAAGAAAAATTAGAACGTATTGAGGAGTTTCGAATGTTGATGATGAACTGGCATTCTGTGGGGGTAAAGGTGGTTTCCATAACCATGTCGGTACTCACACTGGTTGGCATAGCAATTTTGATTGTTTACTCGAGTGTCGAGAAGCAAAAATTGATTGACCGGGAAATCGAAGCCTCGCGCCAATTACTCGTGCTATCAGAATCAATCCGCGATAATGTAGTAAAAAAATGGGAAACAGGTATTTACACACCCGAGCAACTCATGCAATTGGTCGAACAAAAAGGCAGCTCCAAAGCCAGAGATTTGGTCATCGCCACTGTACCGACAGCCAACGCCTGGGATGTGATAGAAGCTCAAGCCAAGGAGCATGGCTTCCGTTTTAAAGCCCCCGCGCTGATCCCCAGAAACCCCAGAAATGCCGCCGACGAGATAGAACGGCAAGCTTTGGAATATTTTCGGAGCAATCCTTCGGCGAAAGACTACAGCTTTGTAGACGAAGAGCGGCAAGAAGTACGTTATTTGCGTCCCGTAAAAATGGTTAAGCAATGCGAGCTGTGCCATGGTGACCCTAAAACATCACAAACCCTCTGGAACAACGACAAAGGCCAGGATTTGCTCGGTTATCCCATGGAAAATCGTCGTGCCGGCGATTTGCACGGCGCATTTGAAATCATTACGCCATTCAGCGTAACCCTCAGCGAACTCAAAGCCAGCACCTATTATGCTATCGGCTTTTTAGGCTTAACTTTGATCATTATTGGCTTTACGGGTTATTTTACAATGAGCAAAATCATCATTGGCCCGCTGACATCCTTAGCCTTAAAACTCCAGGACATCGGTAGCGGGGACGGCGATTTGCGCGCCCGACTGGACGCGAGCGGTAAATCGGAATTTGCCTGGATCGCATCGAGTTTTAACTCGTTCGTCCGTAAAATCGCCAAAACCATAGACCAAATCAGTGTAACTAGCGAAAAGCTTGCCAGCGCTTCGCACAAACTGGCCAATATTACGCAGTCAACGCAAGCGGGTGTCGAACGGCAGCTGCACGAAACCACTTTAGTGGCGAATGCGATGAAGCAAATGACATCCACGGTCCAGGAAGTTGCCAAGAACGCTGTCCGCGCGTCCGAAGCGGCTGAAATTGCCGACCGCGAAGCCTCAACGGGAAAAAACATTGTAAAAGATGCGGTACACGGCATTAACAGCTTGGCGTCGGAAGTCGAAAATGCCGCGAATGTCATTCACGAATTGGAAAACGACAGCAATAGCATCGGTGAAGTTCTAGGGGTTATTCAAGGCATAGCCGAGCAAACTAATTTGCTGGCACTGAACGCAGCCATCGAAGCCGCTCGGGCCGGCGAGCAAGGCCGCGGCTTTGCCGTGGTGGCCGACGAAGTCAGAACCCTGGCCAGCCGCACCCAAAACTCCACTCTGGAAATTCAAAAAACGATAGAGCGCTTGCAAGATCGCGCCAAACAAGCCGTCGCAGTAATGGAGAACGGTCGAGCCCGTGCCACGTCAAGCGTGGAACAAGCCGCATCCGCGGGCGGTTCGATCACAACGATCAGTGAACGTATCGATACTATCAACGATATGAACAACCAAATCGCCAGCGCTGCCGAAGAACAAACTGCTGTTGCCGAGGAAATCAATCGCAATATCAGTAATATCAGCCATGTATCCGAGGAAACGTCGATAGGCGCGAAAAACACCGCTGAGGCCTGCCACGAATTGCTCGAACTGGCTAACCAACTACGCTCCATGGTTGGAAACTTTAAAACTTAATCGACGCATAAACAGAAAGCGCGATGCCTAACAGCGTCGCGCCTATCTATATGCTTCATATTTTTATCGCACTTAATCACCCGTTTCTTACGTTAAGGACCTAGAAATGCCTACACCAATGAACCAGCTGTTCGATCAAATCCATAAAATACCGCAAGTCCCCGAGGTGGTGAGACACATCATCAACCAACTCAACAATCCAAACGTGGATATGCTGGATATAGCAAAAAACGTTGAAAAAGAACAAGTTATTGCGTTAAAAATTCTTCGCCTGGTTAACTCCGCGCATTTTGGCTTATCCCGTAAAATCGGCTCGATTGACGAAGCGATCACAATGCTCGGTATGAATCAGTTGAAAACCCTGGTGGTTGCGACCGGCATTGTCAGCGTGGTGCCGCAATTGGAAAATTTCGACATTAAGCAAAGTTGGCGCAACAGCTTTCGCACTGCGGGTTATGCACGCTGGTTTGCGGCACAAAGCGGCCTGCCGGCTGAAGTGGCTTATACAGCCGGTTTGATTAGTAATCTCGGCAATATTCTGATTCATATCGGCAGTCCCAGAGAAGCTAACGAAATCGACCAGCATGTGAAAGCCGGCAACTCCCGACTGGAAATTGAAAAACGCCGGCTGGGTTTTACCAGTCAGGCAACCTGCGCGGAATTATGCCGGCGTTGGAAATTTGCCGATCAATTGGTTGAAACCATTGAGCAATCAGCGGAGCCTCTGCTGTCTGACCAGCCCGACAAATTGGCTTGCGCGGTGTTTTTAGCCCATTCGATTAGCGACTATCAAGATCAGGGTTTAGAAACGGAGCAAATTTTAGCCTCGTTATCGACGCAAGTTATCGAGCAGTTGGGGCTGACTGAGCAAGTAGTCAAAGATAAGTTACCGGAAGTTTTGAATGCCAAATCAGAGCTGGATGGCCTGCTCGATTAAACAAGCGCTTTTTTCGTCAACGCCCGCTAAAAAATTTTAATTTGTACTGGTTATAGATAGCAGCCTATCAACTCGCGGTTAATCCCAAATTAACCGCGATATGGGCAAGTTCGGTCGTGGTGTCTACCTGCAACTTTTTCTTGATTTGCGTGGCGTAGTTCGCCACGGTTTTATGGCCCAGACAAAGCTGATCGGCTATTTTATGCACCGTCAACCCTCGAGCCAACAGGCTAAAAACGTCGAACTCCCGCGGCGAGAACCCGGCGATTATCGCCTGATGTCCGGCGTACTGCGTCGCTTCGCCCCTATCTCGTATCAATCCGCGTTCTACATAACTCTGGCCGCTCATGATCGCCGCAATCGCTTCGGCCAGGATGCCGGGAGCGCTGTTTTTTGTGATATAGCCTTGTGCGCCGGCCACCAAAGCCCGGCTAACATAAACTTGTTCGTGATGAACGCTGAACACCAGAATTCTCGCTTCGCTATCGCGCTGGATGATCCGCCGTATGGTTTCCAAGCCGCCGATACCCGGCATCGATAAATCCATCACCAACATATCGGGCTGCAACTCTTGATATAGCTGAATCGCTTGCTCGCCGCGCTCGGCTTCGCCTATCACCTCGACACTATCTCCGGCAGCCAACAGCATTTTAAAACCGGCGCGCACCACCAAATGATCGTCGACCAGAACGATTCTTATTTTATTATTCATAACAGCGGTATACGCGCGTTAACAGTCATGCCGGCGCCAGGCCGGGACAACACCTGTAATTCGCCGTCCAGGGACTTTATACGTTCTTTCATACCTAACAAACCAAAACCTCGATTAATAGTCTGCAAATCGCAACCTTGCCCGTCATCCTGTACGGTCAGTTGCAAACAAGCTTGCGGACCATCCAACTTATCCAGATCGATATTGACCCGATGAGCCCGCGCATGGCGAACCACGTTGGTCAAACATTCCTGAATCACGCGAAAAACTTGAATGGTGAGATTCTTGTCGAGATAGTCCACCGTATCGCTACAGCGGATCGTTAACTCCAAATCGGCATTACGTTCCGACCAATGGTTGACCATTTCTTCCAGCGTGGCTTTCAAACCCAATTCGGTCAACACCAAAGGGTGCAGCTGTTGCATCATCGACCGCACCACAGTCATCAAATGATCGCAAATCTCCGTAATAGACGTCGTGATTTTAGCGGTATCGGCCTTTTGGTGCGCTGCCGTCACCGCCATCACCTTTATAGCCGTCAACGATTGGCCGAATTCGTCGTGCAATTCTTGCGACAGGCGCTGCCGTTCTTCTTCCTGAATCGCCAGCGAATGTTGCGTCAGCGCCCGATTTTCCTGACGAGTTTTTTCAAGTTCCACCGTCATATGGTTGATTGCCTTCGCAATATCATCGAATTCCTGTGTGGCAAACATCGGCAATTGCTGTCGATATTGGCCGGTTTCGATCAGACGCAAGGCATCGACGATCACCGCAATCGATTTCAGGGATTTGTTGAACACCAGATTGACAGCCAAAAAGGTCAGCATGGCCAGCAAGGAAATCGACGCGAAAAATGCAACACTCTCTTGCCAAACCTCGGTGATTTCGTCAAGCGGTTGAGCTTGGATAATCAACTTCAACAATTTTCCATCCCGGGTTTTCAGCTGATGCTCGACCTTGGGATAATCGCCTTTCACCAAGCGAATAAACCAAGCAGGCGGCATTTCTTCGGGATTACTGGGTTGATTTTCGCCGGCGAAATGGATCAATTGCCCATCCGGCTTCTGTAGTTGAATACTCAGGTGCCGCGTTTGCCGCAAGGCACTGAAGCGAGATAAGTCGTCGCTTTGTTGAAACACCGGAGTGTCGGCGATGCCCAAGGTAATCAGTTGCAGCGCCAAATGGATAGAGGCATCGACTTCTTTCTCGACCGATTGCCGCGCCTGCCATATTGCGATCGCCCCACCCAGCACCAGAATACAAATCGAAGACAACAGGATGCGGCAAATAATCCGGTAACGAAGGCTCATGACATCAAGTGAATTATAAACCCGGCATTATCCCGCCTTGCTTCCCATGCAGCTATAGGAAAAATTCTTTATTAACCTTATTACGCGTCTTCAAACACCCTCCTCGCATTCCTTGACGAATTGCTAATCAGCCCCGCACCAAGCGCTTATCGGCAATATCCATGTCAATCGACCTGCCCCATAAGTACATCGAAATCGCGCCTAACACTGATTGGCGGCTTAGCCCACCCACACCCGGGCATTTCTAAACATCCGCAGCCAAGCGCCGTCTTCCAGCCAATCGTCCGGATGCCAGGAGTTTTGTATCGCCCGGAAACAACGCTCCGGATGCGGCATCATTATCGTGAACCGGCCGTCGGTTGTGGTTAAACCGGTTATGCCCAGCGGCGAACCGTTCGGATTGGCTGGGAATGCGGTGGTTTCGTTACCGTAATTGTCGACGTAATTAACTGCAACCAATGCATCGGCGGGATTTTGCGAACCAAACTCCGCTCTACCTTCACCGTGCGCCACCACCACCGGCAGCATCGAACCCGCCATACCTTGGAAGAAAATCGACGGAGATGCTTGTACCTTCACCATTGCCACCCGCGCTTCAAATTGTTCCGAAAGATTGCGTTTGAACTGCGGCCAACCCTCGGCGCCGGGAATAATGTCTTTCAACCCGGACATCATCTGGCAACCGTTGCAGACACCCAAACCAAAGGTATCGGGACGCGCAAAAAACGCAGCAAATTCGTCACGCGCTTTCGGATTGAACAAAATCGACTTGGCCCAGCCGCCGCCAGCGCCCAATACGTCACCATAGGAAAAGCCGCCGCAAGCAACTAGACCGGTGAATTCCCTCAAGCTAACACGGCCGCTGATGATGTCGGTCATATGTACGTCGATGGCCGCAAAGCCGGCTCTATCGAATGCCGCCGCCATTTCGACATGACCATTGACACCCTGCTCGCGCAAAATAGCTACCCTGGGGCGTTGCCCGTTAGTAAATTTCGCAGCGATATTGTCGTTGATGTCGTAGGTCAGAACGGCGGACAACCCCGGATCATTGTCGTCGGCGATACGTTCGAACTGCTGGCCGGCACAATCGGGATTGTCGCGTAGCGCCTGCATCCGATAACTGACTTCCGACCACGTCTGTTGTAACTCAGCGCGAGCGGCGCTGTAAATTTCGCTGCCATTTTGGGCGACGCGCAAGTGTTGGCCATCGGTCACCTTACCAATGATATGCGTAAAATCGTCCAGTCCGGCATGGTCCAAAAGCCGCGCCACATGATCCAGTTCACTGACTTTGACTTGCAGCACCGCACCCAATTCTTCGTTGAACAAGGCCGCCAATGCGTCATTGCCCAGATCGGAAATATCCAAATCGATCCCTTTACGTCCGGCGAACAGCATTTCGCTGACCGTTGCCAGCAAGCCGCCGTCGGCGCGGTCGTGGTATGCCAAGATCAAACCTTGTTCGTTCAAAGTCTGAACGGTATCGAAGAAGCGTTTGAACAAACCGGCGTCGTTCAGATCCGGCACTTGGTTGCCGAGCTGGTTGTAAACCTGGGCCAGCACGGAACCGCCAAGTCTGTTCCGGCCTTGTCCCAAATCGACCAATAACAAGACGCTATCAGCGTCCTGAAGTACCGGCGTCAGCGTCTTACGCACATCCAGCACCGGCGCGAAGGCGGTGATAATCAGCGATAACGGGGAAGTCATGGTTTTCTCACCGCCGGCGTCTTTCCAGACGCTTTTCATCGACAAGGAATCCTTGCCGACAGGGATCGCAATTCCCAATTCCGGACATAATTCCATGCCCACCGCCTTGACGGTATCGAACAACGCGGCATCTTCGCCGGGGCTGCCACAAGCCGCCATCCAGTTGGCGGACAGCTTCACGTCATTGAGTTTGCCGATCCGCGCCGCGGCCAGATTGGTCAGGGCCTCGCCTATCGCCATTCGACCCGAGGCCGGACCATCGATCACCGCCAAGGGCGTACGTTCGCCCATCGCCATGGCTTCGCCGGTATGGGCATAAAAACCAGAGGCGGTGACAGCGACATCGGCCACCGGCACTTGCCACGGCCCGACCATTTGGTCGCGCGCGACCAAGCCGGTCACCGAACGGTCGCCGATGTGAATCAAAAAGCTCTTGTCGGCCACGGCCGGGAATGCCAAAACCCGTTTGACGGCTTCGGCCAATTCGACTTTGTCGAGTTGTAGGGCAGGCAAATCCTTGGCTAAACGCTGTACGTTTCTATGCATTTTCGGCGGCTTGCCGAACAGCACCGACATCGGCAGATCGACCGGCTTGCCGCCTAGCCATTCGTCACTCAAGGTTAAATGTTCTTCGTCGGTGGCGTGACCGATTACCGCGTACAAACAGTGCTCGCGCTTGCAGAACGATTCGAACAACGCCAACGACTCAGGTTTAATCGCCACCACATAGCGCTCTTGGGCTTCGTTACACCAGATTTGCATCGGCGACATGCCTTTGTCGGCATTCTGTATCTTGCGCAATTCAAAGCGGCCACCGCGATCGCAGTCGTGAATAATTTCCGGCACCGCGTTGGATAAGCCGCCGGCGCCGATATCGTGAATCGAGACAATCGGCGTGTTTTCGCCCAGGGAATTACAGTGGTTAATCACTTCCTGGCAGCGGCGCTCCATTTCCGGATTTTCGCGCTGTACCGAAGCAAAATCCAATTCCGCCGCGCTTTCACCGGAAGTTTGCGAGGACGCCGCGCCGCCGCCCAAACCGATCAGCATTGCCGGACCGCCGAGAATGACGATCAAGGAGCCGGCCGGAATCGGCTGCTTGTCGACCAACATCGGCCGAATATTTCCCATGCCGCCGGCGATCATGATCGGTTTATGGTAACCGCGATACTGATTCGCTTCCCCGGTTTCCGATGGCTGCTCAAAGCTACGGAAATAGCCGGCGATATTGGGCCGGCCGAATTCGTTATTAAACGCCGCGCCGCCTATCGGCCCTTCCAGCATGATATCCAGGGCCGAAACAATACGCTCGGGCTTGCCGTAGTCGGCTTCCCAAGGCTGCGGAAAACCGGGAATTTTCAGATGCGAAACGCTGAAACCGGTTAAACCGGCCTTAGTCGCGGAACCGCGTCCGGTAGCACCTTCGTCGCGAATCTCGCCGCCGGAACCAGTGGCCGCACCGGGATGCGGCGATATCGCGGTAGGATGATTGTGGGTTTCCACCTTCATCAGCATATGTGCTTCTTCCTCGACATAGCCGTATGCATGGGTGTTGGCATCGCGGATAAAGACTTGCGCTGTAGGCCCTTCCAGTACTGAAGAGTTGTCGCTATAGGCAGATAGCACGCCTTGCGGATTCAAGGTATGCGTGTTGCGGATCATCGAGAACAGGGACTTGGCTTGTTCTTCGCCGTCTATGGTCCAACTGGCGTTAAAGATCTTATGCCGGCAATGTTCGGAATTGGCTTGGGCGAACATCATTAACTCGACATCGGTTGGATTGCGGCCCAAGTTTGTAAAACTATCGGTCAGATAGTCGATCTCGTCGGCCGACAGCGCCATGCCTAATTCGGTGTTGGCTTGAACTAATGACTCCCTGCCCAGTTCGATGATAGCCACGCTTTGCAAGGGCTTGGGATCGTGCTCAGCGAATAGATCGAGCTCAGATGCATGAAACACGACTTGTTGTATCATCCTGTCATGCAGCAAACCGGCTAATTGATGTTTGACGGTGTCGCTCAAAGGCGCATTGCAAGTAAAGCGGTATTCAATGCCTCGCTCAATGCGTTTTACCGCTACCAGACCGCAACGCTCGGCAATTTCCGAAGCTTTACTCGACCAGGGTGAAATCGTTCCTAAACGCGGCACAACCCATAGGCATGCGGTACTTGATTCGGCCGCCGCTTCTGAACTGATATCCGCCGTTGGCGCGGAATTTAAGGCTTCGATGCCATCAGCGGCGTAACCGTAATCCAACAAGCGTTTCAACATTTCCAATTGTTCAGCGTTCAAATCGCCGTCAAGTTGCACAAAGTGCTGAAACCGGGCGCTGAGAGCCGTAATTTCGCCGGTAACGGATTGCAGTTCGGTGAACAGTTTTTCAATGCGAAAACGGGAGAGTGCTGATGTTCCGGAAATGGTCAACATGGGCTGTGTTTGAGTCGATTTCTAAAGCTGAAAAATAAATGCCGAAATTGAAGAGTCCGGCATTCTTCATGTAAAACGCGGAGACAATCCGGAGTCGCAACTGCTTGCTATGCTAAGGTGCGGCCGGCTTCTCGGTGACGCTCTCTGAATTTTCCCCGGTACTCTTCGGTAAATCCAGATTGATACCTTCCGTAATTAATCTTAATAAGGAAGTGGCGGCAACGTTGGACAGTGTTTTGCCTGCGCTATCCTGCACGGTAACTTCGGTTAGCTGTGCATCGAGCTCATGCAAACTCACCCGATATTCTTGTTCCTGGCTGGGATCGTCGCCGAATAAAAAATTGATCTCGTCCAAAATGGAGCCGTCTTGCGGCTTAATCGCGTCCGGATCGTATTTTACGAAGAAATAGCCTTTATCCATATTCCGCTCGACTACTTCCAATTTTTGCCGGCTTAATGCCTTACCGACTGTCCACCAGGCTTGGTTTGCCGATTGGTCGATTTGCAAACTGCTGACACCGCTGGCGCCGGTACTTTGCGCGCTACGATTGGGGGCGGCGACCTCCGGTTCGGCGGGTTCGGTCTTCCTGGGCGCGGATTCGGCGGCACTCGCCACCGGCGTTTTTGCTGATTCTTGCGGCGCCGGCGCGGGGACAGGCGCAGCCACGTTCGCTGCCGGACGTGCCGCTATTGTCTTGGTTTTCAGATCGTCCGGCACCACCAATTCGGGAATTTCGGTCGTAAACTGATAGTCTCTTTCCTTATCGGGAAACAGGCTCTTGATGTAGCTACACGCGGATGTATTCAGCACCAATGCGGCAATCGCCGCCAAACGGCCGTACGAGCTTTTTCTCATAGTTATATAACGCCGGCCTGCTGCATGGACGCTCGCACCGCATCGAAACAATCCTCGGTTAACCAAGTCAAGGGTAAACGAATGCCTTTACCGATCAAACCCATCTCAGCCACTGCCCATTTAACCGGGATCGGATTGGATTGAATAAAAAGCTTACTGTGCAAACCGGTAAGGTTGGCGTCGATCGCTTCGGCCCTAGCGCGATCACCGTTCATCGCCGCCAACAGCATGTCATGGACCAGTTTCGGAGCTACGTTACCGGTTACTGTGATACTACCGTTACCGCCGATCAAACAAAATTCGCAGCTTGAGGCATCGTCGCCGGTATAAATAGCGAAATCGTCGCCGGTTAAATCCCTTATCTGTTTGACCCGCTCCAATTTACCGGTAGCTTCTTTCACGCCGACGATATTTTTCACTTTCGCCAACCGGCCCACCGTTTCCGGCAATAAATCGCAAGCAGTGCGGCCCGGTACGTTATACAAGATTTGCGGAATATCCACTGCTTCGGCAATGGCTTTGTAATGCAGATACAAGCCTTCCTGAGTCGGCTTGTTGTAATACGGCGTGACCAACAAACAGGCATCGGCACCGGCTTGTTTGGCTTTTTGCGTTAGACGTATCGCTTCACGGGTACAATTGGCGCCTGTACCGGCAATCACCGGAATCCTGCCTGCCACGCAATCCACGATAAACTTGATGACCGCACAGTGTTCGTCTTCGTCGAGAGTCGCCGACTCACCGGTAGTACCAACAGCGACCAATGCGTCGCTACCCTGTTCTATATGAAATTCCACCAACCGTTTTAAGCTGGCTTCATCCACCGCGCCATCTTCCGTCATAGGGGTTACCAACGCAACGATACTACCTTGAATCATGCAAATCTCTCGTATTTAGGTATACAAAACTGAGCCATTATATCAAGCTAACCCTGAAAACTCAGCCTGTTATATTTGTCTGGCCGTCAGAAACCGATCCAGCGCATTAGCGAAATTTTGTACGTCTTTCGCCGCCATGGCCGCCGCACCGCCCGCCGCCAAGCCGTTATCGCGCAAGCCTTCCATAAAATCGCGCATTGCGAGTTTTTCGCCGATATTTTCTACAGTGTAGGCTTCGCCGCGCGGATTGATTACAAAACCCTGCTTGGCTACGATCTTCGCGGCCAGCGGAATATCGCCGGTAATCGCCAAATCGCCGGTCCGCAAATGTTCAACGATGTAATCGTCCGCCACGTCGAAACCACCGCCAACCCGAATCGATTTAATATATCGGGACGGCGGCACGGCAATTGTCTGATTGGCAATCAGCAGCAATTCCAGCTGCTTTTTTTGCGCAACCCGGAACAATACCGTTTTGATCAAATTAGGGCACGCATCCGCGTCTACCCAAATTTTAAGAGGCCTGCTCAATCGGCAGCCTTGGCTAACGGTTTGACCCGAATATACCAGCCGTAATACAAGGCAAAAGCCACCAAAAACACTAGATAACCCGACCATAATATGTCGGAAACAAAATGCCCGCCCGATGTCATTCGAGTAAAACCCAAGGTCCAGGCCAACACCAAGGTCAGTAAAAAATAGATGAGCTTGTGGTTTTGCGACAGAAAATACAACACAAAAAACGTATAGCCCACCGAGCAATGCCCGCAGACGAAAGACTTATCCGCGGTATGACCTAACTTGGCCGGCGGCACGTAGGCATATTGGCCGCCGAATTGCGTAACATGCACCGGTCGCGGCCGCCCCCAATGATCCTTGACGATCAAATTGACCACCAAGCCGGGCCCGAGCGCAATCACCAACAATATATACAAAGCTTTTCTGCGAAAACGGGCGGTATAGGCATGAAAATGACTGACGATATACACTGCTAATGCCATCAAACCTGACCAGACGGTAAACGGAAAAGCGTAGTCGTATAGTAATTTCCAGGGCCACCAATGCTGAAACGGCCAAACATCGGCAGGGTTTTCCGGCCGGTAAAACAGTGCGGCCAAACGCAAATCGAGATCGGTTAGCCAAAATACCGCAGTAGTCATCAGCGCCAACACGGACACTATCAACATTTCGCGGCGCGCGCGTTTAAT
The DNA here is from genome assembly GCA_964529085.1 of uncultured Methylomonas sp. Lineage (GTDB taxonomy): Bacteria > Pseudomonadota > Gammaproteobacteria > Methylococcales > Methylomonadaceae > Methylomonas. The sequence goes on along the minus strand of CAZGUM010000062.1, from coordinate 8,397 downwards.
TTTCCGATGGGGCATTATTTTCCTTGTCTCGCGTTAGACGAACGGTTTGCGGCCAAAATTTCAAGTTTTCGCCCCAATATAGGTAATACGGCGAAGCCGGCTTGCCGGGATTAGGGATTTGAGCCAAAAATCGAAAACGCTCAAACGCCGCAGTCAATTCAACAGGCAGATTTTCCTCGGCGAATTCGCCAATCACAAAGCCATTTTTACCGACGAACGCTTCTGGGCCGGGCCAAACCTCGTATTGCGACGTCACCAAGCCACTGGTTTCGAAACGATAAACCTTGGGATGATCGGGCAAATAAAACGCCAACTCGCTGGCTAGATAACGATGGCCCAAGGCTACCACAAAGGTGTTATCCAGATTGGGTAAGCTGATCAATCGCTCGAAATGCACATTAATCGCCAACTCCCGCCAACTATTGAAACGCTTGGTGGGATCGATCGCCGTATTCTGTAATTTGAAGACTTGCAAGACGATGGGCAACAGATAGGTCAAAAGCACCATCGCATAACCCAGCACGATGCCGTATTTTAAGGTCTTTCTCCAAGCGCCTGCCAACCAGTTACCGGCCAACAAAATCAGGCCGGTAAAATAAAATGGCATGGGCCAATTGCCCTGGGCTTTTTGCAAAACACTTAACAGCAGCACCCCTAACAATGTCGCCGGCCCCAGCAACAGTAAAAACCGTTGTTCGGCGGGCAAGCATTTAAAATTAAACGACGCCCGGACACTACTCACCACTACCACTACAAACAGCACCGGCGAGACTAATAAAATCTGGTAGAGCAAAAACTCCCCGGCCCACTGTAAATGCTTAAGCAAACTGAATGTTTCATGGTTGCCGAAATGACTTTTGCTATGCCCGAACATCACCCAATCGTGTTGCTGGTTCCACCATAAAATCGGCACTGCCGCGATCACAATAGGCGTTAAATAGACAAAAAATTCTTTTTTCAGCAAGCCGCGCCGCTGACCATCCAAGGCTAAAAAGATCGCCAACATCAACGGCAGGATCAATGCCGATTGCTTGCTCAGCAAGGCAGCTGCACTTGCTAGACCCGCCCAAAACCAGGCGCGCGCCTGTTGGTCGAACAGCGCCTGCCTCAGGTAATAAACGCTCATCATCCAGAAACAATACAGCGGCGCGTCGATGGTCATCAGAAAGTTGGCCAAGACATTGATCGGCGTCGCCAACACCAGCAACAGCGCCAAAGCGCCACCGCGCGCACCGTAAAATGCCTTTGCTGTGGCGTGAAAAAACCATAGAAATACCGTACCCAACAGCAGTGCCGGCAAACGCACGGTAAATGTGTAATCGCCCAACAGCCAGGTAAACGCGCCGATCAGCCAAGCTATCATCGGCGGCTTGCTGTAATAACACCAATCCGGTTGCCGCGACCAATCCCAGTAATAGCTTTCGTCGCCGATCAAATCAAAGCCATTGACCAGCAAAAACCCGCCGCGCAACAGCATAATCGCCAGCAACAAGGCCAGCGTATGCGCGTCTATCCAGCGTAACAATCTCTCAGACATAGGTTGTTATTCCCATTTCTCCAGATAATGCAACAACAGTTGCAGGCTGCGTTGCCCGCGAAATTCGTTAATATCCAGCTTATACGCCGCATTGATTTTCCGGCAACCCAACCATTTCTCGGGGTGATCGGCAAAAAACGCTATCGCATCCAACAACTGGCCGCTGAACGGCAAGCGCAACACAAACTTCAAATGCTGCTGGCCGACGATCCGGCATTGAATCACATCGAAGACGCCATTAAATACTGGCTCCGGGAAGGTTTGCCCCCATACCGCCGCTTGCTGGAGCACTTCCGCGAAGGACAAAGTCATGTGTTGCTCGTCCAGTTCGCCGTCGGAATAGACCTTCTGCTCCAGATCCACCAACTCCAGTTTCGCTGCCACCGTCTCGGCAAAAGCTAAGGCAAAATGCGGATAGTCGTGCAATTTTATCGTCAAACCCGCTGCCATCGCGTGGCCGCCGAATTTGCTTAATATCTGCGGATGTTTGGCGGCAATCTCGCTAAGCACATCGCGGATATGCACGCCATTGATGGAGCGTGCCGAACCCTTAATATCGCCGTTGTCAGAAGGTGCAAAGGCAATCACTGGCCGGTGTACGCGGTCTTTGATGCGCGACGCCAGGATACCGATCACCCCTTGATGCCAATTGCCGTCGTACAAACAAACCCCTGCCGGCACATGTTTTTCGTCGAGTGCTTTCATTTCCGAAAGCAAAGCCATCGCCTCGGTCTTCATCTGCCCTTCGACTTCTTTTCGATCCTGGTTCAAGGCATGCAATTGCTCGGCTATGTCATGCGCCAGCCCGGCATCGTCGGTTAGCAAACACTGAATACCCAGGGACATATCGTCCATCCGCCCGGCTGCGTTCAAACGCGGCGCGATGGAAAAACCTAGATCACTGGCGTGTATCCCGGACAATTGCTTGCCGGCGACTTCAGCAAGAGCCTTGATACCGGGCTGACATTGCCCGGAGCGAATTCGCAACAAGCCCTGATGCACCAAGATGCGGTTAACTTGATCCAAAGCCACCACGTCCGCCACCGTACCCAATGCCACATAATCCAGCAAACGTGCCAGATTCGGCTCGGCGATGCCGGCTTTTTCAAACCAATGCAACTCGCGCAAACGAATCCGCAAGGCCATTAAGATGTAAAACATCACCCCCACACCGGCGATATGCCGACTGGGGAATTTGTCATCCGGCAGATTAGGATTAACGATCGCATCGGCAGCCGGCAATTCCAGACCGGGCAAATGGTGATCGGTGATCAATACCTTAATACCGGCAGCTTTAGCGGCGTTGACACCCTCGATACTGGAAATGCCGTTATCGACCGTGACGATAATGTCGGGCGTTTGCCGTTTCACCAGTTCGACGATTTCCGGGGTCAGACCGTAACCGTATTCGAAACGATTGGGCACCACAAAATCCACCGCACCGGCTCCCAGCAAGCTCAAGCCCTTCAAGGCCAACGCACAACTGGTGGCGCCATCGGCATCAAAATCGGCAACTACGGTAATTCTTTGTTGTTGCTTGATAGCCGAAACCAAGTGCTCAACCATCTCCTTCATGCCGGTCAGCAGCCACGGCGAAGGCAAACTCGCCAGACTGCGATCCAACTCCTCGGCATTTTGTACACCGCGACTGCTGAATATGCGTTGCAGGACCGAATCCATCTCGCCGAAATGCGGATGCTTGACCAACTCTGGCCTAGGTACGATTACTTTTTTTACGCTTTGCAGATACATATCAGACAATAAAAAAGCCGGCAATTGCCGGCTTTACGATGCTCATCGTTAGAATCACATCGAATCCAAAATAGCTTTTTTCACCGCATCCAGCGTGGCGTCTATCGTTATTGGTTGATCGTCCTTGCACTGAGCGATAGCGGTATCGGGATCTTTGATACCGTTACCAGTCAAGGTACAGACGATCTTACTACCTTCCGGGATCTTGCCATTTGCGATGTCGTGCAAGGCACCAGCCAACGAAGTGGCGGAGGCCGGCTCGCAGAAAATACCTTCATAGGCCGACAACATTTTTTGCGCGGCCAAAATCTGTGCGTCGGTGAACTTTTCGAACCAGCCGCCGGATTCCTTCTGCGCGGCCCAGGCACCGTCCCAGGATTGCGGATTGCCGATGCGGATAGCCGTAGCAACCGTTTCCGGATTCTCCACCGGGTGGCCCGCCAAAAATGGCGCGGCACCGGCAGCCTGATAGCCGCACATCACCGGACGTTTGTTGGTCACCGCTTTATGCGTCGCGCTATCGGTCGAATATTCCTTATAGCCTTTCCAATAGGCCGTGATATTGCCGGCGTTACCCACGGGCAAGCAATGGAAATCGGGCGCCGCGCCCAAGGCGTCGACAATCTCGAAAGCGGCGGTTTTTTGGCCTTCCAGTCGAAAAGGGTTGATCGAATTAACGATGGTCACCGGCGCATGCGCAGTAATATTTTTGACAATATCCATACCGGCATCGAAATTGCCTTTGATCTGAATAATTTTGGCCCCGTACATCATGGTTTGCGCCAATTTGCCTAAAGCAATTTTGCCCTCGGGAATCAACACGAAGGCACGAATGCCAGCCCGCACCGCGTACGCAGCGGCAGCCGCTGAAGTATTACCGGTCGAGGCACAGATAATGGCCTGACTGCCCTCTTCCACGGCCTTGGTGACAGCCATGGTCATGCCGCGATCCTTGAAAGAGCCGGTCGGATTCAAGCCTTCGAATTTCACATAGATGTCGACATCCTTGCCGATCAATCGCGGAATATTTTGCAGTTGAATCAGCGGAGTATTACCTTCGCAAAGACTGATCAGCCGGGTATCGGCGGAGACCGGCAAGCGGTCGCGGTAACGTTCGATGATACCTGTGTAAAGGGTTTGGGTTGCCATTGTTTATCCTAAAGTTTCCAAGCGAATGCGCGCCACTTTGCCGCTGACCGTCGCCAGCGCTTCGATGGCCGCAATCGCGGCGTTCATTTCTTTTTCCAAGGTCAGTTGCGTCAACATAATGATCGGCACTGAAGTCTCGCCTTGCGGCGGCTCTTTTTGAATCAAGGCTTCGATGCTGATATTGTGCGCGGCCAGAATCCGGGTCACGTCTGCCAGTACGCCGGGTTTGTCTTCGGCGGTCAGGCGCAGGTAGTAAGCGGTTCGAATTTGCTCGGCAGGCAACACCGGAATGTCGGCAATCGCATCGGCCTGGAACGCCAGATGCGGCACTCTGTTTTCCGGGTCGCTGGTCATCGCTCTGACCACGTCTACCAAGTCAGCGACTACGGCTGAAGCTGTCGGCTCAGCGCCGGCGCCGGCGCCATAATACAAGGTCGGTCCAACCGCATCGCCGCAAACCAAGACGGCATTCATCACGCCATCAACATTGGCGATCAAGCGCCGCTTGGGAATCAGCGTCGGATGCACACGCAACTCGATGCCGTCCTCGGTTTTGCGGGCGATGCCCAGATTTTTGATCCGGTAACCCAGCGCTTCGGCGTACTCCACATCCAGGCGGGTGATTTTGGTGATGCCTTCGGTGAAGACTTTTTCGAATTGCAGCGGGATGCCAAAGGCGATTGACGCCAAAATGGTCAATTTATGCCCGGCATCGATGCCTTCCACATCGAAAGTCGGATCGGCTTCCGCGTAACCCAAAGCCTGCGCTTCGGCCAACACATCGGCGAAGTCACGGCCCTTATCGCGCATCTCGGTGAGGATGAAATTGCCGGTACCGTTGATGATGCCTGCCAGCCATTTGATGCGGTTACCGGCCAGACCTTCGCGGATGGCTTTGATGATCGGTATGCCGCCCGCCACCGCCGCTTCGAACAATACCATCACGCCTTTTTTACTGGCTTCCGCGAAGATTTCATTGCCATGCAGCGCGATCAAAGCCTTATTGGCGGTGACCACGTGCTTGCCGTTGGCAATCGCCGTCAACACCAGTTGTTTAGCCAGATCGTAGCCGCCGATCAGTTCGACCACCACATCAATGTCAGGATCGTTGACGATCTCGAACGGATCGCTGGTCAAGGCAATGCCGTCGGTAGCGCAAATCCGCGTCCGGTTCAGATCGCGCGCGGAGGCGCGGGTGACCACAATTTCACGGCCGGCCCGGCGAGCAATTTCCCCGGCATTCCTTTTCAGTACGTTGACGGTACCGCCACCGACGGTACCCAATCCCAAAACCCCAACTGTTACCGGCTTCAAACCTGACTCCTAGCGTTATACCCAAAATGGCGGCGATTATACTACGTTGTCTTTTTTCAGCATATTGCGGATGCTGCGCAAGGCTTGGCGAGTTCTGTGCTCGTTTTCGATCAAACTAAAGCGGATATGGTCGTCGCCGTGTTGACCGAAACCGATACCAGGCGATACCGCTACCTTGGCGTCGATTATCAACTTCTTGGCAAATTCAATGGAACCCATTTCCCGATAGGCTTCCGGAATCTTGGCCCAGACAAACATGGTCGCCCTCGGTTTTTCCACATGCCAACCCATCGCATTCAGACCGTCGCACAGCACATCGCGGCGCGCCTTATACATATCGCATATTTCTTTCACGCAATCTTGCGGGCCTTCCAATGCGGTGATCGCCGCCACCTGAATCGGCGTAAAGGTGCCGTAGTCCATATAGGATTTGATACGGGTCAGCGCAGCTACCAGCGTTGGGTTACCGCACATGAAACCAACGCGCCAGCCGGGCATGTTGTAACTTTTGGATAAGGAGAAAAATTCGACAGCGATGTCTTTCGCGCCTTCCACTTGTAAAATCGACGGGGCCACATATCCATCGAATACAATGTCTGCATAAGCGATGTCGTGGACGATCCAGATGCCATGCTCTTTACAAATCGCCACCACTTTCTCGAAGAAATCCAGCTCCACGCATTGGCAGGTCGGATTACCCGGAAAATTTAAAATCAACATTTTCGGCTTGGGCCAGCATTCCGCAATGCCTTTACGCAATTCCTCGAAGAAATCGACGCCTGGCGTCAACGGTACATGCCGAATATCCGCGCCGGCAATCACCACGCCATAGGGATGTATCGGGTAAGCCGGATTCGGCACCAGCACGACATCGCCCGGCCCGAGGGTCGCCAGGGCCAGATGGGACAAACCTTCTTTCGAGCCTATCGTGACGATAGCCTCGGTGTTGAAATCCAAGTCAACATCAAACCGTTTTTTGTACCAACCGCAAATTGCTTTCCGTAATCTGGGTATACCTTTGGATACCGAATAACGGTGGGTGTCATCGCGTTGCGCCACTTCCAACATCTTGTCGAGGATGTGCTTGGGCGTGGGCTGATCAGGATTGCCCATACCAAAATCGATAACGTCCTCGCCCTCCGCTCGGGCTTTGGCTTTCAGCTCGTTGACGATGTTAAAAACGTAAGGCGGCAGACGGCTAATGCGATGAAATTCTTCCATTAATGACTCTTGAGATTCTGGTTTTGGAGACGGCTTCTAAAGAAAAGCCGGCTAAGGTACTGTTGTTGCGAAGCGATGTCAATTACGGTGCAACGGGATGCGGTCGAAAACCGCTACCGACCGAAACTTAGGGTTGTACGGCAGTTGTTGACGCTACTTGACCGGCATCCGCTTCCTGCTGATGCAGGTAAGAGCCGCCGACTAGAAACGTCAGTACCAACAGGTAAAGCACTGCCGCAATGTTTTTAACTTTCTTGCTGCCGTCGTCTTGATTATGGTCGTTCATGGGCAAGGTCTCGTGAATATTCGTTGTTGCATACGCAATTGTACCGTTTACACCGTCGTCTGAGAACGAAAAGCTCGCACTATGCACCCGGTCGCACAATGACCGCCGTCCGCAACCGCGATTTGCCGAAACAAGACATGCGATCGAAATCCTCGCGGGCAATCGGAATAAACTGGCAATCCAACTCATTCTGCCGGCCGTCGTCCGGATCGGAATCGTGCATGTACAAACAATCCTTATCAAAACCGCTCATCACCACCCAGTGCGGGGCTTTTTTCCTGTCCATCGAAAACGTACTGATCAGAATAAGCGGTATTGCCCCGGCTTCGAATGCGGCTATCAAATCGTTCTGGGTGACGTTGGCGTAATGTATCGCCACGCCCTGCTCCGCCGCTTCGCGTTTGAAACAGGTATCGACCAACTCGACGATCTGTTTTTTATCTTCGCTGCGCACGCTATCGATAAACAAGGAGCCGGTTTGATTGATCCAGACTTCCACCGAAAACTGCCGGCGTTTAGCCGCCAGCGCCAGCCCGATGGGATGGCAACCGCCGTGTCCGGAAGTCATAAAAATCGTCGTCGCTTCGCGCCACAGCTCGATTTCCTGCTCGCGCGACGGCAAATAACTCTTATCCAACGCATGCATCGCCATCATCAAAGCCGCCGGGCCGCAGGTAAACGGCGTGGTTTGCCGCAACCAATGTACCGAACGATGTTGCGGGGTATCGCGGTAACGGCGAATCCGCTTTTGGTAACGCAACGCATCTTTATGGTCTTGGTAATAATCGCGATACAAACCAAACTTTTGAAAACCCAGCGCTTCGTACAAGCGGATGGCCGGGGTGTTATCCACGCTGACTTCCAAACGCAGATACAGGCGGCCATCGTCGCGCGCCGCTTGCTCGCCGGCCAGCATTAAAGTCTTGGCTATGCCGTTGCCGCGCAGCTGCGGCGCTACCGCCAATGAATAAATGCGCGCCAAACGAGTGCCGGGGTGATAAATAATCAAAATATACCCGGCCACCAGCCCCGCCCATTCCGCTAACAACAGCGCGCGATGCTCGGAACTCAGCCAATGCCGAAAACTGCGCCGGCTTAATTTATCGGTCGCGAAGCTGGCATTTTCCAAAGCCACCAA
>CAZGUM010000061.1:16914-21156 GCA_964529085.1 uncultured Methylomonas sp. | reverse complement strand
GGCGGGTTGCCTTGCGGCAGGTGCGAAGCCGGGTCAATCTCGGCCCAGGCCCAGGTGCCGGCGCTGGTGCCGACGATTTCCAGCCAGGAGGTGATGAAGAACGCGCCCAAGTAAACCATGGGTGAGCGGCCCTTGAACAAGTAGCCCAAAAACACCACAAACAGCACTGCGCCGATGATGTCCAAACGGCTATAACCGCTGAGCCCCCAAGCTACCCAGGTGCCGCAGGCTGCCACAACGAATATCGCAATGCGGCGGGCGTGTTGCTGGAATAACCCGGAACGGCCCAGCGCCACGGCGGTGAGATACACCAGACCGTGACCGGCGGGCACATAGGCGGGTACGTTGCCGAAGCGGTAGATATAGCCTTTCATATACACGGACGCGAAATACTCGCCGATTACCGCAAACGTTACCGCAACGGCTACTTGGGTGCGCACATATTTGCATTCGCCGCGCAGCCAGGCAATCAAAAATAGCCAACCAAAAAACGCCAACACATATTGCATGAATTGCGGCGCGAAACCGTCCATCGTCAAGCAGATGGTGGTGGTGACAAAGGTAAACGCGGCAATCTGATAATCGCGCTTACGGTGCTCGGCGACGGTATTGGCGGCGGGGAAGTGCGGTAAGGAAAAGAAACTCATGGCTTAGACAAAGGCGTAGGCAACGGCGATATAACGCAACACTTTACCTAAAAAAATCGCCAACAGCGAGGACAGCATGGAAAGGCGCAACCAACCGCCGGCAAAACACAGGCCGTCGCCAACCAGTGGCAGCCAGGAAAACAGCAGGGCCCAACTGCCCCAGCTACGCACGGTGTTTAAAGACTTTTGATGTTGCTTGGTCAGCATTTCGGCGGGATATTTTTTTGCAGTCCATAGGCCCAGCCACCAAGTCGTCATTGCGCCGAGCGTGTTCCCGATGCTGGCGATGACCACCAACTGGCTGACCGAATGTTGTTGGCTATTAACCAGATAAGCCAGTACGGCTTCCGAACCGCCGGGGGCGATGGTGGATGAAATAAACGCGCTGATAAATAATCCCAGCGGGCCGAGCGATTCTAATTGCATTTGTTTAGCCCATAAAAAAGCCCCTGAAACAACTGTTTCAGGGGCTTTTTGCTTAGTTCTTATTTGTCCGGCAGGGCGATGACGTTTTTGCCGGATACTAGTTTGATCAGTTTGCCGATCAGTCGTACTACGTAGCCGACGCCTTCAGCTGCTTTTTCCAAAACAGTGGCGACTACTTCGCCGGCGCTCATGCCTTTAAAGCGTTTTGCCAACCAAGGCGCCGCAACAAAGCCGATAGCCAGACCGATAACAGTTGTGCCGGAAACGATGGAGTCATCCGGTGCGGGTGGCGTTATCGGTGCAGCCGCAACCGGAGCTGCGACAGGTGTGCTAGGTACCGGTGCATCCAGCTTAGGATCGTAAGGTTTGCCGCTGTAATCGTCCGGGAAAATGGCGGCGGTGATGCCGGGAATGCTGGGTAAATCCTCGCTGCCCTTGCCGACTTTAAGTTGGCCTTTCATGCCTTTTTCCATGTGCTGAGCGATGTCGCAATGCACCAAATAGGTTTTGTCGCCGGGCGGCAGGATCAGGGTGCCGGAGACTTTGCCCGGGCCGCTCACTTCCAAATGGAACATGCCTTTCGGATAAAGGTATTTGGGTAGACCATGCATCATCCATTGATGACGGATTTCATCGTCGTTGATGAAATGCACGGTAAGTTTGGTGCACGGTTCGAATTGATATTCCTGCTGATCGAACGCAAACATGGTGCCGGGAAATTTTTCGGAATATTTGTGTCCGGCGTGTACGGTAATTTCTTTGGTCGCGGCGATTTTGTCGCAGCCGCCTGGCAAGGTGTCGGTGTTTTGTCCCATGACCATGCCGCCATCCATATCCATCAAATGACCGTCGCCGTGGTTCATCATCTGCGTGTGATCCTGGAATTCTTTTGCGAAAACCGGAGTAACAGACAAGGCACAGACCAGTGTGGCAAGTGATACGAATTTGACCATTATTGCATTACCTCGAGGGGGCGTTGTGTATAGCTGGATTATGCCGCGATAGTTCTGGTTGACAAGGCTGCCGAAAAGTACGTTATTCCGCCGCGCAGCATCGGCGGAATAACGAGTCTTAAGGCGTATTCGTTAAACTTCTTTGGCTTTACCGATCAGTTCGTCTACTTTGCGTTTAAAGCCGGCGTTAGACAAATACAGGATGTACAAACCCGCGAATATCACCAAGGCGTACAAGCCGTAGCTGCCTTTGCTGGTCGGTTGGCCGGCGCCGGCTTTGAAGCTCATGTGGGCGTCCAGTCTTTCGCCGTTATCTTGCAGCAGCGTGATGTGTATCAGGTGTTTGCCGGCTTCCTGCACGCCTTGCGGCAGGTTAAGAATCACGGTGCCGGATTTGTGTTTTTCCGCGGCTTGGAAGAATACGCGTTTGCCTTCGGGTTCTTTGGTGACTTCGAATTCGATGGCCATACCGCGGTAGCGTTGGTCTTGATAGTCGAATACCAATTGGGTCAAGGTACCGGTATCGGGAATGTTGCCGCAAAACTCTTCAGCCGGATAGGCTGTAGGCTGATAGGCGGTGTAATGGATCCAGTGGTCTTTTTCCAGTTCGAACTTGCATTGGTCGGTGTCGGTACCCGCCGCGCCGCCGTGCGCCCAAAGCGCGGAAGAAAAAAGCAGGCCCAACAAGCCGATGAAACTATTTCTAAATATGCGAGAGCTTCTCATAAATCCCCTTCCCGTGTTAATAAATGCTGTAGTTTTTATTATTTTTCATGCGTTTACACATGAAACTTGTTTAAATCATTGGCCAGCGTAACTGCCTGATTTCGATCAAAACAGTGGCTAACTCTAGCACATAGCCATAACCAAAGAAAGGCTATCGTGCGCTAGTTGGGATGCGGGATTCAAGCTGTAATTTTTTTTGTCAGCGATCAAAGACAATCCTTATAATGGGGTTATGAATCATTCCTTTAAATTGCCTCTATCTATTCAGGTCCACTGAAAAAACCTTCCGGTTAATTACATAACAACAATATGTCCAAATTAATAAACTCTGCCGAATGGAATGCCGTTAAGCAACATCACCGCGAGATTTCCGGCAAATTTTGCATGAAGGATGCGTTCGATAAGGATAAACAACGCTTCGACAAGTTTTCCGTAACATTTGACGATTTGCTGTTCGATTTTTCCAAAAATCTGATTACCGATGAAACCTTGCCCTTGCTGATCGACTTGGCCAATCGGGCCGAGCTTTCAGCCAAGACCGAAGCCATGTTTTCCGGTTCTATTATTAATACCACGGAAAAACGCGCTGTCTTGCATACTGCCTTGCGTAACCGCAGCAACAAGCCGGTATTTTTTCGCGGTAAAGACGTGATGCCGGAAATCAATAAGGTTTTAGCAAAAATGCGGGTATTTACCGAGCAGGTGCGTTCCGGCGCCTGGACCGGTTTCACCGGCAAAGCCATCACCGACATCGTCAACATCGGTATCGGCGGTTCCGATTTGGGGCCGAAAATGGTCGATACCGCGCTGGCGCCTTACGGCAAGGACGGCCTGAAAGCGCATTTTGTGTCCAATGTCGATCAAACCGACATCGTCGAGACGCTGAAACCGCTCAACCCGGAAACCACGCTGTTTTTGATTTCCTCAAAAACCTTTACCACGCAAGAGACCATGACCAACGCCCGTTCGGCGCGGAACTGGTTTTTGCAATCCGCGGTCGATCCCGCGCATATCTCCAGGCATTTCGTGGCAATATCCACTAATGTCGCCAAAGTTAAGGAGTTCGGTATCGATCCGGACAATATGTTTGAATTTTGGGATTGGGTCGGTGGGCGTTATTCGTTATGGTCAGTGATCGGCATGTCGATCGCGCTATATGTGGGTATGGATAATTTCGAAGAGTTGCTGATGGGTGCACATTTGGCCGACGAGCATTTTCGCAGCGCGCCGTTCGAAAAAAATATCCCGGTAATCATGGGCTTGCTGGGTATTTGGTACAACAATTTCTTTGAGGCGGAAACCTACGCCATTCTGCCTTACGCGCAATCCTTGAAATATTTTGCCGATTACTTCCAGCAGGGCGACATGGAGAGCAACGGCAAAAGCGCCACTATCCATGGCGAAAAGGTCGATTACAACACCGGGCCGATTATTTGGGGTCAGCCCGGCACCAACGGTCAGCACGCGTTTTTCCAGCTGATTCATCAGGG
>CAZGUM010000061.1:0-16814 GCA_964529085.1 uncultured Methylomonas sp. | reverse complement strand
ACTCCCAGAACCTTGGGCACCTTGATTGCTTTTTACGAACACAAAATCTTCGTGCAGGGCGTGATCTGGAATATCAATTCCTTCGATCAAATGGGTGTGGAGTTGGGGAAAGTGTTAGCACGGGCGATTCTGCCTCAGCTTAAAAATGAAGATAGTATCACCGATCATGACAGCTCTACTAACGGTCTGATCAACGCTTACAAACGTTTGCGCAAATAAGGCCGTCCGCACCGGAGTTGCCAATTTCAAGGCATACTTCAAAGAGGGCGTCTTAAAATCCGCTCTCCGGCAGGGAGAGCGCTAGGGTGGGGAGTAACTACGCTGGATGAATCCGGCCTAGGGGTCGCCTGTCCCTGTATTGGGCTCCCCTGAGATGGGCCGCGCGGTCGACAAGACTTCGCGGATTGCCGAAATGACAGACTCCGGTTCTTCCAGCGGAATGGCATGGCCGCTATCTACCCAGCGTTGCATAGCTCCCGGATGTAACCGCGCAATATCTTTTCGCTTTTGGTTGGCGTCGATTGCTAACTCCGACGTATCCGCTAAAGGTTGAGCCGCGCTCAGCACTATGACTGGTGCACCGGTGAATGCAGGGGCCGCTAACACCTCGTCGCCAGTTGGATCCAGCGCGGCCAGCTCTCGATTGGCAGTCGCCGACATCATCACACCAAATATCCAACGCACCCATATCGGCCAGTTTTCGATAGCGCCCGGGCCTTTGAGCTGGGCGGGATGCGTCGAATCAACCAGAATCAGGCCAGCAACTTCTTGCGGATAATGCCGGGCATACCATTGCATATACAAACCGCCCAGCGAGTGCCCCACCAAAATATACGGTGGTGCGAGGCTCTGGCTGGCAAGTAAGTCTCGCAGCTCTTCGACAATATGCCGGCCATCGCGCGACGCCTCGACTTGCTCGCTGTTACCGTAGCCCGCACGGTTGTAAACCAAAGCAGTGGCATCTCCGGCTATCGCCGGATAAACCTCCTCCCACCAGTCGAAAGTTCCGCCCAGCCCGTTTTCAAATACGACCGGCGTTGTGTCGTGCTTGCTCAGTGCAAATTCCACTTGCCGGCCGGCAGTTTTAACCGTGGTCACGTTCGGGATGGCAGTCGCGCAACCGTTCAACATACTTATCAATATCAAAAGCGTGGCCGAGATTGATGGTCTGAATTTCATTGCTAGCCTCGGGAGTAGGGTGGTGGGGTTGCGGTTGGAAATTTCCTTTTGTCGGCGGCGTCGCCTAAAAATGCCATCTGACTTTGGGAGTGGGAGGCAAGTTGCCGATTTAATTCTCTCACCCCTGCCTTCTCCGGGTGGAAGAAGGCGTTTTTCGATCGGCAAACGTATTCAGGACAAAAGTCTACGTGGTGCGGGCATTTAGCCGTATTAAGAGTTCGGCGAATGGCTCGTCTGCGTTTGGTCAACTTCCTGTTCGAAATTTCCTGGTTGATTGGGGTTGGTGAGTTTATGTCGCCTGTATTTGCCGGCGGCCGGTTCGGGCAAATAAACCGGCCAAGCTGACGCCGAACAGCCAGGCTGCGCCGGGTAAGGGCACGGGGGCTGCTGTAGAGTAGGTCAGGTTGTCGATGACGACGCCGTCCGACGTGCCGTGAAAATAGATTTTATCGATGAGGCCGCTATAACCGGATGCCAACCAGTAAACTTCCGGGGGCTGATTTTCCGGAACCAACGGTGCGCTATACACCAGTCGATCTTGGTAATACAGGTCGTAACTGACATGACTGTCGAAGCCGACAAAGTTGTAATGTATTCCCTCAAACACGACCGGCGCGGCGTCGAAACTCAACTCCGCACCGCCGGGGGAAACCGAGAAATAACTATCCCCCATTTCCGGCCGATGGGATGGATAAATGGAATAATCTCGCAATGTTCCGCCGGCTTGCCATCCGGAAATGCCGCCGTAACCGTCAACCAAATCCCAATCGTACAAATTTTCAAAGGTCAGCACGATTTGCGAGGCATAAGTGTCCGACACGCTGGATAGGGTCGCAGCCAACACCCCTGCTAATAGTTTTAATTTCATAATGTCTCCTTGATGGTAATAAACGGCGGTCTGAAGCCGCTCGCCGAGTTAAAAATCAATTTATGCGCCGCGGCGCTTCGCATATAGAACGCCCATCAGCGCACTGCCGAATAACCAGGCCGCGCCAGGTAACGGCACCGCCGCCACGTCGCCGTCGCGCACGGCCCAGACGTAAAAATTGTTGCCCTTGCTAATATAGTTTTGCATACCGGTCGCGGTGCTCAGATACCAGGCTTTGCTGGCGTCGCCGCCATAACTGTTACCTAGCCAATAACTGAAGGATTGGATGTGGCTGAACAAGCTTTCGTCGGCGGGAGTAGCCGGGTCGTCGACGACACCGTAACCGGGTTGGGGCAGGCCGCGCGAATCGACAAAGCCTTTGTTGGCGAAATCGCCGTAGAACAGCTGTGCCAGCTCCGAACTTGCGGTCGATACATTGAAGCCGCAGTCGGTGTTGTTATAGCCGTAGTCGCAACCCGGTACGCCCAAGTCATGAAAGGCCGGTAGCCGCCAATCGCTATAGGTGACGCCGCGCACACTGTCCGGGTAACTCAGATCGTTCACCCAAGCTGAGGCGTTCTGCCAGCTCATCTTACCTTCGGCGTCGAAGCCGCTGGTTTTGGCGTAATTGGCGTCTGCTAGCCAGGTGATGTTTTGTACGCTGTCGTAAATCAGGCCGCCGCCGCGGTCGAACAGTTGCGCTTGCGCATTGCCGGCCATTAGCAGGCCAGCCATGGCGGCGCCATATATGGATTGATGTTTCATGATGTTTCTCCAAAAGCAGTGCTTGAACGGATGCAAATACTCGGTAACCGCGCCTAACGGCTCCAAGACTGGGCGGCATTATCGGAAGGCTGATACAGCCAGGGAACCCTACCGGAGTAGGGTGTCGGAAAGCAGAGCTAATTTGTTAAGATGTAATTGATTTGCATGTTTTTGCCCGGCCTAATTGAGGTCTTGGTTAACGGCCGGAAAAACAGTCGGCGCCGCCAAGCGGCGAGGTTGTAAACAACCTGGCACATGGGAGGGCGGGTCTGATGCCGCAACTCTACGTTAGGCATATCTTCACGCTCCTATGCCCTGCGTTTCCTTAACTCGGAGCGGTGGAGAATCAAAAATGGCACAAAAACTTCTGACGGTAACCTGCTTGGTGATGCTTGCCGGCTGCGCAACAACAGCTAATAACACTTCCGCTCAAGGCAGTGGCAAAGCGGAGACCAAAATATCAATGGCTATTGGCCGTGAAGCTGGCAGCTTTAAAATCACCAATTCACAGGCGACAGAAGCGCCAGCCGGTTATAACGGCGTACAGTACACGGTTAAAACTGATGATGGCGCCACTTTTAAATGTGAAATTTTAGAGCCGTCCGGGTTTGGTAAAGTCGCAACTTGGGGTATGGCAAGCGGGGCTGATGCTATGTGTACGGATTTCACCAAAGGATCGAGCGATATTGGAAAAACCAACAATGCCAGCTGTAATCAATTGCTACGCGCTGCGGGCAAATGCTGACGCAATACCTAACAAGGGAGGTATTGCGGCGCGCTCTGCTCCGACAGCTTGTCGTGGGCGAATCCAACTCCTTGCAATCGGCTCGAACTGGCTGATTTTGACTGATAAGGGTGACGGAAATCTGAAGTGGCTTGTTAAGTTTCGCCTGCGTTTATTTAGTTGATAAGCTAAGGCCGCAAAACCGGCCGGGCGCGGGCTTATCGATGTTAAAGAGGATTATTTGCGTGACAAATAGGATTAGTGCGCTGGTTATAGACGACCATCCGTTATCGGCCAGCGGCATTGCTGATTTTTTGCTGTCCCATTGCGGGTTCGATGCGGCGCGGGCTGTGTCCAGCGTCGCCGAGTTTTGGGATATTCTTGATGCTGATCGGCCGCCATCGCTGGCGGTCGTGGACTTCTGGTTGCCCGAAGGTGCATCGCTGGGTTTGCTGGAAGAGCTGAAGCGGCGGTGCCGGGCGACGCGCTTATTAATTATCAGCGCCGACGACAATACGGCGGTGCTGGACAAGAGCAAGATGGCCGGAGCCGACGGTTTTCTGCATAAGCAGGAGACCCCGGATGTTTTCGCCGAGGCGGTGGCTGCATTGCTGCAGGGCGGTAGTTGGTTTCAGCGCGGGGAACAGTTCGCCGGACGCCAATTTCCGAGTAAGGAGTTGCCCGTGACAGCGCGTGAGCTTGGCCTGACCATCCGCCAAGGACAAGTACTGGCGATGATGTTAAAAGGGCTGCCCAATAAACGCATCGCCTTGAATTTGTCGGTGTCCGAGCAAACCGTGAAGGAGCATGTGACCGGGATTCTGGAGAGATTGGGTGCGCGCAACCGGATCGAGGTCATCACGATGTTGCGCGGCAGGAGGCTGGAATGACGATAGGCCTATCGCAATTAACATTTGCCGATCTCGGCGCGTCCGGTCAGGCTCGGCTGCTGGATATGGCCTACAGTCGCTTGGTTCGCGGTATCGGTTTACTACCCATTTCCGGGGTTGCGTTCGGCTATTGGCAATACAGCCTGGGCCTAAATCCGGAAGGTTATTGGCTTTGGACCTTGTCTTACCTGTTGGCCGGCGTCGCGGTAAGGCTGCAACATAGCGGCTACCGCCGGGACCGGGAACAACTGACCAATGAACAGGTGCTTGGCAAATGGCTGCTTACTGTCTATCGAACGGCAACTCTGCACGGCTTGGGTTTGGCTGCCAGCGGCCTAATTACCGCAGGTAGAGTGCCTTTTGAATTTACGCTGCTGCAAGCCGTCATTCTTACTTCTATCGTCGCCGCCAACGCGTCGCAAATGTCGCCGGTATTGGCCGTATATCGCCGTTTTGCGAATGCCGCCTGGCTACCGTGCATGATGATCGCCCCCTGGGCTTTTCCCGAGCATTGGCTGTTGGTGCTGCCGCTATCCGGGGTGATGCTCTGGACGCTGGACCGCCAGGCTTTGGTTTCGCACGGATTTTTCTTACAGCAAATCAAGTTGGAAGAGGATTACCGGCAGGCCACGGAAAAAGCGGAAGCCGCGTTACGCGCCAAAAATCAGTTTTTAACTACCGCCAGCCACGACCTGCGTCAGCCGGTGCATGCGATGGGTTTTCTGATCGAGTCGATTTCCCGTCGCAACCAGGATCCGGTCTTGCGGCAACCGTTACAGGAGTTAAAACAAAGTGTGCAGTCGATCACCCAGATGTTCAATTCCTTACTCGATTTGTCGCGTATCGAGCTGGGGGCGTTACCGGTCAATCTGCAAACTGTGGCTCTCGACCCGCTGATGGCCGACGTCGCGACATTGTTTCGGGAAGAAGCGCTTACCCGGCAAATCGAGTTGAGAGTGCGGCCAAGCGGCGGCAAAGCCTTGGTAATGGCAGATTCGATGCTGTTGCGGCAATCGATGATCAACCTGATGCAAAACGCTTTGCGCTATACCTTGAGCGGAGGTGTGTTGATGGCGGTAAGGCGCCGCGGTAGCGCTTGGCAACTCGAAGTGTGGGATACCGGCGTCGGCATTGCCGAAGCCGATCAGCAACGGGTGTACTCGCCGTTTTTTCGTCCTGAGCACGCCTGGCGCATCGACAACGCTGGCCACGGCTTGGGCTTGGCAGTGGTGGCGCGCTGCGCCGATCTGATGGGTGTCAGCCAGGGTTTGCAATCGCGCGAAGGTGTTGGTTCGCGATTTTGGTTGCGTTTGCCGACTGCGTCAGCCGATGAACGGCACGCCGGCTTTCAGATACCGTTTACCAGTGAATTCCAGGAGGAGATGTTGCGAGGGCGATGTCTGATCGTCGACGACGAACCTCAGGTGCGTAGAGCGTGGCAAGCGATGCTGAATGCCTGGGGCGTACAAACCGAATGCGTGGCCTCCGGCAGCGAAGCCTTGGCTATGTTGGATAGTGGCTTCCAGCCGCAAGCGATATTCTGCGATCAGCGCCTACGTTCCGGCGAGAGCGGTTTCGAATTATTACAGGTATTGCTGGAACGTTGCCCGGATGCGGCGGGTGCCATGGTCAGTGGTGAATTCGATTCGCCGGCTCTTGCGCAAGCTGAGCAGGAAGGTTATCTGGTGCTGCACAAGCCGCTGGAGCCGGAATCCTTGCATACCCTGTTAAGCCGGCTGCTGCCGGCATCCGCCATCAGCGGAGCCGGATACGCGCCTTTGCCGCCTCAAGCAGAGAACAATGGCATCAATCTTGTTTAACACCGGCAACCTTAACGTTGAAATCCGGAGTTTGCCATGACTATCTCGAATATAGGGCCAAGCCTTGCCGCCTACCAAACCGCCAGCGGAAAATATCCGCCGCGCAGCCCGGACATCAAACCCGCCGCTACCGTCTCCGAGCAGAGCGCCGGGCGAAAAAACGTCGATATGCATAACGTCTCGTTGAATGAGATCAACAGCTTGATTAAGTCCGGCGTTGACGGCTTGCTGGACATCGTGCCCTGTATTCCGGTGGCGATAAATAACCAATCCCGGGCCGACGATATCGGCAACGTTAAAGTCGATTATCTGGGGCAAATCGAAGGGATGATTGAATTCCAGAAAGGCCGTAACCAGGATACCGCTTTTCTGGAAAAAGTGTTGAGCAACGTTAAACGTATAGACGGTATGGCCTTGCCGGCTTTAGTGGATGTGAAGGTTTGATTTTCGGTGGTCTTGCAATGCTATGTCGACAACGTGGTAACGAGTTTCGCAAATTTCGAGTGAAGTCGGCTCGTGACATGATGTCATCGCCGAAAGATGAGACCGTCAGGATTGGTGGCAATGACAAAACCGCAAACCGTTTTCCAGCAAGAGATGGAATTGATTTCAGCGAACTGTATCGTTATCCAACTTTAGACTGTTTGCGTCTGCCTTTAAAAAAATCGCTCAACAAATCCGCGCAATCCGCTTCCAATACCCCGCCGGTCCATTCTACGTGATGATTCAAAAACGGCGCGTCGCTGAGTTGCAAAGCGTGGCAGACCGCGCCGCGCTTGGGGTCGTAGGCGCCGAACACCAGGCGTTTGACGCGGGCGTGGGCGATGGCGCCCATGCACATGACGCAGGGTTCCAGCGTGACGTAGAGCGTGGTGTCGTTCAGCCGGTAGTTGTTTAGCTTCTGGCCGGCTTTGCGCAGGGCGACGATTTCGGCGTGGGCGGTGGGATCGTTGGTTTGGATAGGTTGATTCCAGCCTTCGGCGATGCATCGGTCGTTATGTACCAGCAATGCGCCGACTGGTACCTCGCCCCGGCTTTCGGCACGTTGCGCCAGACGGATGGCATAACGCAGCCATTCCTCGTCGGTCATCTTTTAAACGGTCGCTTTATTCAGGCGGTCGTTGACAGCGGCCCAGGCTTCGTTATCGGGCGGCTGTTCGATCAGGATGGTATCCAGCTGTAGATTGTCCAGTGCGCGTAGCGAACTATACAAGGCAGGTTCGTAAAGTTCGGCGTCGGCCGGTAATCTGAGCAAATGCAGGCAGGGGATCTCGGCGATTTCGGCGCTGAATGCCAGGATGCCGATATGTTTGCCTTGGGCGCATAAGTCGTCGGTCATCGCGATTAGCGTATCGGCCGGGCAGAGCAGCGCCATGGTGTTCGGCGCGTAATGCACCGCCATCATGCCGGGCGCGCGGATTTTACTTTGCGGCGATAGGCGTACATCGGTTTGCAATACCGCTTTCAATTGGCTGCGGGTGATGCGGCCGGGTCTAAGGATGGCGGGGATGCCGTCGCTAAGATCGATGATGGTCGATTCCACGCCCACCGAACAAGGTCCGCCATCCAGGATGCAGGCCACACTATCGCCAAGTTCTTCGGAGACATGTTGGGCCTGCGTCGGGCTGATGTGGCCGAAACGGTTGGCGGACGGCGCGGCGATGCCACCGCCGAAGGCTTGCAATAATTGCAGCGCGACCGGATTGGCCGGTACCCGCAGGCCCACGGTATCTTGGCCGCCGGTAACCGCCGACGGCACCGCCGATTTTTTGTTCAGTATCATCGTCAACGGTCCTGGCCAGAAACGTTCCGCCAGCCTTAATGCCGCTTCCGGCAAAGTTTCCGCCCAGTCGTCGATTTGCGCGGCGCTGGCGATATGTACAATCAGCGGGTGATCGGCCGGCCGGCCTTTTGCGGCGAATATCTTGCCGACCGCGTCGGGATTGGCTGCATCCGCGCCCAGGCCGTATACGGTCTCGGTCGGAAAAGCGACCAGTTGGCCTTGCCGTAACAGTTCGACGGCATAGCGGATGGATTCTTCGGTGACGGGTTTAGGATTCAAAGTAATCAGGCGACAGATGAAGGGCTAAAAAGATGGCCGGCGAACATAATTGTAGCGGCGAAATTATTTGCAGAAGCAAACTGCTACAAATATATAAAAGCTACCCACGCGGCAAATGCACTATTTTACCTTTCGTTTTTGTTCTTTTCCGCTAATTAATTTCCACCAACACCTCATTCGGGTTAACCGCGTCACCTTTTGCGACATAAATGGCTTTGACGATGCCGCTTATCGGCGCGGTGATTTCGGTTTCCATTTTCATCGCTTCTGTCACGAGCAAGGATTGGCCGGCGTTAACTTTTTGGCCTTCCTTGACTAGGACGTCGATGATATTGCACGGCATGCTGGTGACTACATCGCCCGGCTCGCTGGGCCGGCGCCGTTTGCTGGCGATGGCGCTTTGCACCGCACCTTGCGCGCCGCCGTCCAGCACGATTTCGTCAAGGGTTTCGATGACGATCTCTTCCGGCATGCCGTCCACGGTGAAATAAAAATGCCGCAAGCTCTGGTTTTTCGGGCCGGCGCCGGTGACTTTCACGTGATAGGACTCGCCATGCAGCGCCACGTTGAATTCGGTCGGGGCTTTTTTCACTTCGCCCGGTGTTGGCGCGTCTGCCAGTTCCAACGGTTCGGAAACTAGGTTGTCGGTGGAACGCAGTTCCAGAAATTGTTTGCCGATTTCCGGGAACATCGCAAAGCTCAACACGTCTTCGTCGTTCGCGGCCAAATGGGCGATTTCGTTGCGCAGATGCTCAAACTCGGGTTTCAGCAAATCGGCCGGGCGGCACTCGATGACTTCTTCCTTGCCGACCGCCTTGGCTTGCAGTTGCGGATTAACCGGAGCGGGGGCCTTGCCGTAACCGCCGTGCAGGTAGCGCTTGACTTCGTTGCTGATGGTCTCGTAACGCTTGCCGGTCAAGACATTCAGCACGGCCTGGGTGCCGACAATCTGCGAAGTAGGGGTTACTAGCGGCGGGTAGCCCAAATCCTTGCGTACTTCCGGGATTTCCCGGTAAACCTCGGCCATGCGGTCCAGTGCGTTGCGCTCTTTTAACTGGTTGGCCAGATTGGAGATCATGCCGCCCGGCACCTGAAAGATATGCACGCGGGTGTCTATACCGGTAAATTCGCTTTCGAAGCGGCGATATTTTTTTCGCACTTCCGCGAAATATTGATTCGCCTCTTGCAGTTTATCCAAATCAAGGCCGGTGTCGTATTCTGTGCCGCGTAAGGCGGTGACCAAAGATTCGGTGGGTGGATGGCTGGTGCCGCCGGCCCAGGAGGATAAAGCAGTATCGACGTGTTCGCAGCCGGCTTCGATAGCTTTAATCTGACACATTTCCGCCAAGCCGGCGGTGGCGTGGCAATGCAGATGCAGCGGCAGATCGACGGCGTCTTTCAGAGCCTTGACCAGTTCGCCGGCAATATAGGGTGTCAACAGGCCGGCCATGTCCTTGATGGCAATCGAATCGCAGCCCAGGTTGGCCAGGCCCTTGCCCAATTTAATAAAACTGGCGATGTCGTGCACCGGGCTGGTGGTATAGCAGATTGTGCCTTGGGCGTGCTTGCCGGCTGCTTTGGTGGCTTCGATAGCGGTTTCCAGGTTGCGGATGTCGTTCAACGCATCGAAGATCCTGAACACGTCCATGCCGTTGCTGGCAGCAGTTTCGACGAACTTGCGCACCACGTCGTCGGAATAATGCCGGTAGCCGAGCAAGTTTTGGCCGCGCAGCAGCATTTGCAGTTTGGTATTGGGCAAGGCGGCTTTCAGTTTGCTCAAACGTTCCCAGGGGTCTTCTTTTAAGAAGCGCAGGCAGGCATCGAAAGTGGCGCCGCCCCAGCATTCCAGCGACCAGTAGCCAATATCGTCCAGCATGGCGCAGGCCGGCAGCATGTCTTCGGTGCGCATGCGGGTGGCAATTAATGATTGGTGGGCGTCGCGGAGGATAACGTCGGTTACGTAAACTTTACTCATTGCAGTGTCCTTTGGCTTACAGGCCGGTATGAGAGGCCACGACGGCCGCCAGCACGCTGGCCAGAATTTCCGGTCGCGGCTTGTTTGAATAATTGATCAGATCGGGGTTCGCTTCGACAAAGCCGGTGTTGAAACGGCCGCGGCGAAAGTCCGGATGACCGAGAATTTTTAAGTAATAGGGGATCGTGGTTTTGATCCCGAACAAGCCCATGTCCTTTAATGCGCGCTCGCCGCGATTAATCGCGTCTTCCCAGGTCATCGCGCTGACGATGACTTTGGCCAGCATCGAATCGTAAAACGGCGGTACCTCGTAACCGGTGTATATTGCCGTGTCGGTGCGCACGCCCGGACCGCCAGGGGCGTAGTAACGGGATATATGGCCGAAACTGGGCAGGAAATTATTTTTCGGATCTTCGGCGTTGACGCGGAATTGAATCGCGTAACCGCGCCTGACGATTTCTTCCTGCTTGAAACGTAGCGGCAGGCCGGCGGCGACGCGTATTTGTTCTTCGACAATATCCACGCCGGTAATGGTTTCGGTGATGGTGTGCTCGACTTGTACCCGGGTATTCATTTCCATGAAATAAAAACGGCCGTCGGCGTCCAGCAGGAACTCGACGGTGCCGGCGTTGGTGTAACCCACTGCTTTGGCAGCCATTACCGCCAAACCGCCCAGATACTGACGTTGAGCCTCTTCCAATTGCGGCGATGGCGCAATTTCGATCAGTTTTTGGTTGCGTCGCTGCACCGAGCAATCGCGCTCGTAAAGATGGATGGTGTTGCCGAAATGGTCGGCCAATACCTGTACTTCGATATGAATCGGGTTAACCACGCATTTTTCCAGAAACACGTCGGCGCTACCGAAGGCTTTGGTGGCTTCGGAAATTACCCGTTGGTAGTTTTGCCGCAGTTCGTCCGGATTGTCGCAACGCCTGATGCCGCGGCCGCCACCGCCGGAAGTGGCTTTCAGCATGATCGGATACCCGATTTGTTCCGCCACCTGCAAGGCGTGCTCGACACTATCCAGATTGCCGTCCGAGCCGGGCGTGACCGGCAAACCGGCGGCGATCATTGCGCTGCGGGCCTCGGTTTTGTCGCCCATGCGTTGAATCACTTCCGCGGAAGGCCCGATAAACACCAAACCGCGTTCCTGGCAGGCGCGCGCAAACTGAGCATTTTCCGATAAAAAACCATAGCCCGGATGAATCGCATCGCAGCCGGTACGCAAGGCCAAATCCACCAGACTATAGATATTCAAGTAGCCGGCCAGCGGTTCGCTGCCGATGTAATGGGATTCGTCGGCCTTTTTAACGTGCAGGGCAAAGCGATCGGCTTCCGAATAGATGGCGGCTGAACGTATGCCCATTTCCGCGCAAGCCCGAATGATACGGACAGCAATTTCGCCGCGATTGGCGATCAATATTTTGCGTAACATGATGCTCCCGAGTCCGCGTTTTCAGTAACTTGCTTACTACTCTAACAAGTTATGGCTATCTTTCAACTGTAAAACCGTCGAATGGCAGGCCGAATTGAAATGGCGTCGTTCGGACCGCGAGTTTGGCAAGCAGCGAAACATTTTTCCCGCTTTCGGGGAGGTTGGCTTGGCATTTCAGTGCATTGGCCGGCGGCTAAGTTGTTGTGTTAGCAACAGTAAGTTGGCAGTGCTTGTCTTAAACTAAGCAGAACGCGCGGCACGCCCGAAAAATATTTATATAAATCATGCTCTTGAAAATGGCATATATAGTGCTATCCTTAGTTTGACGGACGCCTTTGCCGCGAAGCCGCGCTAATTCAATTAGTTAGCAGTTTTTCCGGTATTAGGGTTTCACCTCTTAAATAATTGATTAATTCTGGGGTTTTAACATGGACAAACATAAGCCGCTGCTTTCGGCGATATTTTTTATAGGCCTATCTTTTTGGGGAATTCAGCTTTCGCAGGCTGCGGGCACCGATCTTAGCCCCAACTCGGCCGAGTTCCTAAAATCGACTACGCCGGATTTGCCAAATTCTTATCAAGCGCTAGCGGTGGTGCAGTTACGCGAATCTGTCTTTCAGGATTATGCCCTATCGCTGTTTACTCAGGTCAAAAGCCAGGCCGTATATGCATTTCGGCAAGCTTTGTCCAGAGCGGATGCGCTCGGCAGTCTGCTTACGCAATTCGATTTTTTCGGACGGCTAAACTTCGCATTCGAGCCTTTGATCGACGAAACCAACGCTGATGCGTTAAAAGCAGCCCTGCCTACCGCGGTGTGGCTATTTCTTAGCGGCGTTTTGGGTCTTCTGGGATTGAAAAAACGCAACACCGCAATAAATGCCGGCTTGTACTGAATTATCGATTAGCTGTTTTCCGCCGGCGGGTTTTCGCTCGGCGGCGGCTGTCAAGATGCCGCGTTCCTGCCGGTAAGCCTTCCCCCCTCTCAAGTTCCAAGGCCATCGCCTTGTCACCGTCCAAAATCGCTACCGGCAATACGCGATTTATCTCAATTGCGCACAGTATCTTTGCTTTGGGGTAATGCATTGCCGGGCTTGGTATTAAGTAAAGATTGCGTCGATAATGGCGGTGTTCGTCAAGCAAACCGCGAACCTGATTATGCGTGTACCTTAATTGAGTTTTTAGCCTATCTTCTGATCATCAGTATTGTTATTGGGAAGCGTATATGTCCGCAGCCGCAGAGCATTTTGTTTATGGACCGATTCAACGGGCGGATATTCCGGATTGTGTCCGGATTGCCATTGCTAATTTCGACGAGTTTCAGCAACATCCGGAATATATCCGGCAATGGTTCGAGCGTCGCATCTTACAGAATCCTTGGCAAGAAACGCTGCCGTGCGTCGGCGTTGGGGTTTGGCACAGTGGACGCTTGGTCGGTTTCCGCGCCATGTTTGTGCAACCTTGGTGGTTGCAAGGGGAATCCGTATCTATTGCATTCGGGTCCAACACCAGCGTCGATCAGCAATTTCGCGGCCAGGGCTTAGCTACCAAGTTGATTGAGCACAGCCTGGAGTTTGCACCATTCAACGGTACCGTGACCGCCGGCGTGATTACCCAAAAAGCGTTCAAAAAATGCGGATTTGCCGAGATCGGCGGCACCGATAACGATTTTTTTCGCCTGCGGGTCGGTTATAGCGGTTCCTGGGAAAAACGGGCCGGAAAAACCCTGGGGCATCTGCTAGGCAGTATGTTCGACCTCAACTTGCGCTTACGCAATGTCAAATTGCGTAGCGGCGGCTTTACGTTTGCGGAGGTTTCGCGTTGCGATGCCGAGTTCGATGAATTATGGGATCGGGCCAAAGCCGGCTATCTCTCCTGTCTGGAACGCAGCAGCCGTTATTTAAACTGGCGTTTATTCGATTTCCCAACCTGTCCGTTAAGATTGTTCGCACTGCGGGATGCCGCCGGTAAGTTGCGGGCTTATGCTATCTGGCATCAGCAAAGCTTTGGCGATGCTATCAGCATGGCGGTATTGCGCGATGTGTTTTATCCCTTGGACGACGAGCCGGCGTTGCAGACCATGCTGTATTATCTATTTGCCTATTGGCGAGAGAACGGCATTAGCTGGGCCAGTATGGAAGTAGCCTCGCCGTCATTGACCAGTCTGTTCCGCAGTCTTGGCTATGAGGCGGTGCCGTCGCGCGGCAATCGCTATCTGATCTATCGCGAGCCGCCGCTAGCCGACAACATTTCGCAAAATTGGTACCGCAGCGGGATCGATGGCGATTATTTCGATCATCCGCTGTAATATTGCTTAATCCAACATTCTAAACTCGGTCTGCAACCTATGTTAAACGCCTCCGTGATTATCAGCACCCGCAACAGAGCGTCGATCTTGCCGCGCTTGTTCGACGCATTGGCCGCCATGCGGCTGAATAGCGATACCAGCTGGGAGTTGCTGATGGTCGATAACGGCAGCAGCGACGATACCGTCGCGGTGATCGCGGCCGAGGCGGCGCGGGGGCGGTTGCCGGTTTATTGCTTAGCGGAACCCATTCCGGGCAAGTCCCGCGCGCTGAACCGGGCAATAGAGCAAGCGCAAGGTGAATTGCTGGTGTTCACCGACGACGATGTCGAACCCCAAGCAAGCTGGTTGCAGGCTTACATCGATGCCGCCGCCGCGCATCCGCAAATCGACGGTTTTGCCGGCAAAGTGTTACCCAAATGGCTGGGCGAGATACCAGCCTGGCTGCATACCGAAGGCGAATTTGCATTGCCGCGCGGTATCACCAATACCCGCGATTTCGGTATGACTCAGGCGTTGTTGGACGAACAAGTCATTCCGGGCGGTGTCAATACCGCGTTGAGAGCTAAGGCCGTGGCCAAAAACGGTTGGTTTCGCGAGGAGCTCGGGCCGGGAACGTCGGTGCCGTTTACGGAAGACACCGAATACATGGGCCGCTTTCGGCGCGGCGGCGGCCAGTTTTGGTACGTGCCGGAAGCCTTGCTGTATCACTGCAATATTCCGGAACGTATGACTAAAAGCTATGTTTGCCGTTGGATGTTCGACGTGGGCCGTTGTCAGGTACTGGCGTATGCCGAAGCGCCTGCCGGGAATAATATAGCCGGTATCCCGCTGTATTTGCTGCGGAATTATCTGGTTAGAATTTTGAGTTTTTGGCTGGAGCCGCGCGAGCAGCAACGTCTGCAAAAAAAAATGAAATGGCGGTTTACAGCCGGGGAAATCGCGGGTTACCGGCAATTGCCGGCCTTCAAACAAGCGTTGGCGGCAAAATAGCCATTGGTTTCTATAGCAACGGTTGCAAATATCCCCAGATTTTCTCCCCTATCACCGGTTGAGCCAGTTCATTTGGATGCAGGCCGTCAGCCTGCATCATCTCGGGGTTTAATGCCACCTCTTCCAGGATAAACGGCACGTACGGAATCTTCAATTCCGCGGATAGTTGCGGATAAACCTCGTAAAACATCTCGACATAACGCTTGCCGTAATTGGGCGGGATCTTCATGCCCAGCAACATCACCTTGGCGCCGATTTTTTGCGAACGCCGGACGATTTCGGTCAGATTGTTTTTCATTTCCGGCGGCGACAAACCGCGCAAACCATCGTTGGCGCCCAGTTCCAGCAATAAAATATCCGGTTTGTGCCGCGATAAAATTTGCTCCAGCCGGGCTAAACCGCCGGCCGAAGTGTCGCCGCTGATGCTTTCGTTGCTGATAATATAGCTGCTATGCAAGTCGGCCAGCTTGTTTTGCAGCAATGCCACCCAGCCGTGCTGAACTTCGATGCCGTAACCGGCACTAATACTGTCACCCAACACCACTATCGATTTCGCGAATGCGGTTACCGGCAACACACTTAGGACAACAGCAAGGATCACGCTATACATGTTAAATACTCATATTGATAAGACCAATTCCCCGATTATCGTCACCGAACAACTCGGCAAAACGGTTCCGACTTCCGAAGGCATTTTACATATCTTGTCATCGGTGAATTTAATCATCAAGCCGGGCGAGAGTCTCGCGATTGTCGGCGAGTCCGGTTCCGGCAAATCCACCTTACTCAGTTTGCTGGCCGGGCTGGATACACCCAGCACCGGTAGAGTGGTAGTCAATGGCCGCGATTTGACCAAGCTGGACGAAGACGGCCGCGCCTTATTGCGCAACGAATTGGTCGGTTTCGTATTTCAATCCTTTCAACTTTTGCCGGGTTTGACGGCCCTGGAAAACGTGATGCTGCCGCTGGAGCTCAGTGGAGATGCTCAAGCCGAGGTGGCCGCCCGCGCGCTTTTGGATAGGGTGGGTTTATCGCATCGTCTGACCCACACACCCAGACAGTTGTCCGGCGGCGAACAACAACGGGTGGCCTTGGCGCGGGCCTTTGTCACGCGACCGGCAATTTTGTTCGCCGACGAGCCGACGGGCAATCTGGACAGCAAGACCGGCGCGCATATTATCGATCTGCTGTTCGAACTCAATCAGGAACAGCACACCACCTTGATCTTAGTGACTCACGACATGTCTCTGGCCGGACGTTGTCAACGCACCATTCGCCTGGATGCCGGGAGCATGGTATGAAGCGCTTCAATCTGGCGCTAAAGCTGCTATGGCGCGATAGCCGTTCCGGGGAGTTGACTTTGCTGCTGCTGGCTTTACTGATTGCGGTGAGCAGTTCCACTGCGATATCGCTGTTTGCGGACCGGCTGCAGCGGACCATGACGGTACAAGCCGCCGAGTTTTTAGCCGGCGATCTGGTGGTGGCTGCCCCGGCGCTGATCGACGAAATCTGGCTGGTCAAGGCCCGCGAATTGGGCTTGTCCCACTCGCAGACCAGCGAGTTTGCCAGCGTTTTGTTGGAAAACCAGGAAATGCTGCTGGCCTCGGTAAAGTCTGTCAGCGGCGGTTACCCGCTACGCGGCAAATTGAAAACCAGCGATGCTGAATCTCAGGATGAAACTGTCGTCGGTAAAGGCCCGGAAGCGGGCTCGGCCTGGGTGGACAAACGCGTTTTGCAGACGCTACATCTGAAAATCGGCGATACGCTGACCGTAGGTGAAAAAGCGCTGACCATCAGCCGG
>CAZGUM010000060.1:0-21195 GCA_964529085.1 uncultured Methylomonas sp. | reverse complement strand
CTGGACGATAGAAGGCTCAGAAACCAGTCAATTTGAAAATCACTTGCGCGCGATCCTAGGCTTACCGCTAGGCTCCACCAAGCCGCGCGGTTATGCCGGCATGGTGAATTTTATTGGCGGTCTGGCCGACGACGCGAAACTGTTAAGCATTCCCAACGCGCATCTTCATTTATACGACAAAACCCCGCGCAAAGGCCGTAAAGTTGCGCATGCAACGGTTAGAGCCGATTCCGAAATCCAATACCGGGATGCGTTACAGCTTTTGGCCAATCTGGCCTTGGCGGTTGACGAGTCCTGATCGTCTTCTCTTTTTTTGCTTGAAACAACACCAAAATCTTGCAAATTTATCGGTTCCATTGCCGCTGGATACTGCTGCCGGCAGAAGGAATACAGAACCCTCGGCACATTACCCGCTGAAAACTTAAAAACCGGATATTATTAAGGTTATATTGTTTGGCAAGAACGCGCCGGGGCGCCAATCCGTCCCGGCCAAGTTGAGGTAATTGGAATTGGATTCAGAGTCGATTGAAATGCGGGATGCTAAACCCTCTCTCGGTACGTCTACCCCCAGCGGTCTTATCAAACTACTATTCCTCGCCTTATTCCTGCTGAATTTAGCCATCGTTTCCTTCTCGGCATTCTCACTCTATCAAAGCAGACAACATTCGGCGCAACTCACCGCTGCCGACGCACGGAATTTAGCGCAAATTCTGGAGTATTCGCTCAGCGGTTTAATAGACCGAACCGATATGGTTTTGCAAATCGCGGCCGAACAGATCGAACGGCAAATAGTTTTAAATGCAACAGACCTTAAGCTCATCGCCGGATTGCTTAACACCGAAAAGCAGCGCCTACCCGATGTCGATAAGCTCGGGTTCATAGATGAACATGGTGATTTAAGTTGTGCATCGGATTTTTCGTTGTTACCCGAGACAAATTATGCCGGCCCGGAGTTTTATCGGAGCCTACGGGACGCCACGCAAACCGGGCTTTTCATTGCCAAACCGGTCTTTGAAAAAACCAGCAAACAATGGCTTATCGTTTTTGCCAGACAGATACGGCATCCGGAACAAAGTTTTGCCGGCGCAGTGTTTGCCGAAATTCGTCTTCGGCATCTCGAGCATGTTCTCTCGCCTCTCGAGGCCAGACCCAGCACGACCATTAGTCTACTGGACCAGGATTTTGCTTTGATTGGCGGATACCCGACAGAGGAGCTGACTGATGAAAACATCGGCAGCCGGACCTTGTCGGCATCCTTCGCACACGCCTTACAAGCCGACCCCGGCAAAGGCATCTACCGTAACGCAGATGGCTCCCCCCATATTCACGCCTATTTAAAATTCGACAGGTATCCGTTCTACATCGATGTCGGTCTCAGCGAAGACGATTACTTAAGGAGTTGGCACAAGGAAGTCAGGATTGCCGCAACCCTAATCACGATCTTTTTAGTTACCTCTAGTGTCTGCTCATGGCTGTTGATTCGCACTCTGCGCAGACTGCAATCCGATTCCGAAAAATTGCGCGGCCTTTTCGAGCTATCTCCGCTGGGGATTGCACTCAACGATTTGAACGGCCGCTACATCGAATTCAACGATGCCTTTCGCCGCATCTGCGGCTACTCGGAGGAAGAACTGCGGAACTTAGATTACTGGGCGCTGACTCCCAAAAAATACCAAACAGAAGAAGCCGCGCAGTTACAGGAAATCGGCTCCACCGGTCATTACGGGCCCTATGAAAAAGAATATCTGCGTAAAGATGGCAGCCTGGTGCCGCTATGCTTAAACGGCATGCTGGTGAAGGGCTCGGATAACCAGCAATATATCTGGTCCATCGTCGAAGACATCAGCGCGCGAAAGCACGCCGAAGAAGAAATGAAAATCGCCGCGCTGGTTTATCAAGCCAGCAACGAAGGCATGATGGTGCTTGATGCAGATAACAATATAATTTCGATAAACCCGGCTTTCACGGCGATAACCGGCTACTCGGCCGCTGAGGCAATCGGCAAAAACCCAAAAATCCTCATTCCCGACAAGCAAAATAACTCAAATTACGAAGCGGTCTGGCAAGCGCTGGAAACAACCGGCAATTGGCAGGGAGAGTTATGGAGCAGACACAAAAACGGCGAAACCTACGTGCAGTGGTTATCTATCAACAGTATCTACCACGATGACGGCTCACTGCATCGCCGGGTTGGCATGTTTTCCGACATCACCGAAAAGAAGCAACACGACGATTTAATCTGGCGGCAGGCAAACTACGACGTATTAACAGATTTACCCAACCGGCAAATGGTGCGCAACCGCCTGAAAGAGGAAATCAAAAAATCGCTACGGACACGAAAGCCGATTGCGCTGTTATTCATCGACCTTGATCGGTTTTAAGGAAGTTAACGACGCCCTCGGCCACGACATCGGCGATTTTTTGCTGATAGACGCCGCCGGACGCATGCTGAGTTGCGTGCGTGAGACAGATACCGTGGGGCGTCTGGGCGGCGATGAGTTTATGATAATTTTGAACGAACTTGACGAAATAGATTGCATTGAGCGTATCGCGCGGAAACTGTTGGACAGTTTAGCGGCACCCTATCGTTTAAACGACGAACTGGCTTACATTTCCGCCAGCATCGGGATTACCGTTTATCCCCAAGATGCCGCCGATCTGCCCGCTCTGCTCCGCAACGCCGATCAGGCAATGTACGCCGCAAAACGTCAAGGCCGAAATTGTTTTCACTATTACACCCCTGCGCTGCAAGATAGGGCTAACGCCAGGGTGCGACTGTCTAACGATTTACATCAGGCATTGGCGGACAATCAGTTAAAAGTACATTACCAAGCCATAGTGGATTTAGCCACAGGCGATATCCGCAAGGCGGAAGCCCTTATACGCTGGCTGCATCCCAAACACGGCTTGATAAGCCCGGCGGAATTTATCCCGATTGCCGAGGATACGGGACAAATCATCGAAATTGGCGATTGGGTATATCTGCAAGCTGCCAACCAAGCCGCGCATTGGCGTGATACTTATCATCCGAACTTTCAAATCAGCGTGAACAAGTCGCCGGTTCAGTTTAAAGGCGCCGGCTCGCAACACATAGCGTGGTTTGCGCATTTGGCCCGCCTCGGCTTGCCTGGCGACGCCATCGTCATAGAAATTACCGAAGGCTTGTTGATGGAGGCCGGAGAAAATATCAGCAATCAACTACTTAAATTTAGAGATAACGGTACGCAAGTAGCACTCGACGACTTCGGCACCGGCTACTCGTCACTGTCGTATTTGAAAAAATTCGACATCGATTATCTCAAGATCGATCAATCTTTCGTGCGCAATTTAAGCCCGGAATCCAGCGACATGGTGCTATGCGAAGCGATGATCGTAATGGCGCATAAACTTGGCATAAAAGTCATCGCTGAAGGCGTGGAAACTCAGGCGCAGTGCGACTTGCTCAAACAAATCGGCTGCGATTTCGGGCAAGGCTATCTATTCGCCAAACCGATGCCCGCAGAGGAATTTGAAAAATTGTTGGCGCGCTCGGATCATCGAGCCGAACCCGCTTAATCGGGGATAGAATCTTTGCACGACCGTCAGATAAACTTATGGCGGCTCATCCTTAGCCAAAGACGAGGCTGTACGGATTCGGTCCGCTAAAATCAACGGCAAGTAATAACGGCTTTACCTGACTTAGAACCGGGAAAACCTCAGGCAAATCGATTGCTTAATCCGATTGCGCCACATTATGATCGCCAGCCAACAGCAAATAAAAAGCCGGCACCACAAACAAAGTAAACAGGGTGCCCAAGCCTAAACCGGTAGCGATCACCAAGCCGATTGCAAACCGGCTGGCGGCGCCGGGCCCTGTGGCCAGCAACAAAGGCAACATTGCCACGATCATCGCTACAGTCGTCATCAAGATAGGCCGCAAGCGAATACTGGAGGCCTGTTCGATGGCTGAATGCTTATCCATCCGGTCGCGAATTTGCAACTGATTGGCAAACTCGACGATCAAAATGCCGTTCTTAGCGACCAAACCGATCAGGGTTATTAGTCCCACCTGTGTGTAAATATTGACAGTCGCAAAACCTAGCATCAGAAACGCCATCGCGCTGGCAATGGATAGCGGCACCGAAATTAAAATGATCAAAGGATCGCGCCAACTTTCGAATTGCGCGGCCAACACCAAATAGATAATCAGCAGCGCCATGAAGAAGGTGAGAATCAATACATTGCCCTGCTGCAAATATTGCCGGGATTCGCCGGTGTAATCCCAACCAAAACCGCGCGGAAATACGTCACGGGCAATTTTTTCCAATCCGGCCATTGCATCGCCCAAACCAACGCCTGGAATTACCATGCCGCTGACAGTCAGACTATTTAACTGCTGAAACTGGCTACGTTTGCCGGGTTCTACCGTTTTTTCGATTTTTACCAGCGAGGACAACGGTATTTGCGCGCCGGAGGCGGTACGCAGATAGTAAGAATCCAGTTTACCGACATCCAGGCGGGAAGCATCCTCCACCTGCGGAATCACTTTATAACTGCGGCCTTGCAAACTAAAACGGTTGACATACTGCCCGCCCAGCAAAGTGGCCAAGTTACTGCCTATATCCTGCATGGTGATGCCAAGGTCGGCTGCACGATCGCGGTCAATCACCAGTGTCGATTTCGGTCGATTGAAGGAAACGTCTTTCATCAGAAAGGCAAATTGCCCGCTTTGCATAGCCTTATCCAATAATTGATCGGCGGCTTGATCGAGCTTGACGTAATCGGCATCGCTGGTGATCACAAACTGCATCGGCAGTCCGCCGCCGGAACCGGGCAAACTGGGCGGCGGAATCACCGCGCTCTGAAAACCGGCCACTTTATCCACTTTGCTTTGCAATTCCGGCACAATTTGCGGCAATGAACGCTGGCGCTGAAATGTGGACGGCATTTTGAAACCGCTAAATACGGTATTGGCATCGCCGCCGAAACCCATGATCAAAAAACTTTCTTCGTGCTCAGGAACGCTCTCAAACTGTTTGATCAACTCGCGCGCGTAGACCTCGTTGTATTTCAAAGTTGCCGTTTGCGGCGCGGTGGAAATCGCAAACAAAAAGCTTTGATCTTCGGTGGGCGCCAACTCCTTATTGGACAACGTGAACATGAAATAAATACTGACCAGAACCAGCAATGCAAACATCATAATTGCCGCCGGAAATTCCAGTACCTTGTGCAGTAAACGCAAATAGACCCGGGCCAGGCCGTCGAAAAAATGCTCGACAGCCAATTCGAAACGTCCGGGCTGGCCGGCGTCTTTCAGAAAGCGCGAACTCATCATCGGCGACAAGGTCAGCGCGACCACACCGGAAATCAACACCGCGCCGGCCAGCGAAAAAGCGAACTCGGTAAACAAGGTGCCCACCAACCCGCCCATGAAACCGATCGGCGCGTATACCGCAACCAAGGTGGTGGTCATCGCGATGACAGGTAAACTGAGTTCGCGCGCGCCCTCAATGGCGGCCTGCATCCGAGTGTGGCCATCCTCGATATGCCGGTGAATGTTTTCCACCACGACGATAGCATCGTCGACCACCAATCCGATGGCCAAAACCATGGCCAGCATGGTCAACAAATTCAGGGAAAATCCCATCGCCAACATCAAAAAAGCGCCGCCCACCAAAGACAAAGGTACGGTCACCGCCGGGATTAAGGCGGCTCGCAAGGAGCCAAGGGACAAAAAGATCACCACCAAAACGATAGCCACGGCTTCCAACAGGGTGCTGAATACCTCATGGATGGAATCGTCGATAAATTGGCTGGCGTCATACGGCAACAAGATATGCATCGCATCGGGCAAATCCCGCTCTATTTCTTGCAATTGGTGTTTAACGGCTTTAGCGACAGTGAGCGGATTGGCACCGGGTGCTTGCTCTATACCCATGAAAATCGCCATTTTGCCTTTGTACCAGTCTACCGAATCGTAATCTTCGCTACCCAGTTCGATATTGGCGATGTCGGCCAGCCGCACCAATGTACCGCCGCGATTGCTGACAACCAATTGTTGAAACTGCTGTTGGTTCACCGCATCGGTGGTGGCACCTAAATCGAGCTTGACGTAATTGCCCTTGGTGCCTCCCACCCCCGACAGGTAATTGTTTGCGCGCAGGACTTGATCGACTTCGCCAGCGGTGACTTCCAATGCCGCCATCCGCTCCGGATCCAGCCAAATCCTCATCGCAAAAGTCTTATTGCCCAACATCGCGGCTTTGCCGACGCCGGCCACCGCTTGCAGCTTGGGCTGAACCACCCGCAGCATGTAATCGCTGAGCTGCGCCGCTTGCAAGGTATCGCTGTACAGCGCGATATACATCAAAGCCGTGTCGTCGCCGGTCTGCGAGGTGATGACTGGGTCCTCGGCTTCGGCCGGCAGGACGTTGCGCTGGCTGGCCACCTTTGCCTGGATTTCCGCGACGGCGGCGTTCGGGTCGTAGTTCAGGCGCATATGCGCCTCGATTACCGAACTGCCTTGGCGGCTGCTTGAGGATAGATAATCGATACCGTTAGCTTCGGCAATGGCTTGCTGCAAGGGTGTCGTGATAAACCCCTTGATCAGCTCGCTGCCCGCACCAGGATACGAGGTGGTAATCGTCACCACGGTGTTTTCGGTTTCCGGGTATTGCCGCAGCTCCAGTACCGTCAACGCCCGCAATCCGAGAATCAGTATCAACAGACTGACTACGCTGGCCAACACCGGCCGTTGAATGAATAGATCGGTAAACTTCACTGCACGGCCCCGCGCTCGCCTGGCGCCGCTTGCTTATCTACAGCAACCGGCATGCCGTTGCGTAATTTGACCTGCCCTGCACTAACAACCTTATCGCCGGCACTGAGCCCGCTAATAATCTCTACCCTACCCGCCCGGCTTTGCCCGGTTTGCACCTGCCGGTTTTGTACGGTAAAGCCTTTGTCGTCATTCACCAAAAAAAACACGGACTCGCCGTAGGGATTGTAGGTTACAGCCGTATCCGGCACGGTTAATACCGCGTTCTGATGCCCGGAAACGATTTGCACTTGGGCGAACATACCGGGATGCAACCGTCTATCCTGATTTCTTAAGCGCGCTTGTACTTTCAAAGAGCGACTTTGTTGCTCCACGGCCGGACTAATCGCCATGATCTCACCGCTAAAAGCGTCATCGGGATAAGCCTGAACGTTGACCGTTACTGACTGACCCACGCTGATCTGGCTCAAATAACGTTCCGGCAGACTGAAATCCAGAAGGATCGGATCCAACTTTTGCAACAAAATGATAGCGGAGCCGACCGGCAGGTATTGGCCTATATCCACCTGACGTATACCTAGTTCGCCGCCAAAAGGTGCCTTTATCTGTTTCTTGGCAATCAAAGTTTGTTTGCTACTGACGGCGGCGCTTGCTTCTTCAAGCAAGGCTTTGTTTTGGTCGTAATCGGATTGAGCTATAAATTTTTTATCTATCAATTGAACGCTGCGTTGATAACGAATTTGCGCCAAGCGTTGCTCGGCTTGCAGACCTTGCAATTCCGCTTGATCAGTTGCGTTATCCAATTCGATTAACAACTGACCTTGCTTGACTGCTTGCCCGGATTCGAAATGAATCGCCTTGATTTGTCCGGCCACTTCATTGCTGATATTAATGCCTGCCACCGAGCGTAAACTGCCGACCGCCGTCAATGAAGCAGGCCATTGCTCCGTTTTAACTTCCGCAACAGCGATCAGCGGAGGCGGCGGTACTTGCGCCTGCCTGATGGCTTGTTTGATCTGAAAAAATTTCATGCCAAACAAGCCGCCCAGAATCAGAATGGTCAACAACAAGACCAGTAAAATACGTTTAGTCATGCGCAAAATAATTCACTTAAGTGGAAATCAGCAGTCTATCAAATATACAGAGGTGCCATACGCCGCCAATAGTGGCCTTGATGCGCACGTCCTTCCCATTCGTACAGCGCATGACGAATACCCTTCTGCATCAGTACTTGACTCAATTCATGATTGTTCTGCAAAAAAGGGTCATCCTTACCAATTACCAGCGTAATCTCCATTTGCCGTAAATGCGTTAGTTGCGTTTCGCAACTCAGGTTCGGTAAAAAATGGCTTGGCGTATGAAAATAGACATGATCGTCGTAATAGCCGTCAAACAAGTTTTTGAAACATTCGACTTCCAGCGTAAGGTCGAAACGTCCGGAAAACGCCACCAATTTTTTAAACAAATGCGGATGCCTGAAAGCGATATTGGCTGCATGATAACCGCCTAAACTGCAACCGTGGGCAATGACGCAGGGATGCGGATTTTTCAAGGCCATGAACGGCATAATTTCGTTCAACACATAGTCTTCGAAAAACATGTGCCGCTGAATGCGGTCTTCCGGCCGCCGCCAAAAGCAATAGAAGGTTTCGTGGTCGATACTATCAACGCAGAACAACTGTATGTGCCCGGCTTCGATTTTATTACGCAAACGCTCGACAATGCCAAGGTTTTCGTACTCGTAAAAACGGCCGTCTCTAGTTGGAAAAATCAACACTTTGGCGCCGGCATGACCAAAAACCAGAAACTCCATGTCTCTACCCAAGCGCGGGCTATACCAGTGATGATATTCGCGGTTCATAAATTAAAGTGATGTTACTCCGAAAAATCTCTGCAATGCATCAATAAGCTGCCGTTCCTGCTCGAACTGTCTGGGGTAATCGAAATGCCCGGCATCGAGCACGAAGAGGACTTTTTCCGCAGCCCAAGCATTATAGATTGCGAACTGTCCCGGTGGCGCAACGACAGGATCAAACAGTGCGACAGCTGCATGCAACGGTTGCAAGGCATAGCGCGCGCAAACTGCTGCATCGTAATAGGCTAATGTGTCAAACACGTGATGATGGTGTTGGCTGTAAGCTCTTAACGCGGCCGCACTACCGCTAGTCGGCAAGCTTAGGCGCAAGGGTTGATTGCCAAAGGTTGGCACATTGAGATGAATCCTTTTTATTCTAGCATCCCAAGGAGCCGCCAACGCACCGATACCGCCGCCGAAACTGATGCCCATGTAGCCGATACTATCGGTAACTGCCGGGTAATGATCTATTAGCGCGGATACAGCCAGCCATAGATCCTCTACACACCCGCCGATTACGTAACTCTCAGGGTCGTCAACGCCGTGTACAACATGTTGGTTAGGTTGTTCGGGCAAGCGATCGCAACGGCTACGGGAAATGCCGCGAAAACAAGGAAAAAGCAATGCCGCGCCGGGTATTCTTAAATGGTAATCCGGCTGCTCTCTGCCACCGTAACCATGCCCAACAACAATGGCTTGCGTAATAATTTGGGAATCAGGCTCCAGCAGCCATCCGCCAATATCGTAGCCGTCCGTGGATCGATAATTTATGTCGTAAACCCGGTAGCCGGCGCGTAAACATTGATAATTCAATGATAACAGCGGAGAAGCTAGTAAGGTTTTTTGATATTTTTCCCGCCAGAATTGACTGAAATTGCGCACTTCCTGCGGTGGGGGAACACTTAACAAATCGTCAAGACTGTAACCATAACCTGGATCGTAGCTGTAAAAATGATCGAAAGCGCTCACTGCCACTGGCCTGATAGAAATTTAAGCCTTCGGACTTAGCTCTAATTTGAAGGAGGAGGGAAAGATAAGTGGTGACTGAGTCACCACTCAAAAATCAACTTAACTTAACGCGAGTATCGCGCCGTTGCCGGTTATTAGCATTAAGAGTAAGTATGCTATCAATCGACAATTTTAAATTTCTCCCTGGAAGCATCAACCATATCCCGTAACTCCTTTCCCGGTTTAAAATGCGGCACATGCTTTTCTGTTAAAGATACGGAATCACCGGTTTTGGGGTTGCGTCCCAGTCGAGCGGAACGATGATGCAAGGAAAAGCTACCAAAACCTCTAATTTCTATCCTCTCGCCACTTGCCAGCGTATCGCTCAAGTGATCAACAACGCATCTAACTGCTAATTCAACATCTTTAAGCGCGAGATGAGGCTGCTTTCGTGCCAGCATCTCTATCAATTCTGATTTCGTCACATCCAGCCCTGAATAATCAAAAAAGGGTGACATGAGCTAGTCATGCCACCCTTGGAGATGGTTTTACTACTTGTCCATTTGTTTAAAGATGTCGCCCAATGTGGCTGTGCCAGCATTTTGTGACGAGTAATCTTTAATGGCATTTGACTCTTCTTCGACGTCTTTCGCTTTGATAGACAGAGAAATAGATTTAGTCTTTTTGTCGACGCCGACAAACTTGGCTTCGATCTCTTCGCCTTCTTTCAACAAGGTACGCGCATCTTCGACGCGGTCACGTTGAATTTCGGAAGCGCGCAAGTAGCCTTCGACGTTATCGGCCAAGGTCACAACCGCACCTTTAGCATCGATTTCTTTGATGACGCCTTTGACTAAGCTGCCTTTTTCATGAACAGCAATGTAGTTTTGGAAAGGATCTTGTTCCAGTTGCTTGATACCCAGGGAGATACGCTCACGCTCGGAGTCAACAGCCAGAATCACAGTCTCAACTTCATCGCCTTTTTTGTAATTGCGAATGGCTTCTTCGTCGTTCTCGTTCCAGGAAATGTCGGACATATGCACCAAACCGTCAATACCACCGTCCAGGCCGATGAAGATACCGAAATCGGTGATCGATTTGATTTTGCCGGAGATTTTGTCGCCTTTGTTATGCGTAGCGGCAAATTCATCCCAAGGGTTAGAACGGCATTGTTTCATGCCCAGTGAAATACGACGACGTTCTTCGTCGATTTCCAGAACCATAACTTCAACTTCGTCGCCCAATTGGACAACTTTGGATGGGTTGACGTTTTTGTTGGTCCAGTCCATTTCGGATACGTGTACCAACCCTTCAACGCCCTCTTCGATTTCCACGAAGCAGCCATAGTCGGTCAGGTTATTAACTTTACCGAACACGCGAGTGCCGGCTGGGTAACGGCGGGCGATGTTTTGCCATGGATCTTCATCCATTTGTTTCATGCCCAACGAGACGCGAGTTTTGTCTTTATCGAATTTTAGGACTTTAACTTTAACTTCCTGACCGATTTCTACACACTCGGACGGGTGACGTACACGGCGCCACGCCATATCGGTGATGTGCAGCAAACCGTCGACGCCGCCGAGATCGATAAACGCACCGTAATCGGTGAGATTTTTAACGATACCGGTAACGATCGCGCCGTCTTGCAGCGTTTTAACCAATTCTTCGCGCTCTGCGCTGTATTCGCTTTCGACGACGGCACGGCGAGACAATACAACGTTGTTGCGTTTTTGGTCGATTTTGATGACTTTAAATTCCAGATCGCGATTTTCCAGGAAAGCAGTATCGCGGATAGGACGAACGTCAACCAGTGAGCCTGGCAAGAAGGCGCGTAATGCACCAACTGCAACGGTGAAACCACCTCGTACTTTGCCGTTGATACGGCCAACGATGGTTTCTTGCGTTTCAAAGGCTTTTTCCAGTTCCGCCCAAGCTTTACTTTTCTTGGCTTTATCACGGGAAAGAAGAGTGGCGCCCAGGCCATCTTCAAATAAATCGAGAGCAACCTCAATTTCGTCGCCTACATTGACCTCTAGGTCGCCGTCGGCATTCAGAAATTGCCATTTAGGAATGACCCCTTCTGATTTGGCTTGTGTGCTGACGATAACAAATTCGTTTTCGATATCAACAACTGTACCAATTAGCATTGCGCCAGGACGCATTTCGGTCTTGGCATAACTCTCTTCAAACAACTCTGCAAAGCTTTCGCCCATCTCTTCTTTCCCAAACTTGCTAAGACTCAAGCAAGCTTTCTCTTCTCTGAAATTAAAATAAAGTCACCGATAATAATTCGATAACCACCAATAGCCTTAATCGACTAAATTTACTACCTGTTCAATCACTTGCTGAATAGTCAAACTGGATGAATCGATATAATGCGCACCTTCCGGCACGGTGAGCGGAGCCGCAGCCCGCTGCTGATCGCGACGATCGCGTTCTTCTATTTCCCGAGTGATTTGAGGAAGATTAGCATCAATCCCCTTTTCAATCAACTGTTTATATCGCCTAAGCGCCCTTTCCTCGGCGCTGGCGGTTAAATAAACCTTGATTTTGGCGTTTTGAAACACCACGCTACCCATGTCCCGACCGTCTGCAACCAGACCCGGAAGTCTTTGAAAATCCTTTTGTTTTTGCAATAACACTGCTCTTACTTCCGGATACGCGGCAATGACGGACGCGGTATTGCCGGTGGTTTCGGTGCCCAGTTGGCTGGTAATGTCAGCGCCATCTAGCTTAACGATTAACTCGTCACCGCAATCGAATTCTAACGACATAGCTTCAGCGACGCGGCAAATAGCGGCTACGTCCGTTAACTCGACGCTCGATTTTAAGACCGCAACAGCTAACGAGCGATAAATCGAGCCGCTATCCAGATAATTCCAGCCCAAAAGTTTTGCAACAGCACGGCTAACCGTGCCTTTACCAGCCCCGCTTGGACCGTCTATCGTCAATACCGGTACTTGCATCTTAAAAGCTCGTCAGAGCCAAACCTAGTTTAGTGGCTAAATCACGAAACTCGGGGAACGATGTATTGACGTTCGCGCAGTCTTTAATTGTGATGGGACCAGACGACCGCAGACCGGCAATCGAAAACGACATCGCTATGCGATGATCGCCGTGTGATTCTACTTCGCCACTGCCGATATGGCCGCCGCCGTTAATCACCATGCCGTCCTTGGTAGGTTGCGCGTCGACACCCAGAATTTGCAAACCGTCAGCCATTACTTGGATACGGTCGGATTCCTTAACCCGCAATTCCTCGGCTCCGGTCAAAATTGTCTGACCCTCGGCACAAGCCGCGGCCACAAACAAGACTGGAAACTCGTCGATTGCCAGCGGTACCAAATGTTCAGGAATATTGATCCCTTTCAATTGCGCAGAACGCACGCGCAAATCGGCAACAGGCTCGCCGCCAACTTCTCGTTCATTCAATACTTCGATATTCGCTCCCATCAAACGCAAAATATCTATCACACCGGTGCGCGTCGGATTGATACCGACATGGCGCAAAGTCACATCGGAATCAGGCGCGATACTGGCGCCGACCAAAAAGAACGCCGCCGAGGAAATATCGCTAGGCACATCAATCCGTGCGGCAGTTAACTTCCCGTGGTTGTTGATGCGTGCGGTACTGCCTTCACGTGTAACGGGATAACCAAAGCCATTCAACATCCGCTCGGTATGATCGCGCGTCGGTGCTGGCTCAGTCACACTGGTCTCGCCTTCGGCATACATACCCGCCAGCAACAAACAGGATTTGACCTGCGCGCTGGCGATAGGCATATCGTAGTGAATGCCCTGCAATTTGCCGGCCTTACCCTTGATATGCAGTGGCGCAGTACCGTTTTCCTGGGTAATAATCTCGGCGCCCATCAGCGCCAAAGGCGCGGTGACACGCTTCATCGGCCGCGATTCCAACGATTTATCGCCAGTCAACACAATATCGAAAGGCTGACCCGCCAACAGACCGCTCAGCAATCGCATCGAGGTACCGGAGTTGCCCAAATACAAAGGTTTTTCCGGCGCTTGCAAACCGTGTTTGCCTACGCCGTGTATCGTCACTTCACCATTGACCGGCCCTTCAATTTTTACGCCCATCGCCCGGAAAGCTTCCAGGGTTGAGATAGCATCTTCCGCGTTTAAAAAGCCGGTGACATGCGTAACGCCTTCCGCCAGCGAACCCAGCATAATGGAACGGTGTGACATGGATTTATCGCCTGGCACACGGATCTCGCCGCGCAAACTACCACCCGGCTGCACTTGAAAAGTAATGGTTTGTGACATGTTAATCTTCTTAGTCTTCTTGTTGATCGAGAAAACGCTGCCGGGCATTTCTGGCATACGTAAAGGTTTCGAACAGTTGCGCGGATTGATCCTCAACCAGCAATTGTTCTATTTGGCTTAATTCCGCTTGAAACTGCCGAATCAAAGGCAGGATTTCCTGTTTATTGGCCAGACAAATGTCCTGCCACATGGTCGGATCGCTGGAAGCGATGCGAGTAAAATCCCTGAAACCGCCGGCGGCGTATTTAAATATCTCGCGCTGTTCGTCCTTGCGCCCCAACAGACCGACCAAGGCAAAGGCCAGTATGTGTGGCAAATGACTGGTGGCGGCTAAAACGGTATCGTGATGCTCCACCGACATCACCGAAACGCTGGAGCCGATCTTTTCCCAAAATGAATGAATTTTTGCCAGCGCCCGTTTATCGGTATTTGCTAGCGGCGTCAGAATCAGGCGGCGATTAACAAATAAATCAACGGTTGAGGCATCCACGCCGCTGCGCTCGGCACCGGCAATCGGATGTGCCGGCACAAAGTTGCTTGGTACGGTGCCGAAAACCGCTTCCAGCGCCGATACCACGCTGCCTTTGGTGCTGCCGGCGTCGCTATAGATCGCATTCGGATTCCAATGCGGTTTAATCTGCTCGAAAATCGCTCG
The DNA here is from genome assembly GCA_964529085.1 of uncultured Methylomonas sp. Lineage (GTDB taxonomy): Bacteria > Pseudomonadota > Gammaproteobacteria > Methylococcales > Methylomonadaceae > Methylomonas. Next base: position 6,696 of record CAZGUM010000060.1, on the reverse strand, counting down.
CATGCTACCAACCGGCGTCGCCACAATCACGCAATCGGTATTTTCCAGTGCGGCGGCAATATCGGTGTAAAACTCGTCGATAACTCCGAGTTGCTTGGCCAATTGCATATTCGGCAGATTTTTCTCCCGGCCGTATGCAACGACTTCACGGCATAAGCCTTGAGCACGGGCGGCTCTGGCAATCGAGCCGCCGATCAAACCTATGCCTATGATGCACAGGCGGTTAAACACCGCTCAGTACCTCGTGCAATGCTTTTATGAATATCGCGTTTTCACGTTCGGTGCCAATACTTACCCGCAAATGCTTGGGCATTTCGTAGTTGGCCACCGGCCGCACGATGACACCCTTGCGCAATAAGGCATCGTAAATCGGCAAAGCCGCCTGCTTGACATCGACCGAAACGAAATTGCCGGAAGAAGGAATCCACGACAAATTCAAATCCTTAAAAGCATCAGTCAGCTGCGCCATGCCGGCGTTATTTAGCGAAACCGTTGCATTCAAATAGTCTGTATCACCCAGCGCGGCTTCCGCAGCGGCCAAGGCCAGCATGCTGCAATTAAATGGCTGACGCACCCGGTTCAACAAATCGGCGATGTCCAGCGAGGAAATCCCATAACCGATGCGTAAACCCGCCAATCCGTATGCTTTGGAAAAAGTACGCGCGATAATCAGATTCGGGTAACGATTCGGCCAAGCCAGCGATTCGGTCCGCACGGCAGGATCGACAAACTCGTAGTAAGCCTCGTCCAATACGCACAACACATGGGCAGGTAAAGACGCGATAAACTTTTCCAGCTCATCCTTATCCAGCAAGGTACCGGTTGGATTGTTGGGATTGGCGATAAACACCAAACGCGTTTTATCGCTAATCTGTTCGCGCATCGCGGCCAAATCATGACCGTAATTTTTAGCCGGCACCACTTTGGCCTTGGCACCTACAGCCTGAGTCAGAATCGGATAAAGCGCGAACGCATGCTGAGAGAACACCACTTCCAATTCCGGGGTGACGAAAGTCCGCATCACCAGTTCCAGAATCTCGCTGGAACCATTGCCCAGGGTGATTTGCTCGGGCACCACGTTTAATTTAGCGGATAGTGCGGCTTTCAATGCAAAACCGCTGCCATCAGGATAGCGGGTTAGTTCGGGCAATGTCGCCTGGATGGCGGCGGCAACTTTCGCACCGGTGCCCAGGGGATTTTCATTGGACGCTAACTTAATGACTTCTGCTATACCCAGCTCGCGTTGCAATTCTTCAACCGGCTTGCCAGGCACGTAAGGCACCAGCTGTTGAACGCCGGCAGTAGCAAGTTCTAAAAATTTGTTCATCGACCTAAGATTTAAATGACGGCTTTTGGATAAGAGCCGAGGATTTTCAACATTTTGACGTTGTTTTGCAGGGTTTCCAGCGCCTTGGCAACATCGGGATCGTCGCGATGACCGTCAATATCGATAAAAAACACGTATTCCCACAAGCCTTGCCGCGATGGCCTGGATTCTATGTGCGCCATGCTGATGCCGTATTCGGCAAACGGCCCCAAAATCTTATGCAAGGCGCCGGCTTGATTGCCGGTAGACACTAAAATAGAGGTCTTATCGAGTCCGGTGGATGCCGGTTGCTGCTTACCTACTACGATAAAGCGCGTGGTGTTGTTGGATTCATCTTCGATATGCTGTTCGATGATGTTCAACTCATACAATTCGGCCGCCATTAAACCGGCTACCGCAGCCTTATTGTGATCCAAAGACGCTAGCCTGGCCGCTTCGGCATTACTGCTTACCGCAGTGCAGGGTACGCCAGGCAAATAGGTATTTAGCCATTGCCGGCATTGCGCCAGGGATTGCTGATGCGAATAGACTTCGTTAATCGCCGCCAACGAATCCATTTTGCCGAGTAGGTTTTGATGCACCCGAATTTCCACTTCGCCGCAAATTTGCAGTGACGTGGTCATAAAACGATCCAGCGTATGCGCGATCACGCCTTCGGTGGAATTTTCCACCGGTACTACGCCAAACTGGCAATGGCCGGTTTCCACCGCCAGAAAAATCTCCGGGATGGTCGCCGCCGGGATACCTTTCACCGCATGCCCGAAATGCTTGAACGTCGCTTGCTGGGTAAAGGTGCCAACCGGCCCCAAAAACGCCACTTCCAAAGGTTTTTCCAAAGCCAGGCAAGCCGACATCAGCTCCCGGAACAGATGTACCGAAGCTTCATCACTCAAAGGCCCGGGATTGAGTTCTTTGATTTTGCGTAATACTTGGGCTTCGCGATCGGCACGATAAAAACTGCCGGTCTCGCCTTCCGCCAATTTGGTCCGTGCCACTTCGATAGCGCATTCGGCCCGTTGATTGATCAGTTGCAACAACTGCCTGTCAATGGAGTCAATACGCTCGCGCAATTCAGTCAGGGGAATAATCGCCGTCATACCGGTAACTAGTGCGTGCGCTCGAACTCGGCCATAAAGTCGATCAAGGCATCGACCCCGGCTTCCGGCATGGCATTGTAAATACTGGCTCGCATACCGCCGACCGAGCGGTGACCGGGCAATGAACCCAAACCATTTTTCTCGGCAAGCGCCAAAAATTCTTTGTCCAGGGCGGCATCAGCCAACACGAAAGGCACGTTCATTCTGGAACGGTAATCTTTCACGACAGGGTTACTGTAGAGAGTGGATTGATCAATCGCCTGATACAATTTACCGGACTTGCTGATATTTTGTTGTTCAATGGCCGTAATGCCGCCTTGCTGTTTCAGCCATTGCAGTACCAACCCGAGCAAATACCAGTTATAGGTAGCAGGGGTATTCAACATGGAATCGGCTTTTGCCTGCTGCTGGTAATCAAATACCGCAGGCACGGTTTTCGGTGCAAAACCGACCAAATCATCTCGAACGATGACTACGGTCACGCCGGACGGCCCCATGTTTTTCTGCGTGCCCGCGTAAATGATGCCATAGCGACTGACATCGACCAGACGCGACAAAATGTTCGACGACATATCGCACACCAACGGTAAATCGCCGGTATCGGGAACCTCGGAAAACTCCACACCGTGGATGGTTTCGTTGGATGTGTAGTGCAGATATGCAGCGTCTTTATCGATATTCCAGGTATCGAACGCTGGGATAGTGGTAAATTTTTCGGCTTCCGAGGTAGCAACAAGCTGTACTTCGCAATACTTGCCGGCTTCTTTAATCGCACTAGTCGACCAGGCACCGGTATTCACATAACTCGCCTTGGTTTTGCCGTTGAGAATGTTCTGCGGAATCATCGCGAACTGCGCACTGGCACCACCTTGCAGGAACAACACTTTGTAATTGGCTGGAATGCCGAGCAGATCGATTAGATCGCTTTTCATCGCTTCGGCTATGGCCATGAAATGCTTGCCGCGGTGGCTCATTTCCATCACCGACATGCCGCTATCTTGCCAATCCAGCATCTCTTGCTGGGCTTGCCGCAAAACCGATTCCGGCAACATCGACGGTCCGGCGCTAAAGTTATAAATCCTTGTCATGCTTATTCCTCTTCTCCGCCTTGTTGTTCGGCGCTGTCCGCAGAGACATCGCTTTCGTCGATATCACCTTCGGCATCGTCGTCTTCATCACCGAGACCATCGATTCGATCCACACCGACCACTCTTTCGCCCTTATCCAGACGAATCACGGTAACGCCTTGGGTATTTCTACCGACCACGGAAATTTCCTTAACCCGAGTCCGCACTAATATGCCGCCGTCGGTAATCAACATGATTTCGTCGGTGTCGTTCACCAATACCGCGCCGACCACCGCGCCATTACGCTCGGAGGTTTGAATCGCGATTAAACCCTGACCGCCGCGCCTGTGCTGGGTAAACTCTTCCAGTTTGGTACGTTTGCCGTAGCCGTTTTCGGTGATATTCAAGACCGTGCCTTCACTGGCAATGATCAGGGAAATGACCTTTTGGCCTTCCTGCAGGCGAATGCCACGCACACCGGTAGCCGTTCTGCCCATCGAACGCACGTCGGTTTCGTTGAAGCAAACCGCTTTGCCGTCACTGCTGAACAGCAATACGTTTTGTTGACCGTCGGTAATCGCCACGCCCACCAAGGTGTCGTTTTCGTTCAAATCGATGGCGATTTTGCCATTGCTGCGTTGTCGTTCGAACTCGGGCAACGGAGTTTTTTTCACGGTGCCCGATGAGGTTGCCATAAAGATGTATTTATCCTCGCTGTACTCCCGGACCGGCAACATCGCGTTGATTTTCTCGCCCTCTTCCAACGGCAGCAAATTTACGAACGGCTTACCGCGCGACGCCCGACTGGCGACCGGCAAATTAAATACCCGCAACCAATAAACCTTGCCCGCCGACGAGAAACACAGAATGGTGTCGTGGGTATTAGCGATGATTAATTTTTCGACGAAATCGTTTTCCTTCGTCGCCGTTGCCGACTTACCGCGACCGCCGCGGCGCTGGGCTTTGTAATCACTCAGCGGTTGCGTTTTCACGTAACCTTCGTGCGACATCGTCACCACCATATCTTCTTCGGTGATCAGATCTTCGGCAGACAGGTTGGAGTAATCCTGCACGATTTCGGTACGACGGGCATCGCCGTATTGGGTTTTGATTTCTTCCAGCTCTTCGCGGATCACTTCCATCAAGCGCACATCGCTACCCAAAATATGCAGATATTCGTCGATCAACTCCAGCAATTGTTTGTATTCGTTGACGATTTTTTCTTGCTCCAAACCGGTCAAACGATGCAAACGCAGATCCAGAATGGCTTGAGCCTGGGCTTCGGACAGGCGATAGGCGCCATTCACCAGACCAAATTCGATTGACAAATCGTCCGGTCGCGAGCGGTCGGCGTCTGCTCTATCCAGCAATGCGGCCACCAAACCGGCTTGCCAGGTTTGTGCCAGCAACCCAATTTTAGCTTCTTGCGGATTCGGCGAAGTTTTGATCAATTCGATCATTTCGTCGATGTTTGCTAACGCAACCGCCAAACCTTCCAGGATATGCGCCCTCTCCCGCGCCTTACGCAGGTTATAAATCGTTCTGCGGGTGACGATCTCGCGACGGTGATCGACAAACGCCGCCAGAATCTCTTTCAGCCCCATCAAATGCGGCCTACCGTCGTACAGAGCAACCATATTAATACCAAATACGGTCTGCATCTGGGTTTGCTTGTACAGATTATTCAGCACCACGTCAGGCACTTCACCACGCCGCAGTTCGATAACCATGCGCATACCGTCCTTGTCGGATTCGTCGCGCAGGCCGGAGATACCATCCAGCTTGCCTTCTTTTACCAGTTCGGCGATTTTTTCCAACAAGCGGGCTTTGTTGACCTGATACGGTAATTCGGTGGTAATGATCGCTTGGCGACCGCTATCGCCGATGTCTTCAAAATGACTGCGGCCGCGCAGATAAATACGACCGCGACCGGTGGCGTAAGCTTCAAAGATACCGGACGCGCCGTTAATGATGCCTGCGGTTGGAAAATCAGGTCCCGGCACGATTTGCATCAGTTCGGGAATAGTCAAATCGGGGTTTTCGATTAAAGCCAGACAAGCGCTAATAATTTCACCGAGATTATGCGGCGGAATATTGGTAGCCATACCGACAGCGATACCGGAAGAGCCATTGACCAACAGGGTTGGTACTCGGGTTGGCATGACAGTCGGCTCGGATTCTGATTCATCGTAGTTGGCGACGAAATCGACAGTTTCCTTGTCCAGATCGGCCAGCAACTCGTGGGCGATTTTCGACATCCGCACTTCGGTATACCGCATCGCCGCCGGCGAATCGCCGTCCACCGAACCGAAGTTACCTTGGCCGTCGATCAGCATGTAGCGCAAGGAAAACGGCTGTGCCATCCGCACCATGGTGTCGTAAACCGCCGTGTCGCCGTGCGGGTGGTATTTACCGATCACGTCACCGACGATACGCGCCGATTTTTTATAGGGTTTGTTCCAGTCGTTTCCCAACTCGTTCATCGCGTACAGTACGCGGCGGTGCACCGGCTTGAGGCCGTCTCTGACATCGGGAAGCGCCCTGCCGACGATTACGCTCATGGCATAATCGAGGTAGGATTGTTTCATCTCGTCTTCGAGATTGACGGGGATAATTTCTTTAGCGAAGTCTGACATGGGTCCGTGGTTCCAGTGCAGTCGAAAGCTTATCGATCGACGGGTTAGCCTGAAGCATCAATTCCATTTAAGCATTGCTAACAGGTTTATAAAGCCGTCGATTATAGCAAACGCGACTCGCTGGCGTCAGGCAAAAATCTCAGTTAAAAAGTTTTGCATGGCTTGCCAGGAACGGCGATCGGCAACAGGTTGATAGACTGTACCGAAATCAGGATTATTGGCAACAGGGTTGGTAAACGCATGCATGGTATGACCGTAACTGTGTAACTGCCAATCGGCGCCGGCTTTGGTCAATTCTTTTTGCAGTGCGATTACCTGCTCCACCGACCCCATCGGGTCATCGTAGCCGTGCAACACCAACACCTTGGCCTTGATCTGCGGATTTAAAATGTTTTCGGGTGCTCCAAGCAATCCATGAAACGACACTACCCCCCGAATATCGACACCGGTGCGAGCCAAATCCAACGCGCACAAGCCGCCGAAACAAAATCCGATACTGGCCACCCTAGCGTTATCGGCCCACGGCATTAGCTTGACCGTTGACAGCGCCGCATGTAAACGCTGCTGCA
>CAZGUM010000059.1:0-21319 GCA_964529085.1 uncultured Methylomonas sp. | reverse complement strand
ATTCGATGCTGCTATCCAGTGTTTCCAATTCCAATTGCAACTGGGTATCAGCCAGCCCGCCGCGTTCGCCGTTTAATTTGTCCAGTCGGGTCTGCAACTGGCGGTTTTGATTTTCCAGCTGCACCAGTTTGGTCCGCTGCACCTCGGCTTGTTCGCGATAACCGGCGTTCTCGGCCAAAAACGCTTCCCACTGCTGCTGCCATTGCTGTTTTTGCAGATGCGCATCTTGTTGAATGCCCAGTAAGTCTTCCTCGCGTTCCCGAGCGACAATCATGGTCTCTTCGGCTTCCAGCAAAGTCTGGCGAATTTCCTCCAACTGCTGCCGGTCCTGCTCGCATTCGGATTGCGCCTGCTCGGCTTGCAGCTTCAATCGATTGATTTCGACCAGAGTTTCTTCGTGACTTTTTTGGTTGTGCTTGATGGTCTGTTCCAGCCGGCTGACTTCGGCGACCACCGCATAATATTCGGCTTGGGTGCTGTCCAGATGCTGCTGCTGGGCTTTCTGTTCGCCGCGCTTCAGCTCCATGGCTTTTTCGGTATCGCGCAGCAATACGAACAAACGATTGTGCTCGGCGGCGATACTTTGCAGCTTTTCTTCCAGCTTCTGCGCCGAACGCTGAAAGTTTTGCCAGCGCATCGCCAGCAACTCTTGTTTGTATTGACGTTCCTGCTTTTTTAGTTCGGTGTATTTCTCGGCTTTTTCCGCTTGCTTGGCCAGATTCTTGATCTGCTTTTCGACCTCGTCGCGCAAATCGTTTAGCCGTTCCAGATTCTCGCGGGTATAGCGCATCCGGGTTTCGGTTTCCGAACGCCGCTCTTTATATTTGGAAACACCGGCCGCCTCCTCGATATGCACCCGCAAATCTTCCGGCTTGGCTTCCACCATGCGGGAAATCGTGCCCTGCTCGATAATCGCGTAACTACGCGAACCTAGGCCGGTGCCTAAGAACAGATCGGTAATATCCTTACGCCGGCATTTGGAACCGTTGAGCATGAATAGCGATTGACCATCGCGGCTGACCTGGCGTTTGATGGAAATAGTGGCGTATTGCGAATATTCGCCACCGGCCTTGCCTTCGCTGTTATCAAACACCAACTCTACAGAGGCCATACTGACCGGCTTGCGCCCTGACGAGCCGTTGAAAATCACGTCAGCCATATTGCCGCCGCGCAAATGCTTAGCCGAGCTTTCGCCCATCACCCAGCGCACCGCGTCGATGATATTGGATTTGCCGCACCCGTTGGGGCCGACGATAGCGGTCAAATTGCCGTTGATCGGTATCGTGGTGGGATCGACAAAGGATTTGAAACCCGAAAGTTTGATTTTTTCCAGCTTCATGCCTGATTAAAGACGCTCAAGACCGTTTACAAAGCCGGCTATTATCGACGAAATGACGATTAGATTCGAATGGATTTTAATAAATCAGATAATGATGCGGCAAGGGTAGCGCCGGGTACCGGGATTTGCCGCCAAACCGAAGTTACGAGGCGCCCTGTCAGAATTGCAAACCGGCGAGCGTCGCAAACTCGCCGGCCACCAACGCAATCAGTTAAGCAGCGAAGCTACGCCAGTTCGAGACACGTTACGGTACACGGATTGAGCTTGACCTTGATTAGCCGAAATGCCGGAAATCAGCTGCCCAACCACTTGCTGAGCCTGTTCCCGATTTTCAATCCGCGCATCGCTATTGCTGCTTTGCAGGCTTGCCGCTTGCGCAAGTTTTAACGACTCCGAGGACAAACTAACAGTGTCGCTACCGCGGGCCTGCGGCGTCTTTTCGACATCGCCGCTTTGAGAGGTCAACTTGCTACGCTCAGCGGACTCTTCGATACCGCCCAGCTTTTTATCTCGCCCGGACACTTGGCCTAACAAAGGATTTGGGGTTGGATAGCTTGAGTTTATTTCCATCGTCGGCTCCCATGCAATTTAACAATGTTGTCTAGCAATATTTGTAATCTGCCCAAACATAATTCTACCGTAATAATAGCTTGTTGTAGATTATTGTATTGCGAAAATGCGCTGAAATAATCGGCGCTCATGCAGCCAGCAATCCATGGCAGAACCCGAAACATCCGCCTTACAAGTCATTGAATTTAAATGTTTGATTTTTTCCGGCCTCTTAGCTGGTAAAATTGCGCTCCTAAAACCCTTAATTCCATTCCGCCCGATCGGATCTTCATTACCAACCAACGGCAACAATGACCACAAAACCCAGCTCAGACCTCACCACTTTCGAAAATCCAAGACCCGCCCGCGACTTCACGATTCGCATCGACATACCGGAATTCACCTGCCTCTGTCCAATGACAGGACAACCGGACTTTGCCAAACTGGTTTTGGAATACGTACCCAATAAACTGTGCGTCGAATTAAAATCCTTGAAGCTGTATATGTGGACTTTCCGCGAACGCGGCGCTTTTCATGAAGCAGTCACCAACGAAATTCTCGACCACATCGCCGCCGCCATCTCACCCAGCTTCATGCGTCTTCGCGCCGAATTCAACGTGCGCGGCGGCATTTATACCACCGTAATCGCCGAGCATCGCGATCCGAACTGGCAGGCACCCGAATTAGTCAATCTACCCTAAATCGACGTGAACGGTAGAACCTTCTACAACAGTGACATTGCCATCGCCCTGCAATACGACGGCAAGAATGCGCCGAAAGTCACGGCCAAAGGTGAAGGCTTTACCGCTCAACAAATCCTGACCATCGCCGAGAAACACGGCGTGCCGCTGCAAAACGAACCTGAACTGGCGCGAATTCTGGCACAAGTGCCGCTCGGCGAGGAAATCCCCCAACAACTCTATATTGCTGTCGCCGAAGTCATCGCGTTTGCGTATTTTATCAGCGGCAAAACCCCCGATTCCGAATCATGACCTTAAAAGAAATTTTTACCGTGCTGCCGCAATACGCGTTGCCTCATCACGCACTCTCCGGCTTGATGTCCAAACTGACCCATTGCCAAAACAAAACCTGGAAGAACCTGTTCATCAAATCGATTGTCAATCTATATGGCGTGAATATGAACGAGGCCAAGTATCAAAATCTCGAGCATTACGCCAGCTTTAACGATTTTTTTACCCGTGAGTTGCAGGATGGCGTCCGCCCAATTGCCGCCGCTGCCGATGCGATAGCCTGTCCGGCGGATGGCGCAATCAGCCAAGCCGGACAGATCAGCAACGGCCGAATTTTCCAGGCCAAAGGCCACGACTACACCGCACTGGAATTGCTCGGCGGCGATGCCGAACGGGCACAGGCCTTTGCAAACGGTTCCTTCGCCACCATATATCTATCGCCGAAGGATTATCACCGCCTGCATATGCCGCTGGCCGGCGCCTTGACGGAAATGGTGCATATTCCCGGCCGCCTGTTCAGCGTGAACAACACTACCGTGGGTTCGGTGCCGAATTTATTTGCTCGCAACGAACGCGTAGCATGCCTATTCGACACCGAAGCCGGCCCGATGGCGCTGATACTAGTCGGCGCGATTTTCGTGTCCAGCGTCGAAACCGTCTGGCACGGTGTAGTGACCCCACCAAGCATCAGCGCCCCCAGAACCTGGTGTTATGGAGACGACGCGCCGATGTTTGAAAAAGGCGCGGAAATGGGCCGATTTAATATGGGCTCGACCATTATTGTGTTGTTCGGCAAAGACAAAACCACTTGGCACGAAGATCTTTCCGCAGGCAAAGCCGTGCGGCTTGGTCAGGCTATCGGCCGGACATTGGGGTAAGCCGGGCAAATTGACGCCGGAATGCGATAAGCGTTGCTAGTGTGGCATAATGCGCGCCTGTCCGCCCGGCCGGACCTTTACACGACGATAACAATAAGAGGATTACCATGAGTTTTTTGATTTCTGACGCGCTGGCCCAAACAGCGCCCTCCGCCGTACAACCCGGTTTTGAAGGCATGCTGTTCCCATTGGGAATTTTGATATTTTTCTATTTCTTGTTTATCCGCCCGCAATCCAAGCGTAACAAGGAGCAAAAACAAATGCTGGCGGCGCTGGGCCGAGGCGCCGAAGTTGTCACCACCGGCGGCATTCTGGGTAAAGTGGCGGAATTGGACGACAACTTCGTCAAACTGGAAGTCTCCGATAACAGTTTTATTCAAGTACAACGTCATGCCATCGCCAACATGATGCCTAAAGGCACTTACAAAACCTTGAACAGCAAAAAAACCAAAGAGTAAGTTTGCTTTAACCCTGCGATATACCCTGCTTTTATTCGCAATAGCTCGGCTGTCACTGCTTTTAATGGAATAACCATGCAAAATCATTTCCCTGTCTGGAAAAACATTCTGGTGCTGATCATTCTGCTGATCGGCACGATTTACGCGCTGCCCAATATTTACGGCAACGACCCGGCAGTGCAATTGGCATCGTCCACCCCGACGCCGTTGCAGCAGGCTCAGGCCGATGAGGTTGCCGCCAGCATCAAGAATGCCGGCTTTGCGCTTAAAAGCTTCGAATTCGAGGAAGGCAAAATCCTGGCTCGCTTCAACAATACCGACGAACAAATGAAAGCAGCGGATCTGCTGCGCGAGCAATTGTCGGGCAAAGCCACTGTCGCCCTGAACTTAGCGCCGGCAACACCGGGCTGGCTGCGGGCGCTGGGCGCAAATCCGATGCACCTGGGCTTGGATTTACGCGGCGGCGTGCACTTCCTGCTGGAAGTCGATATGGATAGCGCGCTGAAACAGGCCGAAGAACGCTACACCAACGATATCCGCTCCGCGTTCAGGGATGCCAAGGTTCGTTATCAGTCGGTGTCTAAAGAAAACGGCGGCATCAAAGTCGTACTGCCTAACGAAGAAGCCCGAGTTGCCGCCAATGAAGTGCTGAACAAAGACTTCCGCAACCTGAACCTAACTGAAGCCGGCCCTAATGAGTTTATCCTGTCGATACCCGAGCGCGACCTCCGCGAAATCAAGAAATCGGCGTTGGGTCAAAACATCACCACCTTACGTAACCGGGTCAATGAACTGGGCGTAGCCGAGCCCATCATCCAACAACAAGGCGACAGCCGCATCGTGGTGCAATTACCCGGCGTACAAGACACCACCCGCGCGAAAGAGCTGTTGGGCACCACCGCCACCCTGGAATACCGTTTAGTGGATGTCGAACACGATGTCCAGTCGGCCATCGGCGGTCACGAACCCATCGGCAGCCGCTTATATAAAGATAAGAACGGCGCCCCGGTTTTATTGAAGCGCGCGGTCATCGTCACCGGCGACCAAATTACCGATGCGTCGTCCGGCCTGGATCAAGACGGCTCACCAGCGGTATTTATCACGCTGGACGGTGTCGGCGCCAAGAAAATGGGTAAGATGACCCAGGAAAATATCGGTAAGCCGATGGCGGTAGTATTCATCGAATACAAATCCGAAACCAAAGTTGTGAACGGCGAAAAAGTCCAACACAAGGAAAAAGTCGAAAAAGTCATCAGTGTCGCCACTATCCGCGACAGTTTCAGCAAACGCTTCCAAACCACAGGCCTGGATAGCCCCGAAGAAGCCCGCACCTTGGCCTTATTGCTGAGAGCAGGCGCGTTGGCGGCGCCCGTAGAAATCGTCGAAGAACGCACTGTCGGCCCTAGTTTGGGTCAGGAAAATATCGATCAAGGCATGCTGTCGATTACCGCCGGCTTCTTGTTGGTGGTGTTTTTCATGATCGTGTATTACCGCGCTTTCGGCTTGATCGCCAATTTTGCTTTGTTCTTCAACGTCGTGCTGCTGATCTCTATCATGTCGGTGCTGCAAGCCACCTTGACCTTGCCCGGCATGGCAGGCATCGTATTGACGGTCGGCATGGCGGTGGACGCCAACGTCTTGATCAACGAACGGATCCGCGAGGAACTGCGCAACGGCTTTAGCCTGCAAACCAGTATCTTCGTCGGTTACGAGAAAGCTTTCGCCACCATTCTCGACTCCAACGTCACGCACTTGATTGTCGCGGTGTTGCTGTTCGGCTTCGGTACCGGCCCGGTTAAAGGTTTTGCGCTGGTCCTGACCATAGGTATTCTGACTTCTCTGTTTACTGCGGTAACCGGTACCCGGATGCTGGTCAACTGGTTCTACGGCGGCAACCGTCAAGTCGAAAAAATTTCCATTTAGACCGACGCTGAAAAGATCAACCGTTCTTTTCAAGCTATTTTCGGCTCCGCAAACGGGCGGAGAGATCGGCCTCTGATCCTGCATTGCGGCGGGGCGTTTTTCAACGCCCCGCCTGACGCGATATAATCGCTTAATTATTTTTCAATCACTATCCTCACGGGAGTTAAACAATGGCAATCGAACGTACTTTCTCAATCATTAAGCCTGATGCAGTCGCTAAAAATGTGATTGGGGAAATTGTCAGCCGCTTTGAAAAAAACGGCCTGCGCATCGTCGCATCCAAAATGCTGCAATTGAGCCAGGAACAAGCCGAAGGCTTTTATGCCGAGCATAAAGAACGCGGTTTCTTTAAAGACTTGGTCAGCTTCATGATTTCCGGCCCTGTCGTTGTCCAAGTATTGGAAGGCGAAAATGCGGTACTGAAAAACCGTGAATTGATGGGTGCCACCAACCCAAAAGAAGCGGCACCAGGCACCATCCGCGCCGACTTCGCGGTCAGCATCGACGAAAATGCCGTGCATGGCTCCGATGCGCCGGAATCCGCCGCAAAAGAAATCGCTTACTTCTTCTCCGCCGATGAACTCTGTGCCCGCATCCGCTAAACCGGCACTGATTAATCTGCTGGATTTCGACAGAAAAGGCCTGCAAGCCTTTTTTGTCGGACTCGGCGAAAAGCCGTTTCGCGCCACTCAGGTCATGAAATGGATTTATCAGGAAGGCATCGTCGACTTCGATGAAATGACCAACTTGAGCAAATCGCTACGCACTTATTTAACGGAACACTGCCAAATCAGGGCGCCTGAAATCGTCGCCGAACAATTGGCGTCCGACGGCACTTGCAAATGGGCGGTGCAAATGCACTGCGGCAACCGGGTGGAAACTGTTTACATCCCGGAAGAACGCCGAGCTACTTTATGCGTCTCCTCCCAGGTGGGCTGCGCGTTGGCCTGCACCTTTTGTTCCACCGCCAAACAAGGTTTTAACCGTAATTTGTCCACCGCCGAAATCATCGGCCAGCTCTATCTGGCTCAACAACGATTGGGACCGGAACGCCGCATTACCAACGTGGTGATGATGGGTATGGGCGAACCTCTGCTGAACTTCGACAATGTCGTGGCGGCAATGAATTTAATGATGGACGACTTCTGTTACGGTTTGTCCAAACGCCGCGTCACCATCAGCACTTCCGGCATCGTCCCGGCGATGAAGCGCCTGAACGAAGTCTGCGACGTCAGCGTGGCTGTCTCGCTACATGCTCCAAACGATGCCTTACGCGACCAGTTGGTGCCGATCAACGTCAAATATCCGCTTGTGGAATTGATGGAAGCCTGCCGCGCATACGCCAAGACCGGCCCGCGCAAACACATTACTTTCGAATATGTGATGCTGGACGGCATCAACGACAGCCTTGAAGACGCGCGCACCTTGGTCAAACTACTAAAAACCGTACCGTCCAAACTGAATTTGATTCCGTTCAATCCGTTTCCGCAATCGCACTACCGCTGCTCCAGCAATACCGCGATTCTGAAATTTCGCGACATTTTGCAAAACGCCGGGATCGTTACTACCGTCAGAAAAACTCGCGGCGAAGACATTGATGCGGCCTGCGGGCAATTGGTCGGGCAAGTGCAAGACAAGAGCCGCAGACATTTAAAGCTGCAAGCCCAAGGATTCTCGCATGGCCAATAGGCAAGCGGCTCGCGGATTAGTTCTGATGAGTCTGTTATTAGGGGCGTGCGGCTTGCTGCCGGACACCCGCGAGACGATGAGCAATGCGGAAAAGGCCAAGTTGAATTTACAGATGGGCGCGCGCTATCTGGACATGGGCATGCTGGACGTCGCCAAGGAAAAGTTGGAAGCTGCGGTGCGACTGGACTCCAGCAATCCGGAAACGCATAATACCTTGGCGGCTTTTTATGAACGCATCAAAAAATACGAAGAAGCCAACGACAGTTATCAAGCCGCAATGAAACGCGACGCCGATAGTTTCAGTATTAAAAGCAACTACGGCCGCTTCCTGTGCGAACAAGGTCAATTCGAAAAAGGCATGGCGCTGTTGCAGCAATCGATGGAATCGCCAATGAACAATCGGCCTTGGTTTGCACTGACGAACATGGGCATTTGCTACGTCAAACAAAACAACAGCTCACGCGCCGAAGAGTATTTTCGCCAAGCCTTACAAACCCAACCCGATTACTCGCCTGCCTTGCAGGAAATGCAACGCATCAGCTACCAAAACCAACAATTCATGTCGGCCAGGGCGTTTCTGGAGCGCTATCTAAGCGTAGCTAAACATACCCCGGAAACATTGTGGATAGCGTTCCAAACCGAACGGGCACTGGGCAACAGCAAAGTATCCGAAGAATATCGCGAACAATTATTAAGCTTATTTCCTGCGTCCAAAGAAGCGCAACAAGTCAAAACCGCGATCAGCAAATAATCCCGGCATTTAAATAAAGTATCATGGCAAAACAACAACAGGCTATCCAAGCCATCCGCGGCATGCACGACATCCTTCCCGAGCAATCGCCCTATTGGCAATGGCTGGAAGGACAAGCCAGACAGGTGCTCGGCGCATACGGCTATCAGGAAATCAGGCTGCCTATCGTCGAAAAGACCGAGCTGTTCAAACGCTCGATTGGCGAAGTCACCGACATCGTCGAAAAAGAAATGTACACCTTTGACGACCGTAACGGCGACTCTTTAACTTTGCGTCCGGAAGGCACCGCGGGCTGTCTGCGCGCCTGCCTGGAACACGGTTTATTACACAATCAAACTCACCGCTTGTGGTATTACGGCCCGATGTTCCGTCACGAACGTCCGCAGAAAGGCCGTTACCGGCAGTTCTACCAACTGGGTGTGGAAACCTACGGCATGCCCGGCCCGGATATCGACGCAGAAATCATCGCGCTTACCGACCGACTGTGGAAGCAACTGGGGATTCGCGATAAAGTCGAGCTACAGATCAACTCCTTGGGCACCAGCGAAGAACGTCTGGCCTATCGCGGCAAACTGGTCGAATATTTTCAACAACACTTGGCCGTTCTTGACGAAGACAGTCTGCGCCGTTTGGAAACCAATCCGCTACGGATACTGGACAGTAAAAACCCCGACATGCAGGCTATCCTGCAACAAGCCCCGGTATTACTCGATCATCTGGGTGAAGAGAGTCTGGCGCATTTCAATAGTCTGAAAGCTATATTGGACGATTTGGGCATCAGCTATCGGCTCAATACCCGTCTGGTGCGTGGCCTGGATTATTACGGCAAAACCGTATTCGAATGGGTCACCGAGCATCTTGGATCGCAAGGCACCATCTGTGCCGGCGGCCGTTACGACAACCTGATCGAACAATTGGGCGGCAAAGCGAATCATGCCATAGGCTTTGCAATGGGTATGGAGCGCATCCTGGCCCTGCTCGAATTGCTGGATAACGTGCCGGTCGCAACTACCACTGACATCTACATGATCCGCGTCGGCGCCAACGCCGAAACGGTCGGCATGCGGTTGGCCGAGCGCATCCGCGATGCGATCCCCAACCTGAAACTGCAAGTCAATTGCGGCGGCGGCAGCTTCAAAAGTCAGTTTAAAAAGGCAGATAAATCCGGTGCCGAGTATGCGATTATCATCGGCGACGACGAAGCCCAACGCGGTGAAGTTGCGTTAAAACCCTTGCGTATCGATGAAGCACAAAACACCCTGAATCACGACCAGCTCCTGCAAACGCTGCAAGACTGGCATAGCTAATAATCCCTTGTAACCTGTAAATAGAAGAGAAATACCGTGGCAATTTACGATACCGAAGAAGAACAGCTGGAACAGTTGAAAAAATGGTGGGAAGCCAATCAGACTTCATTGATCGCCGGTGTTGTCACCGCAATTGTATTGGTGAGCGGCTGGAATCTCTGGCAAAACCACCAACTGGACAAACGCAACCAAGCCTCGCAAATGTTCCAACAATTATTGGAAAGCGCGGCCAAAGACAATGGCGAATCCACCGAAAAACTGGCGGAACGCTTGCCAGCGGAATTCCCCGGCACTGCTTACGCCAATTATGCCGGCTTGCAACAGGCCAAAGCCAAAGTGCAGAAAGGCGACCTGGAAGGTGCTAAGGCCGTGCTGGAAAAAGAAATAAAAAACACCGATAGCAATGAGCTAAGGCACGTAGCGCGTTTACGCCTGATTCAGTTGCTTTTGGCCACCGGCAAATACGAAGAAGGCTTGCAGCTAATCGCCCAAGTGGATCCTGCGAAATCCGAAGGTTTCTCCGCCAGCTACGACGAATTGCAAGGCGACCTGTATGTGGCTTTGGATCGCATCGACGAAGCTCGTAGCGCTTATCAAAGTGCGGTCAGGACCGGCCAAGCGACCCCGCTGACTCAGTTCAAACTGGACGATGTCGCAACGCAGACCAGCGCCGCACCGACAACAGCCAATTAAGAGATACGCGCTTTAGCATGCATACCTGGAACTTAAGATACCGCTCTGTTTTTCCGCTACTGACTTGTCTACCCTTGCTGGCTGGCTGCGCGGGACTGGACGCTGGACGCGACTTTGTCTCCGGTCTAACGGAATATATTACCGGCGATGACGACAACGCCGATCCGCCGGCCACGTTGCAGGAATACACGCCGGAAGTGCAACTGGAAATTGTCTGGAAGGAGTCGATCGGCAACGGCGCGGATGAAAAATATCTGAAGCTAACGCCAGCGGTCGCGGAAGGCACTGTGTATGTTGGCGACAACAAGGGGCATTTGCAAGCGAGAGGCGCCGGCAACGGCAGCCTGACCTGGGAAAATAACACTGATTACAGCTTCTCGGCAGGACCGGGCCTGGGCGTGCATACTCTGGTAATGGGTACCAGCAACGGCGAAGTAATAGGCTTCGAGAAAGGCACCGGCGAACAACGCTGGAAAATCGATGTACCCAGCGAAGTACTGGCAGCCCCCGTGGTCAGTCACGGCATCGTAATCGTCCGCACCACCGACGGCAAGATCATCGGCCTGAAAGAAGAGAACGGCGCGCAACTGTGGACCTTCGAGCATAGCGTGCCGGCTTTGAGCATCCGCGGCACCGGTGCCCCCATCATCATCGACGACAACGTGATCGCCGGCTCGGCCAACGGTAAGCTGCAAGCCCTGCAACTGAAGGACGGCAAGGCCATCTGGGAAGCGACTATCGCCATTCCGAGCGGCCGTTCCGAAGTCGAACGTCTGGTCGATCTGGACGTCGACCCAGTCGCCAGTCGCGGTGCGATTTATATTGCCAGCTTCACCGGCGGCGCATCGTCCGTGTCCGAGGTGGATGGCGACGTGCTGTGGCGTAACGAAGCGGTGTCTTCCTACACCGGCCTGAGCCTGGATTATCGTTACCTTTATGTTAGCGATACCCAAAGCGACGTCTGGCAACTGGATCAACGTAGCGGCGCCTCGCTGTGGAAGCAAAAAGACCTACATAATCGCCAATTAACGGCGGCCGTGGTGTATCAAAGTTATGTCGTAGTCGGCGATTTCGAAGGCTATGTGCATTGGCTGTCCAATAGCGACGGCCGCCAAATGGCCCGAATCCAGGTCAGTAAAGCGGCGATAGAAGCCAAGCCGGTAGTCGTGGACGACACTGTTTTCATTTACGCCAAAGACGGCACCCTGGCCGCCTTGAGAGCAAAATAAACCTATGTTACCCGTAATAGCCCTAGTGGGCCGCCCCAATGTCGGCAAATCCACGCTGTTCAATTACCTGACGCGCAGCCGCGAAGCGCTGGTCGCGGATTATCCCGGCCTGACCCGCGACCGGCAATACGGCCGTGTCAAACGCGGCGAACGCGACTGCCTGATAGTTGACACCGGCGGTATCACCAACGAACAGGAAGGCATAGACGTCTTCGCCAAAAAACAAGTGGAAATCGCCTTGCAGGAAGCCGACGTGGTGTTTTTCATGGTCGATGCCCGCGATGGCCTCAACGCTACCGATGAAGCGATTGCCGACATGCTGCGTAAGCTCGGCAAACCGGTGGTGCTGGTGGTGAATAAAGTCGACGGCATCGACAGCAACACCGTGACCAACGACTTCTATAGCCTGGCGCTTGGCGAACCCATCGGGATTGCCGCCACCCACGGCCGCAATGTTCACGATTTACTGGATCGCATCGACGAATTACTGCCGGTGGTCGAGGACGAGGACGAATTCGAAGAACAAGATCCGGGTATTGCCATCGCTATCGTCGGCCGGCCGAATGTCGGCAAATCGACCCTAGTGAATCGGCTGCTCGGCGAAGAACGCGTAGTGGTTTTCGATGAAGCCGGCACGACTCGCGACAGTATTTATATTCCGTTCGATCGCAACGGCCAGAAATTCACCTTGATCGACACCGCCGGCATGCGCCGCCGCTCCAGGGTATCGTTGACGGTGGAAAAGTTCAGTATCATCAAATCGCTGCAAGCCATCGAAAAAGCCCATGTGGTGATTTATTTGATCGATGCCCGCGAGGGCGTCACCGATCAGGATGCGCATATTTTGGGCTTGGTGCTGGAAGCCGGCCGCGCCTTGATCATAGGCTTGAACAAATGGGATGGTCTGAACGCCGAACACCGCGATTTCGTGAAAAAGCAGATCGAAATCAAATTATCGTTCCTGGAATTCGCCGAAAAGCATCCGATCTCTGCCTTGCACGGCAGCGGCGTCGGCAAATTGTTCGATGTGGTGCACACCTTGTACGACTCGGCTATGACCGATATGTCAACGCCGTTGCTAACCCGGATTTTGACCGACGCCCTGGCCGCGCATCAGCCGCCATTGGTCGGCGGCCGCCGCATCAAGTTGAAATACGCGCACCAGGGCGGCCGCAATCCGCCGGTAGTAGTAATACACGGCACCCAGACCGATTCCCTGCCCGGCGCCTACAAACGCTATTTGATGAATTATTTCCGCGACCAACTACAACTGACAGGTACACCGATACGCCTGGTATTCAAGTCACCGGAAAACCCGTTTCAAGGCCAGAAAAACCCGCTAAGTGATCGTCAGGTGAAAAAACGCAAACGCCTGATTGATTTCAGTAAACGAAAAAAATAACAACTCAAGATACCTGGAGCATCCTTATGGCAACCATCACTTTCCAAGGCAAACCGATCAACACTGTCGGCGATTTACCAACGGTAGGTGCGCAAGCGCCGGATTTCCAGCTGACCAACCGCAAAATGCAGGATGTTAGCTTGGCCGACTTTACCGGCAAACGGAAAGTATTGAATATCGTACCCAGCCTGGATACTCCGACCTGTGCCACCTCGACCCGTAAATTTAACGAAAAAGCCGCTCACCTGAACAATACCGTGGTGTTGGTGGTTTCCGCCGACCTGCCCTTCGCTCAAGTAAGGTTTTGCGAGGTCGAAGGCATCAAACATGTTGTGCCCTTATCGACTTTCCGCTCCAATTTCGCTCACGATTATGGTGTCGAGTTGCTGGATAGCATCCTGGCCGGTCTGACCGCCCGCGCCATCGTGATCATCGACGAAAACGACAAAGTCATCTACACCCAGCTAGTCAGTGAAATTGCCGACGAACCGGATTATACCTCCGCCTTGGCGGCATTGAATCAATCGTAAACCAATCTAAGCCGAGCCGCCATTAATCGCAGAGCCCCACGGCAAGCACATGTTTACTAGTTTCTCTTAGCTTCAACCGCGAAAAAAATGCGCCTTGTGGCGAAGAATAGGCTTCACCATCTTGCATAATCGATTAATGCCCGGCCGATAACGCGATCCTGATATATATTTCGAAATTTCCTATCCGTGGTTTTGACAATCGGCAACTAATACCAGGTAACATTCCAATGCAGCAACGTTTTTTCCGTGGAATTATATGGCCGGCTAAACGTCCCAACGTTGCTGCGACAAATCGCGCAGCGGAATTTGGATAAACAGAATGTTGATATCAGCAATTATGCTGGTAATCTTCAAACTCAAGCGGCTTGAACCAGACAATTTACTCATAGAATCAGAAAAATCTAATATGCAAACATTAACTAAAAAAATTAAAAAAAATGTGACGTTGATTTTTTTCGGTGTAGTGCTTCCGGCGTTCAACGTTGCGTGGGCGGAATCCGACAAGCAACTCCAGGAAAAAACGCTTAAGGCCCGGGAAATGATTCATCAGCAATCTATAGACCATTCGGCCCATGCCAAATTAGCCGACGAAACCGAAGGGTTTCGTGGTGTATTTTATGGCTATTTGCCCTGTAAGGAGAAAGATTGCGATGGTTTCAAAATGACGTTGTCATTGAAACAAAAGAACAATTACCTACTGGTTACCCAATATGCGAAAGCCTCGTCCAGAGAATATTACGAAAAAGGCAAATACATTTGGGACGATAAAGCTCGCACACTTTCGCTCACATCCAATAAGGATGAGGTCAAACGTCAATTCAGCATTAAAGATGAAAGCACCCTGATTCAGCTTAATAGCGATGGCTCGCCTATGCCCGGTGACCAGGACGACTATACCTTGGCACGAAGCGATAAGTCTAAATCTCGGGAAGTGCACATTCACTAAGCAAGTGATTCTCGCATTAAGTCAGATGCGTTGGATTAAGTTGAGGCCAATACAAATCAGGCTTTCAGAGTCAGCTCCAATCAGTTTAGACCCGGCTTAATGCCTCTCAATCCACCTAATTACGGGAACTATACACGGTGATTTGGCATCTAAACCTTAAGTTTGATTGAGGATTTTTATCCGGGCATTTAAAATCCCGACCAAAACACTCAAATTATCTTGGTGAAATTATTATTTTAGCTTCATGTTATCCAGGTATTTTTTCTTCTACATCAATTCGCCTGATGTCTCAAATAGCCTTAGCGTATGCGACGGCATAAGCCAGTGGTAGCGATTAAGATGACTAGCGATGAATCAGCGCGCCGCCGCGGAGTACGTCGTCAGCAGGAGCGACGAACCAATCCCTTCACATTCAATTCGACGGAGTGGATCGCTTTTGTGCAGCAGCAGTATATGCTGTGGCCGAAGGAAGATAGACGCACGCTGGATCGTCGACGTGCGGAGCGCCGAGAAATTGATCGTCGGGCTGCGTTACGGAATGCCGAACGGGAAATGCCGTTTCAACGCACACGCTGGTTTTCAGCCGAGCACATCCTCAACGACGACGAAAAACAAATGATTCAGGCTCTTTTCGCGGAAGAAGAGTAAACCCGTCACCAGCGGCCATTGTCAACGTAACAGGATGTCCGCCGGATGCCTAACCTGCACGGCAAAACGCTCTTTCGAGCGTTTAACCCAGCCTCTGGCCTCCACTTCTTTACCCACATAAGTTTCCAACGGCGGAAATAATGCCGAGGATAACGGCTCCACACTCACGGACACCTTGTCGGAAAATTGTAGATAGCTATGTTTAGCAGTCTTTTTTACGGCACGGATGCGTCCGTTTATTCGCTTCCAACCTTGGTAATTACTCCCATCGAGCCGGTCGAAGGTTAGCGTGGCATAGGCAGGATCCGCCCAAATTCCCAGTTTGGCTTGTTCGGCACTGCGCTGCGCCGTGAGCAATGGCTCGAGATATTTCAGATTGGGCGGATAAATATTGACCGTGGCCAAACCACGCTTTACCAGCTCCAAGTTGATATGTTCCTTGTCTTCGGTCAACACATAGGCCAAGGTCCGCTGATATTTGTCCTGCTTTTCCACATCGCCCTGCAGAAGAACCTTACGATGTTCCAATTTGCTCTTCAGCCAATCCTTGGCTTGTTCGCCGCCGGCTTCGGCGGATTTGTTACGGCCGGCAACCTCCGGCGTATTGATACCCAACAAGCGGACTTTCCGGCCGTTGCTTAATAAGATAGTATCGCCATCGAACACCTTCTCCACCCAATAATAAGTGGAGCCGGGATCGATGCTTAAGACTTTGGCATTTGCATCGCCATGATCTGCATAGTGGTGTCGGCCTTGCCGGTCGGTCCATTGGTAAACGTCCGCAGACAACATAACCGGCAAGAAAGCCAACAGCCAAAGACAGTGTTTAGCGCATTTCATCATTTTCCCGATCACCATGACTAACCAACAGATTATCACCGCCACTCAGGCTTGGCTAAAAACTTTTGTTATTGAATACAATATCTGCCCGTTTGCGCGCCGCGAACAGGAAAAAGGCAGCATTCGCTACCAAGTCATGTCTAGCAACAGCATAGAAGACAACCTGGAAGCAGTGATCGCCGAGTGCGTACATCTCGACTCGGAGCCCGACACCGAAACCACGCTGTTGATTTTTAACGGCGCGTTTACCGACTTTGAAGATTTCCTGGATTTGCTGGCTATCGCCGAACAATTGTTAATCGATCAAGGCTACGAAGGCATCTATCAACTGGCCAGCTTCCATCCTGATTATTGTTTTGCGCAAACGCCGGAAAACGACGCCAGCAATTACACCAACCGCTCGCCCTACCCAATGCTGCACCTAATTCGCGAGGACAGTATCGAAAAAGCCGTTGCCAGCCATCCCGACCCTAACGGTATCCCCGAGCGTAATATAGCGCTTACCCGGGAACTGGGGCTCGAGAAATTGCAGGCTATTTTACATGCCAGCTATCAAGCGTAATTAGGCGTTATTTTATAATTTGAAGAAATCTTTTTATCAAAATTAGGACGTAAAAGCGCCCTGTTTTACAAAGCCCCGATAAACATACTCGCCGCCGCCATTCGCACCTGTCGGAGTGAATTAATAGTCCGGCTTACCGGCGGATTTTTCAGCAGCCGGCTCCCGACCGCGCAAACCAACCTGTATACGAAGCGTGAATTCGAAAACGCTTGAATTCACGGTAGCATGGTCTACGCTTTCTCCTTGCAAGTAATTCTTCATGGATGGCATGGATGCAGAAAACCGGTTGATTTAATTAACAAGCCAACCGGTTTTTATAGGTGAAATGTAGTGGAAGGAGGATAGATGTTGAAATGGGATTGTAAATACGAACTCGGCAACGAAAAGATCGATTCTGAGCATCGTATCTTTTGAGTTTAATTGTGGATTTCCACGAAGCTGAAAGTCTAGGTCTGCCCAAGGAAAAAATGATCAGGATATTTAAGGAAATTTGCAAATATGCAGAGTTCCACTTTCTCAGCGAAGAAAACCTCATGATAGATAATTTATATCTGAACAAGAACAACACGCCAATTCCCACCGAAAATTACTGGCAGAGGCCAATAACAAACTCTACCAATTACAATCGGACAGCATAAGCCCAAACGAGGCCTTTAATTTTTTATTCAATTGGTTCGCTTTCCATACCTCGTCCGAGGACAAAAAATTGGTCGGTCATATAGAAGCATGCATGAGACACAACCTAAATTCTTCTGCCTAAAACCCCATCGAAACTTAATCGTCGCGAGGTAGTTAAAATGCACTTCATGCATTTTGCCTACCTCTGCCCCCCTCTCGAAATCAGCTCACAATTGCTCCATTTCGCGACCAACAAGGATTAATTAAATCAAGCCCCCCCCGAACAATTGCTGCTCAATGAAAATAGTTCGACTGGTGCCGTTTCCATAAGCAGCCTTCCCGCATAACTGGTACTACTGACAGTTTAGTTAATCAGGTAGCTAAATAAGCTGTATTGCTGGATCTGCCCAGCCTGTTACCACTTCCATAAGAGTTCTTTTACTGACGCCGCTCTGTCTAAAGCGTTGGAAGCGTCGCATTGGGGATAGAGTTGGTATTCGTAATCACGCTACGCTGCGGTAGGTAATTTAGCAGCAGATCAGTTTCCAGCTTAACTACGCTATAGCACTCACAACTCAGCGTTTCAAGTTTCGGCCGGTTAAGCACCTTAATCAATCCGCGCGAATATGAAATCACGTCGAGTTGCTGCAAGTTTAGCGCGGCCTGGGTGACGCTTTCGCGGCGAACGCCTAGCATGTTGCTGATGAATTCCTGCGTCATCGTCAAGTGGTTGTGAGACAGACGATCCATGGAAAGCAGAAGCCAACGGCAAAGTTGCTGGTCAATCGAATGCTGCCGATTGCACACCGCGGTCTGCGAGATTTGTGTGATCAAGGCCTGCGTGTAGCGCAGCATCAACATCAGCAACTGGCCATGGCGGTTGAATTCCTCTTTCACTTGCAGCCTAGGGAGTCGATAGGCAAAACCGGCACTCTGTACCATCGACCTGCTCGGTGTGCTCTCGCCACCCAGAAACAATGTAATACCTAGCAACCCCTCATTGCCCACCACGGAGATCGCAGTCGACGCCCCGTTTTCCATCATATACTGGAGTGAAACTATGGAGTCGGTGGGAAAGTAGACATGGCGCATGGGGCGCCGGGATTCATACAAAAGCGCGCGTAAAGGCAGCGGGACCAGTTCCAGGTATGGGAACAAGCGACTTTGAACATCTGGCGATAAGGCCGCTAGAAGATGATTGTGTTGTGGCTCGGGCTTGGCGGGCATTTAGACGCTATTAGAACTGAAAAGTTGACAGGCTGTTGAAATTCGAAACAGGACTTTAGCGAGTATACCGAATGACAGGATCGCCAACCATATCTCATTGAAATTCAAATATTAGCATCTGACATAATCTGATTGTTGAGCGCGTGAGGAGCATGATAGAGGGTAATTTGGTGGGTTCATGGGATAGCTAATACCATGAACAAGAAAGCCCATGCATGTCTTTATATTTTGCTGGGCTTTGAAACAATAACGAACTAAATGGAACACATTAGAAGATTCCTAAGAGTAATAATCAAAATCCTCTTTTTTCTCCAGCTTGAAACGCGGTTCGACGCTGATTTCAACATCCTTGATTCTAGTAGTTTCCGTCGCGGGCTTGGAACGAACTTCCTCCATAAACTCTTTGAACCACTGGGCATTGATTACACTTGCCATATCTTCGTCTTGCAGCACATTTTGCTCGTCGGGTAAGCTGCCAAAGTCCCTGGCGGTTTGCAGCGCAGCCAAACAGGCATCGTTATCGCCTCGCAACGCATAAATGCAGGCCAAATTATACGCCGCGCTGCCTTTTTGAATGCCGCAGGCCTTTTCGAAAAAGTCTTCCGCCAAATCGTAAAGATCCGGTTTGGCCGCTTCCGAGCTGATGCGGGCCAATTCCATAAACGCCACACCGCCATCTATCGCGGCTCCCAAATAGTTGGGCGAAATCAGCAAACAAAACGAAAACTTGGAAATGGCGTCTTCGTAAATCTCAATAGCGGATTTCGGCTCTTGAGTCCGGGCTTCGTGCAATAGACCGAAACCCCAATGATAAAGCGCTTCGGCTACAATCAAATGATCCGCAATCACATTGGCAAAGCCTTGATACGCACCCTTATAAAGTTGCTCGGCTTTGCTGCCCTCGTTTTTCCGGGCTTGGGCAACTTGCTTGATCGCCGCATCTAAGGTGGAACGCTTTTTAAATGAACTCAATAGCGACATGGATGAATCCTCACTTCTGTTTTGTAAACCGGGTTACGATAAAATAGCTCGGCATACTACAACATCCTACAACAACCGGAAAATGTTAATGACCGACACGCTTCCCGACCTGGAAAAAGCCAAGGTAAATTTGGAAACTTCGTCCATTCCCTGGGCAGAGTTACAGCGTTTTTTCGCAGCCGGATTGGCCATCGCGGTAGCAGACGAGTTGGACCTGGTCGAAGTAGCCCACCAGTTCTCGCGCGACAATAAAGCCCAGGTCGAGCAATGGTTGAATGCCGGCCTAATCGGCCATGTTACCGATCGACAGGCCGGCGAATGGATAGACACAAACAGCTCGGTATGGGCGGTCGTGGTCAGGCCCTGGGTGCTAGTTCAGGCAAGTATTTACGCGCCAGCCAATAATCCAGGCTGACGAAACGCCCGCCCCCCAGAAAAAACAAGGCCAGCAGCATCACAAAATACGTGGCGGCAAATTCGATTCCGTTATTCAAGATTACCAGAGCGCCATTTTCCGTAAGCCACTGGTAATCGCCCTGCACTTGCAAAATTTCCTTGGCCCGCTCCAAGCGCTCTATCGCCCCTATCGTCCGTTCGGTGGCGAAAATACCGCTACCGGTGGCAATAGCTAACCAACCGTTTTTGAGATGCGCACTGACTGCCGCCACCACCATAATCGCCATTAACGGCAACGTAATCGGCCGGGTGGCAAAGCCGAGCAGCAAAAACAAAGCGCCGGCAATTTCACACAGCGCGACCAAAAACACCAACACATAGGGCGCCGGCAAGCCCAAGCCCCATTCCGCGTTACCGAACCATTCGGCGGTATCGGAAAAGTTCGCGATTTTTTTAGTCCCCGCCATCCAGAATACCGGCGCCAAATAGAGCCGCAGTAACAGCGGCGCCAAAAAATCCACGTATTTTCCGGCATCGCAGCTGCGTCGGGACAATTGCATGATACCCGGCAGCTTATCGACGACCATAGCCATTAACGACACAAAAGACGTACTATTCATTTTAATCCCCTCCCCCAATTTTATTATTATCTGCCCGTTTTTATGAAAATCAGCAGTTCGTGCATTTTTACAGACATTTCAGCTCAGTTGCCAACGGAATTATGCCAAACGTTGCTTGCCAAGCCTAATATTCGTATCGAACGCATTATTTCCAAGGGCCACTGCAGCACCGAGGACGATTGGTATGACCAAAGTCAGGATGAGTGGGTAATATTATTACAGGGCCAAGCACGATTGACATTCACCGATGCGGATCCTGTCGAATTGAATCCCGGCGACTATTTATTGATTCCAGCCCATTGCAAGCACAGAGTGGATTGGACCAGACCGGACACCGAATCGGTCTGGCTGGCCATTCATATCCTGGAAACTTTAGCTTAGCGTGGCTTGGCCGCTTGTTGGCGGGGTTTTCGAGAGTTTGGCGGACGCTTGCCAGGCTCTCCAGCCCCGCCGGCTTGCGGACGTCCTGACGGCTTACCGGGTTGAGGGTTTTTCGCTTTAGGTTGCGGTTTGCTGTTGGTCACCTCCAGCGATACGTTCGGATAACCGGTATCATCGACTCGCGGAATCTGCCGCTTCAACAGCTTTTCGATGGCCGCCAACAGATAGGCTTCTTCCTGATCGACCAGCGAAATCGCCTGACCTTCAGCGCCGGCTCTTCCGGTGCGGCCAATCCTATGCACATAATCTTCCGCCACTTGCGGCAGATCGAAATTCACCACATGCGGCAATTGGTCGATGTCCAGGCCGCGCGCAGCGATG
>CAZGUM010000058.1:0-21530 GCA_964529085.1 uncultured Methylomonas sp. | reverse complement strand
CAGGTGTTGCTGGAAGTGTGGAACCAGGATTTGAAAGCCCAGGTGGTTTTGCAAAAAGCCCAAATCAATGCCAGCCGGGCCAGCGCCGAACAGGCTTGTCAGTTGGCGGGCGGTGCCGAGCGGGAAGCGGCACGGATGACCGAATTGCAAAAACACAAAAACGTGGTTTCGGTAGAGCAGGTGGATAAATCGGTAACGGGTGGTAAGTCGCAGCGCGCCGGGTGCAAAGCCGCGCTGCAAGCCATTGATGTGGCCGAGGCGCAATTGGACGTGGCGGAAGCGGCAGTACAGCGCACTTTGCTGAAAGCGCCGTTCGACGGTACCGTCGCGGAGGTGAATGCCGAGTTGGGCGAATTCGTCACGCCTTCGCCGCCGGGGATTCCGACCCTGCCGCCCATCGATTTGCTGGACGTCAGTTGCTTGACTGTCTCCGCCCCCATCGACGAGGTGGATGCGGCCAGCATCAAGACCGGTATGAGCGCTTGCGTGTCGCTGGATGCGTTTCCGGATAAGCGCTGTTCAGGTATCGTTACCCGCGTGGCTCCCTATGTGTTGGAAAAGGAAAAACAGGCGCGCACGGTGGAAGTGGAAGTGACTTTGCGCGACCCCAAGGATCTGGCGGAATTGTTGCCGGGTTACAGCGCCGACATCGAAGTGTTGCTTAGCCAAAAAGACCGCACGCTGCGCCTGCCGGCCGAGGCGATTCTGGAGAATCATCGCGTTTTGTTGATAGACGCAGACAATGTGCTACATGAGCAAAGCTTCCAGCCCGGCCTGTCCAACTGGAGTTTCACCGAAGTGCTGTCCGGGCTGAAGGCAGGAGACAGGGTGGTGACTTCGATCGGCAAGGAAGGCGTGGCGGCCGGCGTGATGGTCAGCGTCAAGCCATGATTCAACTGAGTGGTATTCGCCGGGAGTTTCAGGTGGGCGAGCAAACCGTGCAAGCCTTGAACGGCATAGACCTGTCCATCGGCCGTGGCGAGTATGTATCGGTGATGGGGCCGTCCGGGTCCGGCAAATCCACGCTGTTAAATATTGTCGCGTTGCTCGACCAGCCGTCGTCCGGCCAATATTTGTTAAACGGCACCGATGTCACCCGGCAAAGCGATGACGAACTGGCGCGGATTCGCCGCGACAATATCGGCTTTGTATTTCAGTTTTTTCATTTGATCCCCCGGCTCACCGCCGCTGAAAATATCGAAATGCCGATGATCCTGGCCGGCGTCGACAGTAAACAGCGCAAGCAGCGGGTGTTACAGGCGCTGGCCTCGGTGAATTTGCTTGATCGCGCCGAACACAAGCCCAATCAATTGTCCGGTGGCCAGTTGCAGCGGATAGCGATTGCCAGGGCGATGATCATGCAGCCCGGCATCCTGTTGGCCGACGAGCCTACCGGCAATCTGGACAGCAAGTCCGGGCAGGACATCATCGAATTGTTGGAAAATCTGAATCGGCAAGGCGTGACCTTGATCATCATCACCCACGATCAGAGCATCGGCGGAAGGGCCACGCGGCAACTGCGTATCGTCGATGGGCGGCTGGCTAGCTGAAAAGGCAGATTTTTAACACTTTTGCGGGCGGAAAAGACTCAGAAAGCGTAACTTTGTCGTTAGTGTGTTTTATTGCTGTGCGATACTCTCGCCAAAGTAAGAGCGCCGGTAGGTCAGGAGGAAGCATGCAACGATACCGATTAAGTTTTTGTAACGCCATAAAGCTTGGCGACGATATAGCAGAGCTTATCGTTGACGAGGGCGTGGAATTCAATTTGGCCAGGGTTGACGAATATCATGCCTGGATTGCCGGGCATTTGCAGAGTCCTTATCTGTTGTTGGTGAACAAATTAAATGCCTATAACTACGATTTTGCCTCGCAAATAAGAATAGGCACTTTGCCAGGCATCAAAGCCGTGGGGTTTGTGGTGTATAGCAAAATCAGCAAGCTCGGTACCCAAGTCATGCTGTCCATGCCCAGAGACGCCAACTGGGTTTACCGGATCTTCGACAATCGCGACGAAGCGTTAAATTGGTTGGAAAGGCAGCGGGAAATCGTTATGCCGGCGCCGAAGACAACAGGCGTTTATTAGGTACATCCGGATTAATCGTTTGGTTCGGTTCTGTTTGACGGCCAATGCAGCGGTATCCACATCTGATACAGACTGAGTAAGACTTGAAAATTCAACGACAAACCCATTAACGCGCCGCTAATCACCAACAAATAAGCAAACGACGGGGTTTCCCGGGTTAAATACCAGGCAAAAATATCGGTCAGCATGCCGAGAAACGGCAGCCCGATAGTCAGTCGTTTTAACCATACCGGTATTTCGCACAGGACGAACAGTTTGCCTACCATGTACAAAATAAAGGCGATGCCGAACAGATGAATATGCGAGACGCGAATCAGGGAGGGAATAGACGCGCCGCGATCGGCTTCGGTTAATTTCACCACTTGCTCGTAGCTGGTTAGCGGCGGGACCCGCATGCCACTGGCCGGGGAATGGCAAATTTGACAATCGCGCTGCAGAATCGGCGCCACTTGGGCTTCGTAAATCGCGGGTTGTGCGCCGGATTCTATCCAGTCCAGAATAACGGTTTTGTCTGCTGCCGACTTGAGGTTGCCGGCCATGGGACCGTTAATAGCTGTCGCCAGCCGGGTTTGCTCGGGGCTACCGTGATAGGCGATGGCGATATCGGCGACCGAGATGCCGGGATTGCCGTCGCGGCCTTGATGGGAAAAATAAATTTGCCCCAGCGAAAACAAATAGCCAATGGCGATGCTGAGCAGAAAAAAACTGTTGAGTATGCGTTCCGAAATAGAAATGTCGCTGAAACGTTGGCAGCTGCGCATAAGACACCTCACCGCTTTCCCAAGATAAGCAAAATGCAGCAATATATATGCCTCGGCGTCAGCCCGGTAAGTACGCGGCTTAGGCAAGAAACCGGGTGAAAATAGTCAGCCGCTATGGTGCAAGTTGCACCGCTGTAGCGCAAAGCCAACAAATTTATCCGGTTTGCACTGCTTAGCGTAAAAACGGCAACAACACCCCAAACAGCAGAATTAAGGCGGCGCCTAGCAAGGCTGTTTGCTCGGGGATCTGATCGAATAAGGTGACACTCCAGACAAGACTTAACACAGGTGCTAAATAGCCGATGGAACTGACCAGGGCCGCCGGTGCCGACTGATAAGCGCGGGTCATGTAATGCTGGGCGCCGCTGCCGAACAGGCCGACTAATAATAACAAGCCCCAGCTTTCCGGGTTGCCTGGCATGCGATAGCCAAATCGGGAAAAATACAACGCGTGGACGAACAGGCCGACCAGACAAAAATAGAAAATCACAGTCTGCGGCGTATTACTGCGTCCGGCGCGCGCAACCATCAAATAGGCCAGAGCGGACAGCAAACCGGCCGATAAGGCCATGACTTGCCCCAGCAGGTTATGGCTGTTGTGGGTATCGAATAGTAAGGATACGCCGCCGAAAGACCCCAAAATGGCGAGCCAGACCAGTAGCGAGTTTTTCTGGCCCAGCACCAGCGGTCCCAACAGCATTACGAACACGCCGCTGCTGGCGGTGAGAAATGCGCTTTCGCCGGGGCCGATGCGGGGGATGGCCGCAAACGACAGCATCAAGGCTGTACTACCGAACAAGCCGCGCAGCCACAGTGAAACCCGGCAATCGCCGAATAAGCCGATCAGCTTGCCGCCGAGCAAGGCGGGAACGGTCAGAATCAGCAAATTGGTCAGGATGCGGATACCGCTTACCATGCTGGACGGCAGCGCCGCGTCGAATAGGGAAATGGCGTAAGCGCTGGCATTCATCAGCGAAAACAGCAAGCAGGCAAACAGCATATATACCAAGCCGAAACGGTTGTTTGTGGGGGCGAGGGTTGGTTTGGCTGCCGGATCGGGTTGCGGCTGATCTGCGTTTGCGGGCACGGGTGTTTGGATGGGTTACGGTCGATTTATTGGGCCTTCATTAACGGTCGGGCCGAATTAATCGTGCCCGGCGCCGGCGGACGATCTTCTGCGGTGCCGCGCTTATAGTAAACCGTTATGCTCAGGATTTGTTTTTGGCGATTTATTAAACAGAACCGGAGCCGGAAAAATGTCCCGCGCCCCTGGCCGGCGGTTATTCAAGCATACCCCGGCTCGACATTTTTTCCCGGTCGGCATTTCGGCGCTGGGTATTACAGCCGGTTCCGGCTAAACTGCCAGATAACCTTGATACCCAATCGCCATGCTCAGTCAAGATCTGCTCCTACAGGCCGGTAAAGCCATCCAGACCCAGCCCTTGCGCGCCGCGCTGATTATTTTGGCGATGAGCATAGGCGTGGCCGCGGTCAATGTATTGACCGCATTAGGCGACAGCGCCCGCAATTATGTGGTGCACGAATTCGAATCGCTGGGCACGCATCTGGTCATCGTCCTGCCCGGCCGCACCGAAACCACCGGCGGCCATCCGCCGCTGTTCGGCGAAACCCCGCGCGATTTGACGCTGGACGATGCCGCCGCCTTATTTCGCAGTCCTCAGGTGGCTGCGATTGCCCCGGTCAGCATCGGCTCCGCGCCGGTGTCGGTCGGCGGCCTGGAGCGGGAAACCAATATCATGGGTTCCACGCACGCTTTGCTGCGCGTTAGGCATTTGACGATGGCTCAAGGCCAATTTCTGCCGGAGGCCGATGCCGATAAGGAAATCTCGGTTTGCGTGATCGGTAAAAAAATCAGCGAAGAATTATTCGCGCATCAACAAGCGGTGGGTCAGTGGTTGCGCATCAATGACCGGCGGTTTCGAGTGATTGGCGTACTGGCAAAGGAAGGGCAATCGATAGGCACCGGGTTTGACGAATTGATCATCGTGCCGGTCGCCTCGGCGCAAGCCTTGTTCGACAGCCATTCGTTGTTTCGGATTTTAATTGAGGCGCACTCGGAAGCCGCGATGTATAAAGCTGTCGACGAAATCCGCAATATCATCAAGCTGCGGCATGAGGGTGAGGATGATGTGACGGTGATTACCCAGGACAGCGTCGTCAACACTTTCGATAAAATCCTCACTGCGCTGACCTTTACCGTGGCCGGCATTGCAGCGGTTAGTCTGGCGGTGGCCGGGGTGCTGGTGATGAACGTCATGTTGGTGAGCGTTAGTCAGCGTACTGCCGAGATTGGTTTGCTGAAAGCCTTGGGTGCGACACAAGGCCAGTTGCAACGCTGGTTTCTGTGCGAAGCGGCCTTGCTGTCCCTGGCCGGGGCGCTGGTTGGCAGCGTGATCGGCCAGTTCGGGATTTTAGTGTTGCAGTGGCTGTACCCCGGTTTTCCGGTAGCACTGCCGGTTTGGGCCAGACTGTCGGCCTTGGCCGTGGCTTTGGTAACCGGTTTGCTTTTCGGCGTGCTGCCGGCGCGGAAGGCGGCCCGGCTGGACCCGGTCGCGGCACTGGCGCGGCGCTGACGATGAACTGGCTGGACCTTTCCAAGCTGGCGCTGCGAAGTATTACCAGCCATAAACAGCGCTCCTTGCTGACCGCCCTGGGTTTGATCATCGGCATCGCCGCCGTGGTGATTCTGACCTCGATAGGCCGGGGTATTCATCGTTTCGTATTGGCGGAGTTTACTCAATTCGGCACGCATTTAATCGCGGTCTATCCCGGTAAAACCACTACCTTTGGCTTATCCGGCGCGACTATCAGCACGGTACGGCCCTTGTCCACTGCCGATGCCGCTAATCTGGAAAATCTGGACCATGTGCTGGCGGTGATGCCGATGGTGCAAGGTAACGCCCGCATCGAAGCCGGCAATAAACAGCGCCGCGCCAATGTGTTTGGGGTCGGCTCCGCTTTGCCGCTAGTCTGGCAGTTGAACGTCGCCAGCGGCCGATTTTTGCCCAACGAAGGGCCAGATAACCCCCGTGCCTTTGCGGTGTTGGGTAGTAAGATGCGCGCCGAGTTGTTCGGCAATCTCAGTCCCTTGGGCCAGCGCATCCGCATCGGTAGCGACCGCTTTCGAGTGATTGGCGTGATGCGGGCCAAAGGCCAGATGCTGGGTTTCGACCTGGACGATACCGTATTCATCGCCAGCGGCAAGGCGATGGAGATGTTCGATCGGCAGAGTCTGATGGAAATCGATCTGCTGTACAGCAACGAGACCAGCGCGGAAACCGTCGAGCAATCCATCAAGCGCCGCTTGATAGCTCGGCACGGTAGCGAGGATTTTACCATCGTCACGCAGAACCAGATGTTGGAGAAAATGGACTCGGTATTGAGCGTGTTGACGCTGGCGGTGGCGGCACTGGGTAGTATTTCGTTGCTGGTCGGCTCGGTCGGTATCTTGACTATTATGACCATCGCTGTGTCGGAACGGGTGTCGGAGATCGGTTTACTGCGAGCCATCGGTGCCGAGCGCGGTGTGGTGTTCAGGCTGTTTCTCGGCGAAGCCTTGCTGCTGAGCCTGGCCGGTGGGGCGGGCGGGGTGTTGCTGGGGGTGTTGCTGGTGCAATCGGCCGCCGCTTTTATCCCCGCGTTGCCGGTACAACTGGCCTGGAGCTATATCGCCGCCGCGTTCGCGATTTCCTTGTTTATCGGCGTTGCCGCCGGCGTGATCCCGGCCGTCAAGGCTGCCAGGCTGAATCCTTTGGAGGCCCTGAGGGCCGAATGAATCAGACGATTTATTCGTTATAAGCATGATTTCACCGCGCATTTCCAACTGTTCGCCACGTACGGTAGCGAGGGTAATCGTTTTTGTTTAATAATAGCCTCGAGACTCAGTGGCTCGGTTTGCTTTCAAGCTTGCCGTATCTTGCATATCGTCACAAGCTCACGGTAGACGGGACGCTCTCAATTGGAGAATCAACATATGTTTGATTTTTATATTTATAAATTTCAGGGATTTTGACTATGAAAAATTTTAAAAAATCTGTAGTGCTCGCAGGTGGTTTATTGTTGGCGATTAATGCGGAGGCCGCCTTTAGTTCAACCACACACGCTACGGCTTTGATCGATTGGAATTCGCTACAAATTCGCACGATAGGGGTGGATGGCGTCAATCCAAGCTACACGATATTCGGACAAAGCTCCAGTTCCAACACAAATACCAGCGATTGGCTGAATTGGTCCGCCGCCACCTCAACATCGGGCCGGAAATTTGGCGTCAGCATCAGCGGCGATGAGGTTGGTAACGGCTCCGCTTCGGCCAGCCGCAGCGCCAGTTTGTCGATTTCCGGCAATGGTTTTCTGATGATGTCCGCCAAATATTCCCTGGATGCGGCAATCTATGGTTTCAACAGCAGTTGTACGTGGTGGACATGTGATTCAAATG
Organism: uncultured Methylomonas sp.; assembly: GCA_964529085.1. Taxonomy (GTDB): domain Bacteria; phylum Pseudomonadota; class Gammaproteobacteria; order Methylococcales; family Methylomonadaceae; genus Methylomonas. Next base: position 14,230 of record CAZGUM010000058.1, on the reverse strand, counting down.
CCGCCAATGTGTCCGTTAGTTTCGATTTAACCAATTATACCAACGGCAACAATCAGCAATCGCATGTCCAGAAGCGTATCGATTTGGGGAATTCCTGGGTTTCGCCGCTAACAGCGGACAAAAAAACGGGCACCTTGTTGGTCGGCGTCGCGGTTAACGACGGCGATTTGTTAAATTTCTCCAGCAGTGTTTCCGCATATGCCAAGGAAGTTTTGAGCAACTCAGTCGATAATACCGGTGGTGGCCTTGTGCTTAGCAGTGGTGGTGGAAACATTTCCATTGGCGGCTCGGTTGTTACCTTGGCTAATTTTGCCCATAACATTACAGTACTTCCCGTCAGCGCCGCCGTCACTGCAGTACCTCTCCCCGGAGCAGTCTGGATGTTCGGCTCGGCATTACTGGGATTAGTGAGCTTTGGTCGGCAACGCCGGGCATTGCTTGCTTAGCCTTTACTAAATGGTTGAGGCTATTGCCAAGCGGCAATAGCCTTACCGACGAGATTTAGCCGAATAGCTAGGGTATTCTCGGCTATGCTTACCTGGCGATTTTAACCAACGCCAGGAGACCTTTATGCTGAATATTAGTAACTATTACGAGCGATTGGTTATAGACCAACTCTGGAAACTAGGCGAGCAGGCCGAAGAACCCTACAGTCAGGCATTTCAGGAAGATGTGGCTTGTCTGGCGTTAAACCAATTGCCGCCCTGCTACGTGCGTAACGCGATCGATAAGGGTATACATGTTAGCGACAAGCAATATCAGGAGATGGTAGCGGCGGTGGATGCGGCACTATCGCAGGCTATCCAACAAGTTTTGCGCCGGCCCAGAGAGCATAGGAATGACTGAGGTTTTGCAATACCTGTCTTGGAATTCGGAAACTTCCTCCAATCGTTTTTCGACTAAGTTATGAAAAATTCTTTGATACTGCTGCCGTTGCTTTGTGGTTTGATGGCCTGCGATTCTTCGCAGCCGCAGAATACCTCGGCCGACGATCAGCATAAGCAACTTTACAATGCTGTTAAGCAGCCTTTGGATCAGGCCAGGGACGCGGAGAAGCAGATTTTCGAAGGGGCGGACCGGCAAAAGAAGCAAGCCGAAGAGATGTAATGTTAGGCGAGGCTTGAATAAGCCAGTGTTCTTCAATCCTCGCCTAAAAACCTGCCCCCCATTGTCGGTGGCGGGACAGTCTATAGATTTACTTCAATTTTGGGCAATCCAGATAATCCGGATGCGCCGTGAGCACGACGGCAACCCGATTATTTTGATCGGCGGTGTTATCGGGGCCGGCGGCTTCGCCGGTTGCTTTCACAACCAGTTGCGAAGCTTTGGCGCCATGGTCGATCAGCAACTGGCTAACGGTTTTGGCCCTTCTTTCGGATAAGGCCTGATTAGCCGCCGGTTTGCCCACTGTGTCGGTGGAAGCGGTCACAGTGGCCGAGGCATCGGGATGTTCGTGCAAGAAATGACCGATGTGGCCTATGCTGTCTTCCTTGGTTTTAAACGGTATGTGGCTGCCGGTTTTGAAGTAGGCCACGGTTTCATGAATGGTTTCTGCGTGATGGTGATTATGTGAATGCACCTCTGTCAGCCATTGGCAATACTCTTTTTCCGAGGCCAAAACATGTGCCGCGGCTGATTTTGCGGCCTCTTGTGCTTTTAGACTCTCGTCAATGTTCCAGTAGTAATCGTTTTGCCAGTGTTTCAGCACATGGTTGGCCGATTTTAAGTCTTGTTCAGCCTTTGACGCGTGGAGCAAGGCTTGACCGTAATGGCCTTTGGATGCGGCATCAATTTCGGCGCTGAGTCCAGCCACATCTTTTTTCGGAGTGGAACAGGCGGTCAGCGATAGAGCCAGAACGGCAAGCGGGATGTATACGTATTTTTTTTTCATGATCTTATCCTCTAAATCGAGCGGTATCGTCCGCGTTACTTGCCATGATCCAGCGTGTCGGAATAGCCGTGATCCAACGGGCCGAAATGCGTCCAGTAGCCGGGGAAATGCAGGCCGAAGTAACGGGTATCTTCGCTAAAACGGTCCCAGACGTATGGCGGAGAGATAAATTCATCGGTGGGTATCGGCGAGGCAATCAGTTCCGCTACACCTATCAGGGTGCGGCTGACTGTGTGAGTCACGCCTCGGAGCAGACCCCAGGTCGAGCCAAGCAGGATGTTTTCGTCGTGAGTGATGTTGACGACGTTTTTAGGGATTTCGATAAAACTAAAGGTGGTGTTAGCGAAGCCTTGGCTAACTCTGGAAGTGAACCCTCCCAGATAACTCGGGTGGTTTTCGTCCGCATTTGCCGTTTGGCTTGCCAATAATGCACCAGACAACAAGCAGGTGGTAAGGAATTTGTTTTTATTCATGTTAGATACTCCCATTGTGTTGCAAATATAATTCCGCCTCGCCCGGTAAGCATAGCAGCGAAATGCCGATAACACTGGAAATCCGACAGTAACTCACGGTGCGGATAAATGCAAATACCATGTAAAGCTAGCGGTTCCGATTCCGCCAAGTTAATCAGGCTATGAATAGCGACTATCGAATGTCTATTTCAATCCGATTGCGGCCGTTTTTCTTGGCGCGGTACAAAGCGTTGTCGGCGGTTTGGATGATGGCTTCCAGCGAGGAGTCTGAGGCTATTTGACGCGAGCAGAGCCCTATGGAAATAGTGGTGGGGATGGTAAAGCTTTGATATTGAAATATGTGGTGCATTACCGTCAGTCGAATTCTTTCCGCCAATGCAGCGCAGGCGTCCGCCGAAGCGTCGCGTAGCAACATGATAAATTCTTCGCCGCCGTAGCGAGCCAGTAAATCTTCCTGCCGCATTTCCGCTTGCAGAATTTTGGCTAAATCTTTTAGAACCTGATCGCCGGCAAGGTGACCGAAATTGTCGTTGGTCAGTTTAAAGTGGTCGGCGTCGCACATCATCACTGTCAGCCGGGCTTGGTTGCGTTTACAAAAAGCCAGTTCCTGCTGAGCCCGTAAAATGAAGGCATTGCGGTTTAGCACATTAGTCATCGAGTCTATATTCGCCGCCTCGTAAAGCGCCTGTTCCAGCTTTGCCTCGCTGAATTTTTTATAATCGATTTTCAAATAGGTGTCGCCGATGCGGATCCGGTCGAGCAACTCGATTTTGTGTTTGACCACGCGCTTGCCGTTGACGTATGTGCCGTTAGTGGAATTTAAGTCTTCCAGCAGGATATGGGTGCGATGCACGGACAGCATGCCGTGGCGCCTGGATATTTTGGGATCTCGAATCATAATGTCGGCGGCCGGTTCACGGCCGAACACATGCTGACTACTATGCAATTTGAACTGTTTGCCTTGTTCGCTGCCGGTTAAAACGACCAGATACGGTTCAAGTTCCGTAGCGTCGCGACTGCTTTCCGATAACTTGCCCACCAAGGTATCGGCTAAGTTATGTTGAGTTTTGTCGGGAGGTGTCGTCATCGGCTTAGCTCTAATCGTCCCCTGTCGTTTGCCATTGAAATGAGATTGAGGATATCCGTTCCAATAGTTGGCTGCATTACGCGGAATGTAGGCTCGCTGCGGTAAAACTGTCGGCGAATCCTTGCCGGCCCTGCAGTGTCGCAGATAGCCGGAATGCTATCAAGCCGGCCACTGTCGAATCGCCCGTTCGGCCAAGCCATTTGCGGAGATGGCCGTGTTGGTGCGAGGAGAAAAGCCGAAGCATTCCAGCTTCGGCTTCACGATGAAATTTAAACGAAGGCTTTTTTGAAAAACTCTGGCATCGCCAGGCTGGCTTTGTGGATGTCGCTATTGTAATAAACCGTGTCAAAGCCCTTCTTGGCGGCATCCTGCTCGCGGAATTTAGACAGATCGGTTTTGCTGGCCATTGTGGCGCTCCACCAGCCCGACGGATAAATGCATTGCGGAAAGAATACTGTTTGGAAGTTTGCAAATCCGCCGGCTTTCATCTCCTCGCGCATTTCCTTCAGGATTTTCATATGCAGCAAGGCCGATTCGCTTTGCTGCACTACAATGCCGTTCTCGCTTAAAGCCTTATAGCAATCTTTATAAAAATCGGCGCAGAACAAGCCTTCCGCGGGGCCGACCGGATCGGTGCTGTCAACGATAATGATATCCACGCTGTTCGGCGCGGCGTCTTTCACCCATTTAATGCCGTCGATGAATTTCAGATCGGCGCGTGGATCGTTATTGGATTCGCACAGTTCCGGAAAGTAGATTTCCGCCAAACGGGTGACGCGCTCGTCGATGTCGATTTGCACGGCTTTTTCCACGCCAGGATGTTTCAACACTTCCCGCAAGGTGCCGCAGTCGCCGCCGCCGATGATCAACACGTTTTTTGGGTTGGGATGGGTGAACAATACCGGATGGCTGATCATCTCGTGATAAAAGAAATTATCGCGGGTGGAGACCATGGTGCAGCCGTCGATCACCATCAGATTACCGAATTGTTCGGTTTCGTAGATTTCCAGAAACTGAAATTCGGATTGCTCCTCGTGGAGTTTACGGGTGATTTTTAATGAAAAGGCGGTACCGGTAGCGGTTTGCGCTTCGCTGAACCATTGGTCGTCGAGCATGATGAAGTCCTGTAAAAAGTCATATAACGTTCATCATTATACTTTAGAATTTCTACCTCTTTATGACAGTCCGAGTAGAACGCGTGCCAATACAACCCTGGTCGATTGAACAGTCCAAACAGCTTTACGCTATCCAGCAATGGGGTAACGGTTATTTTTCGATTAACGACCAAGGCCATGTTTGCGTGAAACCGCAAGCCGATTGCGCCACCGAAATCGATCTGTTCGACATTGCCCAAGCCTTGCGGGACAAGGGTTTGAATTTTCCGGTGCTGGTGCGCTTTACCGATATTTTGCGCGACCGCATTAGGCAGTTGCAGCAGGCATTCGATCATGCGAGAGCCGCGTATTCTTACAGAGGGCATTACACGCCGGTTTATCCGATCAAGGTTAATCAGCAAGGCAATGTGGTGGAAAGCATCGTTGCCGCCGAGCATATCGGCCTGGAAGCCGGCAGCAAACCGGAATTGCTGGCGATTTTGGGTCTGGCAAAGCGCGGCGGCACCATCGTTTGTAACGGTTACAAAGACCGGTTTTATATCCGCATGGCCTTGATGGGGCAGTTGATGGGTTTGTCAGTGTTCATTGTCATCGAAAAACCGTCCGAGCTGGAGATGATCATTGAAGAAGCCGCTAAATTAAAGGTAACGCCTTTGATCGGTTTGCGGGTGCGGCTATCGACCATCAGCGCCGGCAAATGGCAAAACAGCGGCGGCGAAAAATCCAAATTTGGTTTGCATGCCAGCGAAGTCTTGCAACTGATCGCCCGCCTGAAGCAATTGGATATGCTGAATTGTTTGCAGCTCATGCATTTTCATATGGGCTCGCAGATCGCCAATATCCACGACATCAAATTGGCCTTGAAAGAAGCTGGCCAGTTTTATCTGCAATTGCATAAACTCGGCGCCAATATAACCACGGTGGATGCCGGCGGCGGCTTGGGTGTGGACTACGACGGCAGCGGTTCGCGGCGCGAATGCTCGATCAACTATAGCGTGAAGGAGTACGCGGAAAACATCGTCCGCGCCTTTGCGGAAGTGGCCCAGCAACACGGATTGCCGCAGCCCAATATCATCACCGAATCCGGCCGGGCCATCACCGCCCATCATGCGGTATTAATTACCAACGTCACCGAAGTGGAAAGCCTGCAAGGCGCTGCGGCGGCGGTACAGATTAGCGGGCAGAATATCGCCGAGGCTTATCACAATGCCCAATTCAACATGGCCGAAGCCCGTGCCCAGTTCGTGCAAGGTGATTTGTCGCTGACCGAGTTGGCGGAAGCAGAAAAGCATTACGTGAGTTTATGCCAGCAAATTCAGCGCGAGTTGAACCTGGATAATCATCATCACCGGGAAATTTTGCAGGAATTGGACGAAAAGCTGGCCGACAAGGTGTTCTGCAATTTTTCCTTGTTTCAATCAATGCCGGACATTTGGGGTATAGATCAGATTTTTCCTATCATGCCCATCCATCAGCTGGAACAACAGCCCGGCCGGCGCGCGGTGTTACAGGATTTAACCTGCGATTCCGACGGCCGTATCGATCAATATGTCGATCATCAAAATATCGCCAACACCATGCCGCTGCATAGCATTGCCGAAGATCAGGATTACCTGATCGGCTTTTTCATGGTGGGTGCTTATCAGGAGATTCTCGGCGATATGCATAATTTGTTCGGCGATACCCATTCGATCAATATCGAACTGGACGAACAGGGTTATCGTTTCGGCGATTTCATGGAGGGCGAGGATGTCAGCGAGTTGTTAGACTACGTGCATATCAATACTGAAGCCTTGAAAACGGCTTATCGGCAAAAGCTCGATGGCAGTGGATTGTCGATCGAGCAAAAGCAGGATTTCGAGCAGGAACTGCTGGCCGGATTGAACGCTTATACCTACCTGGAAAAATAAGCGAGGCGATAGCAGATTCGGCATTGCAACAGCATGCAGCCCTGTAAACCGGCAGCACGGTCTGCCGTTGCCGGACTAAGGCGCTATAATTGCCGGGTTAACACTATGGGGGATGTGATATGCAGGTAGGATTGATCGGATTGGGGGCAATGGGCCAGGGTATGGCACGCAATCTTGCCAAGGCCGGATACTTGACTGCAGTTTACAATCGTACCCTGAGCAAAGCCGAGGCGTTAGCGGCGGAATTGCAAATCCAGGCTTGCGAGACTATTGAGCAACTGGCTGGTCAAGTCGATATCGTATTGATCTGTGTGTCGGCGGATAAAGACGTGTTGATGGTGGTGGATGCTGTTGCCAAAACCATCCAAACCGGCAGCGTGGTGGTGGATCTGTCCACGGTCAGCAGTGAAACGGCGACTGTTGTGGCGCAAAAACTTGCGGAAAAGAATGCCGCATTTCTGGATGCACCGGTGTCTGGAGGAGTGGAAGGCGCCAACAAAGGCACGTTGGCAATGATGGTTGGCGGCGCTGCACAAATTTTGGCGCGGGTTCATCCGGTGTTGGCGGCCATGGCCGCACGTGTCGAGCACATGGGTGGCGTTGGTGCCGGGCAAGCTTGCAAGGCAGTGAACCAAATCATGTGCGCAGGGATTAACCAAGCAGTGACCGAAGCCTTGGCCTTTGCCGAGGCTCAAGGTTTGCCTATGGAGAAAGTCATTGAGGTTGTCAGCGGTGGCGCGGCCGGTAACTGGTTCTTGCAGCATCGCGGTAAGACCATGACCCAAAATCAATTTGCGCCGGGTTTTAAATTGGCGCTTCATCATAAAGACTTAAAAATTGCCCAGCACATGGCGCAGCATGCCGGCGTGGGTTGTCCGTTGACCGTCGCCACGCTGGCGGATTATGCCAAGCTGATGGCAAAAGGTTATGGCGACGAGGATATTTCCGCGTTGTATCGGTTGAAACAGAAACGATAATTCTTAGTTTACAAGGTGTAACAATGAAAATTACAGTGTTTGGCAGCGGTTATGTGGGATTGGTAACAGGCGCCTGTTTGGCCGAAGTGGGCAATCAAGTGCTGTGCATGGATGTCGATCAGCGCAAAATTGATCAACTCAAGCAAGGTGTCATTCCAATCTACGAGCCGGGTTTGGACGAGATGGTCAAGGACAATGTCGCCGCCGGCCGCTTGAGCTTTACCACCGATGTGAAGGAAGCCGTGGACTTCGGTTTGTTTCAATTCATCGCCGTCGGTACTCCGCCGGACGAAGACGGCTCCGCCGATTTGAAATACGTACTGGCGGTGGCGAAAAGCATCGCCGAACATATGAACGATTACAAAATCGTGGTCGATAAGTCCACCGTACCGGTCGGCACCGCCGATAAAGTTAAACAGGCGATTAACGCCGTATTGACCGAGCGCAGTCAGGACTTGGAGTTCGACGTCGTCTCCAATCCGGAGTTTTTGAAAGAAGGCTCGGCGCTGGACGATTTTATGAAGCCGGACCGGATCATCATCGGTACCGACAATCCCAGAACCGCCGAGTTGTTGAAGGCATTGTACGCGCCATTCAACCGCAGCCGGGAACGGGTAATCACGATGGACATTCGCTCCGCCGAGCTGACCAAATACGCCGCCAACGCGATGCTGGCCACCAAAATCAGCTTCATGAACGAGCTGGCCAATCTGGCGGAAAGATTGGGTGCCGATATCGAAAACGTGCGCCATGGTATTGGTTCCGACAGCCGTATCGGCTACAGCTTTATCTATCCGGGCTGCGGTTATGGCGGTTCCTGCTTCCCGAAAGACGTGAAAGCGCTGGAGCGCACTGCCCGCGACTACGGCTATCAGGCCGAACTGCTCAGCGCGGTGGAAAACGTCAACGACCGGCAAAAACATCGTTTGTTCGAAAAAGTCTCCGCACATTACCCAAGCGGCGTAAAAGGTAAAACCTTTGCGTTGTGGGGGCTGGCCTTTAAACCCAATACCGACGACATGCGCGAAGCGCCCAGCCGGGTTTTGTTGGAAGCCCTGATCGATGCCGGTGCGACAGTGCGAGCCTACGATCCGGAGGCAATGGAAGAAGCGCACCGCATCTATGGCGATAAAGCCGGATTGGTGTATTGCGCGAAACAGGCGGACACCTTAAACGACGTAGATGCGTTGATCATCGTCACCGAATGGAAACAGTTCCGCAGCCCGGATTTCGATGACTTGGGCCGCTTGTTGAAAGACAAGGTGATATTTGATGGGCGGAATATGTACGAGCCGAGGTTGGTTAGGCAGTTTGGGTTGCAGTATTACGCGATTGGGCGGTAACGAGTTTCCTCTCTTGCTGGAGAGGGTTGGGGTGAGGAGATTTTGGTGTCGCTGGCGCGACGGCTTGATTTAATGTCGGGTCTCGGCCCGACAGCCGAGGCACTTTCTTTTGCGCCGCCAAAAGAAAGTACCCAAAGAAAAGGCGGCCCGGATGCCGCTTATTCCCTGCGCTCCGAAGCTTTCGCCGGGGGTTGACGAAAGGGGCTTCCTGCCCCTTCGTCAACGTGCGGCATCCCTGCCGCACCCCTTCGGGCTGATCCCGCCGAAAGCTTCGGTGCTCGGCGCGGCATACGGGAGAAAATCTTATCCCCCGTTAAAGGCTATTTCATGATTTTGTAAGCAGGCTAAGCTTGTTTTCTAGAAGGCTAATTTTTAGCAATGAGCATACTAGTTAGGAATAAATAAGATGTCATACAGTGAAATTCGAGAGTCGACAAAAGTGATGTTGCTCGACAAGGTTCGAAAACATGACTATGGCAAATATTTGCTCAAGTCAAGCATTGCTAAAGTACGTGGATTCACTGGTGAAGATATAACTTTTGAGTTTCCGGTTACAGCATTAATTGGACCCAATGGTAGTGGCAAGTCTTCGGTGCTTGGGGCTGCAGGTTGTGCATACAAACGAATAAAGCCTGGGCTGTTTTTCCCAAAATCCGCTATTGGCGATGAATCAATGTCAGAATGGAGAATCGAATATGAGGTAATTGATAAGGATATCAATCCACGCCAGACCGTAAAAAGGAGCAGTACTTTTAGGCAATCTAAGTGGGTTCGTGGGGAAGTTCTAGACCGAGATCTATTGTTTTTTGGGATCGAAAGAACAGTGCCGGCAGGTGAGAAACCACGTTTCAAGAAGCTTATGCGATCAACGTACCGTCATCAGGGTGCCCTTACAAGCTTACCAAAAACAGTAGCGCAACAAATCGAGCATATTCTGGGTAAATCAGTTGATGGTTTTAAAGTTACCGATGTTGGTCATGATGATGATTTTTTTATAGGTCGCAATGGCGAAAATCAATATTCTGAGTTTCATTTTGGTGCCGGAGAGTCTTCCATTATTCGAATGATCACTGAAATTGAAGCTGCGCCAGTTAATAGTCTTATCCTTATTGAAGAAATCGAAAATGGTCTCCATCCTGTTGCTACTCGCAGGATGGTGGAATACTTGATTGACGCAGCTGAGAGACGATCAATTCAGGCCATATTCACAACACATAGTGATTACGCATTATCCCCTTTGCCAACTGAGGCAATTTGGGCTTGTATTGACGGAAAGCTGCGGCAAGGCAAATTGAATGTTGAAGCTCTTCGGGCCGTTGCAGGTAGAGTGGATAAAAAACTTGCTATATTTGTTGAAGATGAATTTGCAAAATGTTGGGTGGATGCAATTCTAAGAGAGAGGCTTGGAAATGATTACGAACAAGTTGAAGTTCATTCTGTTGCAGGGGATGGTAATGCCGTAACAACACACCGTGCACATATGTCTAACCCTGCGATTACCTTCCGGTCACTTTGCGTGATTGATGGAGATTCCAGACAGCCAGCAGATAGCGATGCTGGAATAATTCAACTTCCAGGTAATCAACCTGAACTGACAGTATTTGAAAACGCTCATGGGCGCTTAGATACTGATCTGGCTATTCTAACGGTTTCTTGCCAACGTGCACCCGAAGCGCAAGACTTAGTTCGTCGTTCAATGGAAGAAGTGATTCGGACTAACCGTGACCCCCATCTTCTCTTCAATCAGTTGGGTATTAAGATTGGGTTTGTTCCTGAGGAAATAATTCGGGGAGCATTTTTGGCTCTTTGGGTTCGTACTAACGAAGACTTTTGCGATGAGCTTGCGTCGAAAGTGCGTGGTCTCATTGTCGAGGAAAACTAATGGTCTAAGTTTTCTGAAAGCTTTGGCGTTTGGTTCCAGCTTCTTTGTGTTTCCACCGTATGCCGCGCCGAGCACCGGAGCTTTTGAACGGATTAGCCCGTTAGGGGCGCCGCAGGGATGCGGCGCGTTGCCGAAGGGGCAGGAAGCCCCTTTCGGCAACCCCGTTCAAAAGCGAGGAGCGCAGGATCAAAGCGGCATCCGGGTGGCGTTTCTTTTGGAGATTTAAGCCCGCCATCCATGGCCCTGGAAACCCGCATCCCGACGGGCATGACGCCATCAAAAGCTAAGAAGACCGAAGCTGACTATGCTTCACCCCATACCCAAAATAAATCAAAAACCCAATCAACAACCAAACAAATAACCGAATCCAAGTATCGATAGGCAACCCTGCCATCAAACTCAAACACACCAAAATCCCGCCAATCGGCACGTATGGCACCGCCGGGCATTTGAAATGGCGCTGCATTTCCGGATGACTGTTGCGCAGAATCCAGACGCCGCCGCAGACCAGTACGAACGCAAACAAGGTGCCGATACTCACCAGCTCGCCGAGTTTCTCGATGGGCATGAAGCCGGCCAGCAAGGATACGGCGACGCCGACCAGAATGGTGGATAGATGCGGGGTTTGAAATTTGGGATGCACTTGGGCGAACAGCGGCGGCAGCAGTTGGTCTTTAGCCATTGAGAAGAAAATCCGGCTTTGCCCCATCAGCAGCACCAGCATGACCGAGGTCAGGCCGGCGATGGCGGCGATTTTAATGATGGGCGATAGCCAGTTCATGCCGACATGATCCACCGCCAGCGCAATCGGCGCCGGCACGTTTAGTTGCGTGTAAGGAATGATACCGGTCAATACGCCGGCTACCAGTATGTAAAGCAGGGTACAGACCGCCAGCGAGGCGATGATGCCGATGGGTACGTCGCGTTGCGGGTTGATGGCTTCCTGCGCGGCGGTGGAGACCGCGTCGAAGCCAATGTAAGCAAAGAAAATCACGCCGGCGCCGGTCAACACGCCGCCGAAACCGAAAGGGGTGAAATCGGCCCAGTTTTCGGTTTGGATATGCCCGGAGCCGGCGACGATGAAGACCACGATCACCGATAGCTTGATCAAGACCATCACGAAGTTGAAGATCGCCGACTGGCGGATGCCGATTACCAACAAGCTGGTCAGCAATAAAATGATGGTCACGGCCGGTAAGTTAATGAAGCCGGCCGCGGGATTGGCCAGATAGGCCATGGTCAGATAAGTGGGTAAATGTACGCCCAGGTTCTCCAGAAAACTGGTGAGGTAGCCGGCCCAGCCTATCGCGACGGTGCTGCTGGCGAGGGCGTATTCCAGTATCAAATCCCAGCCGATGATCCAGGCCATCAGCTCGCCCATCGTCGCGTAGGCGTAGCTGTAAGCACTGCCGGAAACCGGGATCATCGCCGCCAGTTCGCTATAACACATCGCAGCCAAGCCGCAGGCGATACCGGCCAATATGAACGATATGACGATAGCTGGTCCGGCGTATTTGGCGGCGGCGATGCCGGTCAGGACGAAGATGCCGGCGCCGATGACCGCGCCTATGCCCAGGATGGTCAAATCCTTGGCGGTGAGGGTTTGCTTTAGACCGTGTTCCACATCGGTCAAGGCCTCGACGGATTTGCGTTGCAGTAATTGCTTGGGGATTTGCATGGAGTGGTCTCGATTATTTGGAAGGGGTGGGCTTTACCGAATCGGGCAGGTTCTTCGCGCCGTCAAAATTGGCGCCGGTCGTGACGGCTTCGGTGAAAATCGCGTCGTGCAATTTGGCGTGCGAAAAATTGGCGTTGGTCAGGTTAGCGCCGGTCAGGTTTACACCATCCATCTCAGCGGAGTAAAAGTCGGCGTTTTGTAAATTGGCGTTATTCAGTTTGGCGTGTTTTAACATCGCGCGGCCGAGCTGGGCATTGCTGAGGTTGGCGCCGGTCAAGTTGGCGCCTTTCAGGCTGGCGCGCATTAGGCCCATCGATTGATTCTTCATGTCCGCCGCCCATTGCACATTGCTGAGATTGGCGTGGCTCAAATTGGCGCCGTCCATGATAGCGACCACGCGGCTGCCGCTCATGTCGGCATTGCTTAGATCAGCGTGCATCAGGCTGACGCCGAATATGCTGGTGTTAGCTAGATTGGCTGCGCTGAGCTTGATATTGGTCATGACCGTTAAATCCAGCGTCAGGCCTTGCAGATTGCTTTTGTTTAGATTGGATCGCCTCAGATCGGCGCCCCACAAATCGGCATTGCGAAAATCCAGATTGGATAAGTCCAGGTCGGTTAGGTCTTTGCGGCGCAGGTCGGCCGGATGCTGTTTGTCGGCTTTGGCCAACAGTTGTTCTACTTGAGCGCGGGTGAGATCGGCGGCAAAGGCAAGTGGCATTGCCATTATGAGCATACTCGACAACAACAGAGTATATTTGGTCAAGGTATTCATGACTAGCTCCAGATAGTTTATGGAAAGTTTTATTTACCAAGCGGTCAAAGCGCAACAGCAAATTGCAGGGTATTATTACCTCAAAGCGTATCACATCGAAATCCAATTAAGCCTGTGGAAGCTCGGATTGCGGCAATTTGCTTGCCAAACTGGTAAAGCGAGCGATCGCCGTTTACCATGGGTAACGATGTCTCTTTAAATGTACGTAATATGCAAAAGATTGGATTTAGGTCTGCACTGGATTTTGGCAATAAGAATCTGAACCTCTGTTTGGCGCAAATTACCGCGCAACAAGCTTTGCTTAACATTGTCAGGACGGCGTTACCGGCTGATATTGCACCGCACGCCGTACATTGCGTGACGTCAGGCTCTCAGATGCTGTTGTACTGCGATTCGGCAAACTGGGCGTCGCAAATACGTTTTTTCAATCGGGCTGTTTTAGACAAATTGTATGCCGACGGGCATCCCTATGTTGTCAGATTGCAAGTGCGCATCGTCCCGCCGATGGTCGAGCCGATTCGGCCAAAACGCACACCACGGTTACCGTCAGCGGAAAATGTCGGTTTGATTGCGCAGCAGTTTAAATCGGCAGACGAACAGGATGTTTTGGCTGCAGCGTTGACGCGTTTGGGCGCCACTTTGGCGAAACGCTTGCGGGAAGATTAGGGAGGGTTGGCCGCGATTGTGGCCGATCGAGTTGATCGGCCACGGCACAGCTTAATGGTATGTGTGGTGGGGTTTAGCCCGTCGCGCGTGCCGATGTTTGCGCGGAATGCATAAAGGAAATCGGTGCTTCCTCGGCCGTTTCGAAAGTCACCATTTCCCAGGCGTCTTTGTCGCTCATTAAGCTTAGCAACAACTTGTTGTTCAACGCGTGGCCGGATTTGAAGCCCTGATATTCGCCAATCAGGCTGTAGCCCAGTAAATACAAGTCGCCGATGGCGTCGAGAATTTTGTGTTTCACGAATTCGTCTGCATAACGCAGACCGTCTTCGTTCAACACTTTATCGTCATCCACCACAATGGCGTTATCCAAGCTGCCGCCCAGCGCCAGATTGTTCTCGCGTAAAAATTCAATGTCCTTCATAAAGCCGAAGGT
>CAZGUM010000057.1:15233-21754 GCA_964529085.1 uncultured Methylomonas sp. | reverse complement strand
CTTCGCGGCTCATGATCATGGTGCGTTTCTCGGCACCCATGATGGTTTTATCGCGTGCGTTGTCCAAGTCGTGCATTGTCACTTCCCGCTGGTTGTTGCGGGCGGCGAACAAGGCGCCTTCGTTAATCAGATTGGCCAGTTCGGCGCCGGAAAAACCGGGAGTGCCGCGCGCCAGATCGTTGATGTTGACATCGTCGGCCAAGGGCACCCGGGCGGCGTGAACTTTGAGAATTTGTTCGCGGCCCTTGATGTCCGGCAGGCCGATCTGGACCTGGCGATCGAAGCGGCCCGGCCTTAGCAGGGCGTTGTCCAGCACATCGACCCGGTTGGTCGCGGCAATGACAATGATGCCTTCGTTACCGCTAAAACCGTCCATCTCCACCAATAGTTGGTTGAGGGTTTGTTCGCGCTCTTCGCCGCCGCCAATATTGCCGCCGGTACTGCGCTGGCGGCCGACCGCGTCGATTTCGTCGATAAAAATAATGCAGGGCGCGCGTTTTTTAGCTTGCTCGAACATGTCCCGCACCCTGGAGGCGCCGACGCCGACGAACATTTCCACGAAGTCGGAACCCGAGATCGAGAAGAACGGCACGCCGGCTTCGCCGGCAATCGCTCTAGCCAATAGAGTTTTACCGGTACCGGGAGGCCCCACCATCAATACGCCGTGCGGAATTTTGCCCCCTAGGGCTTCGTATTTGCCCGGGGCTTTCAGGAAGTCGACCATTTCCGCCACATCCTGTTTGGCCTCTTCGGCGCCGGCCACGTCATTGAAGCGCACCTTGACCTGATCTTCCGTCATCAATTTGGCGCGGCTTTTACCGAAGCCGTTTTGCCCGCCGGCACCCATTTGCTGCTTGCGCATGAAATACACTAGAACGCCGATCAGCAGCAAGGTGGGAGCCCATGAGAAAAGTAGTTGCGTCAGGGTTGACTGGTTTTCCGGTCTCTCAACCTTGATTTTTACGTCGTACTCCAACAAATCGTCAATTATCCGCGCATCGCCGGGATTGTAAGTGGCAAACTGGGTTCCGTTATGGCGATGGCCATTGATCGATCTGCCGTCTATCACAACTTCAGCAACAGATTTGCTGCGTACGTCCTTGATAAAATCCGAATAGGATATGTCGTACTGCGAGTTGTAAACCGGCAGCGTGGGATTGAATGCCGCAAACAGCACGATAGCGATTCCAGCCATTACGGATAGCGCGATTATTAGCTTTTTCATGATTGCAATCTCCAATTATTGGATGCAAGGCCCCGGTTCATATGTAGTGTATGAACCGGGTATATACCCGGATGAATTCCGAATCGAGCAAAGCGAAAGTTGACAATGCTTGTTCGACACCAATACCCAGCAGTAAGTGTGCCACCGAGCACGATATAAGAATATTCCTCGTCTCCGCTTGCTGCGTTGGCAATTCGATCTTTTTCTTTTCCAGGGCAGGAAACGCCTCGCACTTTAGGTTCAAGCCCAATACATACCCGGCAAGAGTACTGATGTTATTCGCGAAGCAGCGCGTAAAAATACAAAGACTTTAACGGTGCGCGTTTCGAATGTTATTGTCGATATGGGCACAACATGCCCCTATTTTGTGCGCCGAAGAAAAGGCCGCCGGATGAGCCGATCGGTTGACATTCGACCGCCTAGTGGCTGGAAACGTAAATTTTTTGCATTTCTTCATAGCGGCTTAACGCGTCTCTCAACGATTCGCCGGCCAACTGCAAATCGCCGCCGCGCGCTGCCTTCCAGGCGGTATTCAAGCGCTTTCCGGCTTGTTGGCGTTTGACTTCGAGATCGTTATTCTCGATGTCCTTTTGCTGTTGTTTGGCATCGCTTACCAGGTCGGCCACGGTTTCTTGGTCCGCACCGCTTTCGACGGCGGAGATGGAGGCTTTGACTTTGGCAATGGTGCTTTCCAGCGCCGCCCTCACTTCTTCATGACTAAAAGTGGCCGCAGCGGCGGAAAAAGACAGTGCATTGATAAAGGTGATGGCTATGGCGGAAGATAAGAAATTTTTGAATGATGGCATGACGAAAACCTCGCTAAACACGAACAAAATTAATTTAAGAGTCAGACGGACTCGTTGGGGTTAAAGCAAACTAGACCTAACCCTGGCTTGCAAGCAGATCAGGGAGAGTGAACAAAGTTTATCAGCATTTAGTTTTTATTAGAACTTTATTAATTCTAATTAAAACTAATTGTAAGAAATGCATCACACTTTCTTTTGTTGTCGGTATTTAGATGAGCTTCGTCGGCACGGGAATATGCTGTGTCGGCGGGCGACTACATGAAGTCTTAACAAACAATCGCCACACTTGGAGTCGTGCGCTTATGCGGAAGATGGGAAGGGTTAAAACAGGGCGTGAATGAGGATCTGTCGAAGGTCGCGGCGTGACGCTGAAACGGGCGGAGAAAATTCGAGTCCGCAAGTTACGTTAACCGGTGGCCTTAGCCGCACGGTGAATGAAGAATATAGACCTAAGGGCGCGGGACTTTGTCAGGCGGGGGCCGCAGTCAAACTATCCGATTGACCGAGGCCGACAGTAAAAACCTAGGAATCGGTAGTGCTGGCAATAATTTTATGGATTCTCTTGGTACTGATGGCGATGATGACCAAAATAAACGGAATCGATACGCCTTCAACCAGACCGGCGTCAACATGCCAGCCAACGCTGTGCAGCGCCTCGGCAATTTTACCGATCAAATTTGCAGCGTAATAAGTAATTGCCACCATCGAAATGCCTTCGACAGTTTGTTGCATACGTAACTGCATTTTCGCCCGCAAGGCCATCGACGACAGCAAACCCTGATTTTGCCGTTCGATAATAATGTCGACTTTGGTGCGTAACAACTGGCTGGCATTGCTGACGCGTTCGGAAACCAGCGTAAAACGATGGGATACCGAATTGCAGGTATGCATCGCCGGTTCCAGGCGGCGTTTCATGAATTCGCCCAAGGTTTGAATCCCTTGGATACGCACTTCGCGCAAGTCTTCCAGACGCTGACCGACCAGTTGATAGTAAGCGCTGGCGGCGGCAAAACGGAATTGATGCGTGGAAATATGGTTCTCGACTTCCGCCGCCAATGCCGTCAGTTCGTCCAATAATTTGGCGTCGTCGTTAGTTGGCTGCGTCATGGAGTTGGTGATGGTATACAACTGTCTATCGGCCTTCTTCAATTCCGGATACAGCTTGCGCGCAATCGGGAAGGCCAGCAGCGCCATGACCCGGTAAACTTCGATATCGAACAAGCGATGTAATAAGCGGCCGGCCTGTGCGGTTCTCAAATTTTGATTCACTACCAGAAACCGGCTGAAGCCGTCCACGTGGATACGAAAATCGGTGAAAACCGCAGCGGCGCCGCCGGTCACTTTGGAGCCGACAATAGGGTTGCCGGCAAAGTAGGCCGTCAGCGGCGATAAATCCATTTCGTCCTGGTAATTAACCTCCGCGGCGGATACCACGCTGGCGTGCGCGGCAACGATCACTTGGCCGCCGATCTGCGATAGCCAATCCACCGGGACTTTTTTTAAGGCCGGGTCCGCAAAGGGTTCTCCATCCGTGTCGTAGGCATAAAAGGTATAGGTGCTGAACTCGCCGTGTTGCTCCCAGCTCATCTGAAACGCATCGAAGCTGGCGCTAAAATGGTCGCCCTCCTGATCCGGCGGCGTGGCGCCAAAGCGTTCGCACAGGGCTTTCAAGTGCTGACGTTCCTGCATTTTTTCGTCGCTCGACAGCGACAACGCCAGATAACTGGCCCTGACCGGCAAACTCAGAATCGACGAGGCCCTGGCATGGACTTCGTTGTGCAGCACAAAGCGCTGCGGATGATTGGGGGGAATTGGAAATAAAGTGGTCACGAGTACTCTGCTCAATAGGGATGGGTATACTTTATCAGCGTTTGGCCGCGCTCTGAATAGTTCATCTTGCATCGACCCTTGATTTTATATGGCTAAAGCTTGGTTTTTCGACAGTATCGACCTCAATCACGACGACGGCTTGGTCAGTTGCGAATGGCTGCGACAGAATCTGGCGCGTGTCGATTTGATTATTCTGGACGCCAGTTTCTTCTTGCCCAGGCAGCAACGGCATGCCCGGCGGGAATTCGAGTCGGGGCATATTCCGGGCGCCCGGTTTTTCGATATCGACGCCGTGGCCGACTCAAACAATCCGCTGCCGCATACGCTCCCTAATGCCGATGAGTTCGCCCGGCAAGTCGGAGAATTGGGCATCGATAACCGGACTTGGGTATTGATTTACGACAACAATCACTTTTTTGCCGCGGCACGGGCTTGGTGGATGTTTCGGGTGTTTGGACACGATAGAGTCAAGGTCCTGGACGGCGGCTTGAAGCGCTGGCTGCAGCTTGGGTTTCAGCTGGCTGCCGAACCGGTCCGGCCTAAGCCGAAAGTTTTTAACGCTAAGTTTCGTCCAGAACTATTGGTCGATTTAGCCCAGATGCAACAGATTCAACAGCAAGGCAGCAAACAAATATTGGATGCCCGTTCCGCGGACAACTTTAACGGTCAGCGTCCGCTAAGCGATACAGGCCTGCAACCAGGACATATTCCAGGCAGTATCAACATCCCCTATCAAAATTTGCTCGCCGGCCATGACCACACCTTACTGCCGGTGGCAAGTTTGCAGCAAATCTTTGCGGACCAGGCGGTGAATTGCGCCAAGCCTTTGGTTGCAACTTGCGGTTCGGGCGTTTCGGCGGCTTTATTGCTATTGGCGCTGTATCAAATGGGCATCCGCAACGTGCCGATGTTCGACGGCTCTTGGGCGGAATGGGGGCGGCGGCCGGATTTACCTCGGCAAACGCTGGGCTAATCCGGTTTAAGCTTTGCAGTGACTACGCCCTCAGTTGCTAAGTTCGCGTTCAATGATCGGCAAGGCCTGCCGCATATGTTCGAAACTGTGCGAGCCGCCGGCAAACGTGATGACATTGGCGATAGTTTTATATTTAGCCTGGGTCTTGGCGGCGTCGAGCAACTCGTCGGCCATATCCAACAAAATGGTGCGGTCTATTGCCAGCCAGTTGTTGGCTAGTTCCTGTTCATACCGCGGATATTGATCGCAGTGTTTCCGCTGCCAATCGTAAGGCTGGCCGGTTTCGTAGTTACGGGTTACGCCGATAAACCGCGGTAATAATGCGCTGGGGCTGATAGCCGGATTGATCATGATGGCCTTGCTGCCGGTTTTCATGGCCAGGTATTCGGCGGTAAATCCGCCCATCGAAGAGCCCATGAAGACCACGTCGTAACCCTGATCAAGAAATTGATTCCACTCGAATAACATGTCCTCGACCAGATTTTGAAAATCGCGGTAATCGACATTAGGGGTAAAAAACAGCACATCGTGTTCCGAGCAGAATTGCTGCATGACCAGGAGTTTCTCCTTACCGACCAGCCGCTTGCCGTCCAAGCCGCTGGATGCGGAGTTAAAGCCATGCAGATAAATAATGACTTTCTTCATCGCTTAATAACGTTCCTTTATGAAGTTCAGCGCTTTCCCGGCCAAATCATCGGAGTCGTGCCAGAGATTGCGCCAGACGCAAAGCGTATTGGACAAATTGGGATCGACGACTTCCGAGGAAAAAGACTCAAACGTCATCGGTCCTCGATAATTAATTTTCCGCAAAGCATTAAAGAACGCTGCGAAGTCGACATTGCCGGTACCCAAATAGCCGCGATGGCTCTCGCCGATATGCACGTAGCCTAACCGGTCTTTCGCGGCCAGCACGGATTTTTCCATGCCGTCTTCTTCAATGTTCATATGGTAGGTGTCCAGGTGTAAATAGGCGTTGGGCCGATTCACTTCGTCCAGAAACGCCAAGCCCTCGATGCCGGTATTCATGATGTTGGTTTCGTAGCGGTTCACCACTTCCAGATCGATATTGATGCCTTTATCCGCCGCGTAATCCGCCAGACGCTGCATGGCTGCCACCGAATTGGCGCGATTTTCTTTGGAAGCGGGGCCCGGATATTTGCCTAACGCGCAATAGATCACGCCGCACAATTCCGTACCGCCAATCGCGTGAAGCACATCGGTTGCCTTGCGTAACAGTGCGTCGCCGTTGGCGATAATCGCCGGGTTGGTGCTGGTGACATCGGTGCCGGCGGACAAACCCAGCGAGGCATGGGCGCGTAAGTTAAATTCCTGTAGCAAATCCTTGGTCAACGCGACATCGACTTGCCATGGGTCCAACAGCGCAATTTCGATGTAGTCGTAACCGGCCCGGGCCGCTCCGCTGATGGCTTTACGCGAGCCTTCCGGCGTCCAATCTCCGGACCAGACCAAGGCGTGACCGCCGTATTCCAACGATTTGGGAAATGTCATGACAGCTTCCTAATATTTATTTGCAACAGAGGTTTTCAGGTAGCCGGATTCTAAAGCAACTCAATTTGCTGCCGCAATCTAAGCCTTATGCCGAGGTAACCGGCTAAAAATCGGCTCTCTCCTGAGTTTGGCCCGGAAAAGCCAGGTCAGGTGTCGATATTAAACTAGCGAAGTCAGA
>CAZGUM010000057.1:3459-15133 GCA_964529085.1 uncultured Methylomonas sp. | reverse complement strand
GAGTTTGGCCCGGAAAAGCCAGGTCAGGTGTCGATATTAAACTAGCGAAGTCAGAGAGCAGTTGCGGAAGCTGCAACATATCCTGAAATTGCATTTCATGCTCTGCCCGATACGAGGAGGCGTTGCCGTTTCCGTTTCCCTGATACCGATACGCTTTCATCCCGGCCGCTGTGGCCGCCGCAATTCCAATGTCGCTGTCTTCGATAACCGCACATTGCGCGGGAATAAAGCCCATCGCACGGGCTGCGAATTGGAACAAATCGGGCTGGGGCTTCCAAGAGCCCACCTCGTATGAGCTGAAGATGTTGTCTGCAAAATAGGGTGCGAGGCCGCTAATTTTCAGGGCATGATGAATTTTCGAAAGCGGTCCGCCGGAGGCGATGCATTTTGGAAAAGTTATTGCTTCGAGCATTTCCAAAACGCCGGGCATGGGCCGCAAATCGCTGGCGAAGAGTTCCGCAACGCGCTGGCGATAGTCCCGTTCGAATGTGTCCGGCAGTTTCAGGCGCAGACGGTGTTCCAGATCCGCAAGAATCGGCGCTAATTTTTGGCCGCGATAGCGTTCGGTCAAGCTCTGTTGGGTGTCGTCCAACTGCGGCAGCAGATCGAGAAATGCTTGATTGCAAAGTCCTTCGCTGTCAACCAGCGTACCGTCCAAGTCGAAAATTACGCAAATGCCGCTCATGTATCCGCGGTACCAACAGTAGAGATTGGGACAATCGCCAAGAAGTCGTTCACCGCGTGTTCGATTGCCGCCAATACCTGATGCAGTGCGGAGACTATTTCCGGCGAAGACCTCAGTTCTTCTTCTCCAATATTGGCGCTCGGCAGCGGCAAGGTGATTGATGCCGCTTCGATCAGCGTTGCCGACATCGTGATCAAGATCTCCCTGAGTGCGGCGTCAGCATGATGGGCGCGTGGCGATGCATTCAATACCGCGACCGGTTTGTAAGCAAATCCCTCGCAGGCTACCAACCAATCCAGCGCATTTTTGATGGTGCCGGTAATGCCGTGGGCATATTCCGGGCTGGCGATCAGCAACGCATCCGCGGAGCTCACTTCGTTACGGAATTGGATCGTGACAGCCGGAGGCGCGTTTTCCAAATCCGGATTGTATAAGGGTAGATCGCCAAGCGCGGAAAACAAACAAATGTCGATCGAATCCGGCGCCAAAACGCTTAGCGTGCGCAGTATGGCGGAATTGACGGACATCGCCCGCAAACTGCCGGAGAGGGCCAGTATTTTCATAAATAAACTGGATTCCGCATGCCGGGCAAAGTTGCGGCGGCCGAAAAGCAGGCCTGGATTTTGGTGCCGGTGGCAGCGATGAAAATATCGAGAGTCATTGGCTTCCGTGGTTTGCGGGTCAAATTCGGTACACGAGGGCGTTATAATTTCAGGCACTAAGCCCGACGTATTCTACGGGTAAACCGTTAAACTTGAGCCCTACGTTTTAGGAACCTTGGACATCGCATTATGCACATACTCGAAACCCGGATCGAAATTGCCGCCACCGCCGAAAAAGTTTGGTCATTGTTGGTCGATTTTCCTGCCCACGTCCGTTGGAATCCGTTTATTCGTGCTATCGAGGGTAGTCTGGAAATCGGCAAGACGCTAAATGTATCCATCCAGCCGCCGGGTAGCAAAGGCATGCGGTTCCGGCCAACCCTGATCAAGATAAACCGCAACCGCGAACTTCGTTGGCGAGGTAAGCTTTTGCTGCCCGGACTGTTCGACGGCGAGCACTATTTCGCAATCGAAGACCTGCCGGCAGGCGGCGTGATCTTTCGTCACGGCGAGATATTCTCCGGGATTCTGGTACCGTTTTTTCATGCCTCGCTGGATGGCGCAACCAAGCAAGGCTTTATTGCTATGAACGAAGCGCTAAAACGCGAAGCCGAGAGATTGTGACCGTTGTTACCGCCCGCCGGCGTGGCAAAGGCGCACGCCGTAGCGACTAGAATAGCTTGTCTAATTCCGGAAACCGTTCAATTAACATGCAAAACAATATTCGCAATCTGATTTTGCGGGCCACCGGTGCCGAAACTGCGCGGCCGCTGGCACGGATTCAAGGTTTATGGAGCGGTTACGGCGACATAGTCCGCTACGGCCTGACCGGCAGCGATAGGCTAAGCGTGGTGGTTAAGCATGTGAAATTGTCGAACCATGGTCGCCATGCCGCTGATAAGGTCTCGCACCGGCGCAAAGTCCGTTCTTATCAGGTCGAAACCGCCTGGTATCTTGATTGGAGCCGGTTTTGCGCTGCCGATTGTCGAGTACCGGCTTGTCTGGGAGCCGATACCTTCGGCGACGAAGTTGTGATCGTGTTGGAAGACCTGGACGCCGCCGGGTTTCCAAGGCGTTGTTCGGCGGCCGGCGCCGAGCAGATACGCGCCTGTCTGAACTGGTTGGCGAATTTTCATGCAACCTTCATCGGCGAGCAAGCGAAAGGCTTATGGCCCACCGGGACCTATTGGCATTTGCAAACCCGGCCCGACGAATTGCTGGCATTAAAAGATAGCGCGTTAAAAAGTGCCGCACCGGCGATAGACCGAAAATTGCGCGATAGCCCTTATCAAACCTTCGTGCACGGCGATGCCAAACTGGCGAATTTTTGCTTTTCCCAAGACGGCCGGGCGGTTGCGGCGGTGGATTTTCAGTACGTCGGCGGCGGCTGCGGTATCAAGGACGTGGCATATTTCATAGACAGTTGTTTGGATGGAGACGAGTGCCGGCGCCGGGAGAGCGAGTTGCTGGACCTGTACTTTCAAGCATTGCGGCAAGCTTTGTGCGCCAAACAAAAAGCTGTCGATGCGGATGCGGTGGCGCAAGATTGGCGGGCACTCTATCCATTCGCCTGGACCGATTTTCACCGTTTTCTTAAAGGCTGGAGTCCCGGGCATTGGCCCGGCGACAGCTACAGCGAATATCTGGCCGGACAAGTGCTGGCCCAGTTACGGAAAAATTAAAGGAACAGCGATGCGTTTATCCGCGGATGATTTATTTTTACTCGGTCAGTGCGCGATCTCGGCCGCTTGTCAGGCCGGGCATCTTATTGCCGAATACTCGCAACGGTCGGTTGCGGTAAACACCAAAGACGGCGGCGGCAGTTTGGCCGCCCAGGTGGTGACGGAAGTGGATCATTTGAGCCAGCAGATCATTATGCAGGTTTTGCAGCCGACCTGCGGCATGTTCGATTTGGCGCTGTTGTCGGAAGAAAGCCCGGATGACCGCCGGCGTTTGCATAAGGATTTTTTCTGGAGCGTCGATCCTTTGGACGGCACCTTACCCTTTATCGAAGCGGTGCCCGGCTATTCGGTGTCGATCGCCTTGGTTTCCAAAGCGGGTATGCCGCTTATCGGCGTGATTTACGATCCGCTGACCCAAACTCTGTACCACGCCATTAACGGACAAGGCGCTTGGCGTAATCATCGTGCCTTGGCTCGTCCGGCTCCACCGTCGGCGGCGCAGACGCTGGTTTTAATCTCCGATAAAAGCTTCGCTCAAGACCCGCTTTATCAGCCCCTGCAGGCCGAGGCGGCGTGCATTGCCGCCGATTTGGGTTATGCCGGCGCAGAGATAAAATTACAAGGCGGTGCGGCCATGAATGCTTGTCAAGTGCTGGACAAGCCGCCGGCCTGCTATTTTAAATTTCCCAAATCACAGTTGGGAGGTGGCAGCATCTGGGATTATGCGGCTACCAGCTGCCTGTTTCAGGAAGTCGGTGCCGTGGTCAGCGATATTCACGGCGAGCCGCTGGAATTAAATCCCGCCGGCTCCACCTATATGAACCATTGCGGCGTGTTGTATTGCGCCGACCGCGCGATGGCTGCGCGGATGATATTGGCATACCAGAGACTGATACAAAGCGGGCGTGCCTAATATCAGCGGGGCGGCGATGCTAGGCTCTCCCGGCGCAGTATTCGGCCTTACGCGGCACACCCCAGCGATAGCCGGACAATTCTACGTTTGAGCGGACGGCCGGTAGTTCGCGCAAGGCTTGCCAGACCTTTCGTTGAAAAGTGGTGCCCCAATGTCCAGCGGTAACTCCAGACCGATAGCCGGCGCTTCGACAAACTCGACGACTTGGCTAAGCCATTGGCCGAAGATACTGTCGTCTATCGCTTCGGCTTGCGGGAAGCGATCTCGCAAGGTCTTGGCTAAATCGCGGGAATCGTCGCTCAAAGCAATCGCGCGGATGCCGATGTCGCTGGTTGCCAGCAGAATCGAGCCTAGAGAACATTCGCCTAACGCGAAGCACGATAGTCCGGCGTATTTCGGATATTTGCCAAACGCATTTAATCCTCCAAATTGCGCACAAAAGTATAACTGCCGGCGTTTTGTTTCATCCGATACAAGGCCGCCGGCCGGCCGCCTTCCGAGCGTTTTTCGCCGGTGTCTATCAACAGCTCCGCTTGTTCTATGCGCCGGCGAAAGGATTTTTTCTGCAAGCTTTTGCCGATCAACACTTCGTGCAAATGCTGGAGCTCCGGCAGCGTAAAGCTTTCCGGCAGCGCATAAGCCGGCACGATCGAATACAGCGCTTTTTGCCGCATGCGCTCCCTGGCCAAATCGATGATGATTTGGTGATCGAAAGCCAAATCCATCCGGCTGACTGCATCCACCGCCAGCCATTGCGCATCGGCCACGCCGGCAACATGCGCCGCGCAGGCTCGATAGGCCATCAATGCCGTGTAAGCGATTGTCACCGACCAGCCGCGCCGGTCGCGTTCGGCATTGCCTATGCTTTGCAGTTGTTCCAGATACGGCGGTTCGATGCCGGTTTTCTCTTGCAGTTTGCGCCGCACCGTATCTTCCAGGGTTTGGTCTTGCCGCAAATCGACAAAGCCGCCCGGCAGGCCCCATTTTCCGAGCTCAGGATGGGTGGAGCGCTGTACCAGCAATACTTTCAAACAGTCTTCGTGATAAGTAAACAACACCGCATCCACGCTAAGCAGCGGGCTGTCGTAGCGGCGCTTATCGTATTCGGCTAAAAACTGGTCTTCGTCCATCGTATCCGGGGCGACTTTTAAAAACGGGCATTGTCGCAAATATTGGTGTCTTTTTGTCACTTATATGCTTGACATGTTAATGTCTATAAGTCACTATTTGCCTTAAGTGACTTTTCGACACAAATAGGAGCAATACCATGTTAGGCATACAATATTTCAAAGCGGACTCTTCAACCTTTGTCATTAAAACCGTGAACGGCAAGGTGCGGAAAACCGGCAAGGGCTTGAGTTTTTTCTACAACGCGGCCACCGCCTCTATCGCGGCGGTGCCGGTCAGTGCCCAGGAAGCGCCGTTTATTTTCAAGCTGCTGACGGCCGATTTTCAGGCGGTTACCGTACAAGGCCAAATCGCCTATCGGGTGGCGGCGCCGGAAACCATGGCCGACATGCTGAATTTCAGCCTGAAAAGCGATGGCATCAGTTATGTTTCGGAAGATCCGTTGAAGCTGTCGGATCGGGTAATTCGCGTCGTGCAATCCATCGTGCAAAATAAAGTCCAAACCACCGGTCTGCGCGAGGCCTTGAAACTGGGGCAAAGCTTGGTTGCCATACTGCGCGAGCAACTGACCGCGGATTCGCCGTTGGCGGCATTGGGCATAGCCTTGCTGGATGTTTCGATCAGCGCCGTGCAACCAACTCCGGAAACCGCCCGGGCCCTGGAAGCGGAAGCGCGGGAGTCGATTTTGAAGGAAGCCGACGACGCCATTTACGACCGGCGTAAATCCGCGGTTGAACAGGAGCGCACGATCAAGGAAGCCGAACTGCAAACCGAATTGTCGGTGCAGCAAAAAGAGCAGGAGATAGAGGAATCGAGGATTCTGAACCAACGCAGCATTCAGCGCGGCAAGGTCGAAACCGAACGCGAGCGGTTACAAGCCGAGATCGCCGCCGAAACCCAACGCAAGGAGCTGGTGACTTTGCTCAGCGAGAATAGCCGTCAGGAAGCCGATGCGGAAGCCTATGCGATTAGCGAACGCATGAAGGCGTTTAGGGAGTTGCCGGTGGAAAACCTCAAGGCCATGGCCTTGGCGCAAATGGACCCGCAACAATTACTGGCGCTGGCCTTCGAATCCTTGGCGCAAAACGCCGGCAAAATCGGCGAATTGAACATCACGCCTGATTTGTTCGGGCAAATGCTGAAAAGGGTGGGGCAGGCATGAGCGGCAGTTTGCAATACCGGTTTATTTTGGTGACGCGTAAAACCCGGCTGCAGGAACTGATCGAACGTTTCAATACCTGGCCGCAAGCCCGCTTTTACCTGGAGCACAATCAAGTCGATGCCCAGGATTATCTGGACGAACACGATCTGTATCAAAGCCGCTTGCAAGAAGCGGAACGGATTTTGAAAGCCTTGGGCCGCTTTCAATTGCTGGAACGCCGCCTGTTGCCCAATTACCAGTTCTCACCGGCGGATATTGTGGTGACCGTCGGTCAGGACGGACTGGTAGCCAACACCCTGAAATATCTGGATGGGCAGCCGGTGATCGCCATTAACCCCGATCCCGGGCGCTGGGACGGCAAACTGCTGCCGTTCGAAATTGGCGATTTATCCGCCGCGGTGACGCGCACGGTGGCCGGTAAATCGGCTTGTAAAACCATCAGTTTCGCCGAAGCCAAAACCAACGACGGTCAACGTATGCTGGCGGTGAACGATTTGTTCATCGGTCCGAGAAGCCACACTTCGGCGCGTTACCTGCTGTCGTGGGACGGTCGCCGGGAAAGCCAATCGTCGTCAGGCATTATTGTTTCCACCGGCTTCGGCTCGACCGGCTGGTTTCAATCCATCCTGGCCGGAGCGATGAGCGTGGCCGGCAGCGATTCTCACCCGCTGAAAGAGGGTTTTGCCTGGCAGGAAAGACGATTACAATTTACCGTGCGCGAGCCGTTTCCGAGCCGGACCACCGGCGTTAACCTGGTATTCGGCGCGATCACTCCCGAAACGCCGCTGACCCTGGAGTCGCAGATGCCGGAAAACGGCGTGATTTTCTCCGACGGCATCGAAACCGATTTTCTGGCGTTCAATTCCGGCACCGTGGCAACGATAGGTTTGGCCGCGATCCAAGGCCAATTGATCGTTTAACCATATTGTTTATTTGCGTTGAACAGATAATCCGCAACCGGAGCGTTTATGCAGTATGTGCTGATAATTCATGAAGTCGAATCTTATCCGGCCTGGAAGGTGGTATTCGATCAAGCAGCGGCGATGAGAAAAAACGCCGGAGAAATTAGCTACCAGTTACTGCGCCACGACCACGATGCGAATAATATTGTGCATTTTTCGCAATGGTCCTCGCTGGCGCATGCGCGGCAATTTTTTGAGTCGCCGGAATTGGTGGAAATCAGGAAGACTGCCGGAGTAAAAGCGCCGGAGTTTATTTACCTGCAGCAGATCGAGAGCGGCGTGCTGTAATTGCAAACAAGCTGGCTTTTGGTGAGACTTTAGCCCGTTTGGGTTCCCGTTCCCCGCTACTCGGTTTGCGGGGTAAGGCGTTACGGGAACCGAATGGCGATTGCCGGCGCATCGATTGCTTAATTGGATGCGGTTTTTGACGCGTGGCGTTATAGATTTAGGTTAATGCCGTTCAACGGATATTTAATTTTTATTAAATTTATAAACGTCGCCGAATTTGCCTTTCAAGGTCATGGATTTATCGCCTTTTTCCAGCAGCGAAAATATGTCGAATTTATCCGATCTACCCAAAATGGCTATTTTCAATTTACCGCCTTCTATTTCATAAGCCACCGGCGACTGGTCGTAAAACGTGCCTTCACGCGGGATATGGGTGATGGTGACCTTGCCGTCTTTGAAAGTCCAGGTGTCTTCGCGCTTGATAGTTTCCGCGGTGTTAACGGACTTTTTGGTATATTCCAACTTCCAACTGCCTTGCACTTCTTCGTTGGATTGCAGCGGCACCTCCGCAAAACTTAGGCCGGAAAATACCGATAGGCCCAACAAAGCAGCGGCTAAATTTATTTTTTTCATAGTCCTCTCCCGTTTGTAAATGAGGAGAAAGTCATTCTACGCTCAGGCAGGAGCAAAGTATCTTTAATTTATTGGGGTAATTCGGGAAGGTTTAAAACAACGGCTGTCAGTATCCCCCGCTCGGTTTGAGCCCACTAAGATTTTTAAAACATCGTTACCCGATACGGGTTATTCGAACGCGGCGATTACCTCGCTTTCCAGTTTGCCGGCTTCGATCCAGGCTTTTACCGCCGGGCAATCCAGAACCGTGTCTACGTAAGCTTGGGCATCTTTATTCGTTTCCAGCAGATAACTGTGGAAACGTAAGGCTACCGGTGCAAACATCGCGTCGGCTATCGTAAAGCGCCCGAATAACCACGGTCCGCTGTTGCGGTTTTGCTGCCGGTATTGCTGCCAGATTTGACCGATACGATCGACATCCGGATGCACCGCCTCCGGCAAGGGTTTCGTCGCCGGTATCCGCTTGCAATTCATGCCGCAATAAGTGCGCAATGCGGTAAAACCGGAATGCATTTCGGCCGATATCGAGCGGGCGGCGGCGCGTTCCGCAAAATCGTCCGGCCAACCTTGGGTTTGCGGAAAGCGTTCGGCCAAATATTCCAGAATAGCCAGCGAATCCCAAACCTTGAGTTCGCCGTCCAATAACAATGGCACTTTCCCGGTTGGCGAATATTGCAGCAATCTGTCTTTCGAATCTTCCCTATACAACGGGATTCTAATTTCAGAGAATTCGATGTCGTGAAATTTCAAAAACAACCAAGGCCGCAACGACCAGGAAGAATAGTTTTTATTACCGATAACCAAGGATAAACTCATGAGTTGAAACTCCTATGCGCAACTAGGGTGCTATTCCGAAAAAAGTGCCGGTCAGATTTAGCCGCTGACTATAGCCGTATAGCGTCGCCGGCTTCAAGCCCTAGTTAAAAAATGCATATTATCGGGCTCGGCAGCGAGCACGGAGAAATTTAGTCTATCTTTGACTGGTAGGTTCAGAGATACCGAATGCGTCGAAGGCGCGTTTCGGTAGTTTTCTGGGGACAGTTATGATCGTCGATCCGGACGGGATGCGCAGATTCTCAGTTTCCTAAGCAAGATGTGCATCCCATTATTCAAGCCGCTTTGAAAAACATAGGAGAGATTATGAATTCGATATTTGTGGGAGGCGTTTTCGCCGCGTCGCTACTTATGAGTACCACGCCGCTAGCGCAAGACGTTTGGCAAAAAATTAATGTCGAGCCCGGTCAATACACGGTTAAATTGGGCGACCAACAAAAGGTAATTGCGCCAAGTTGCGCGTTCGGGCAGCCGTATTCGTTTTATATCAAGCCGGGTAAGATCGATAGGGTTGTGATGTACTTCAATGGCGGCGGTGCCTGTTGGGACTATGGCACTTGCGCAATTCAGCCTAATCAGACGCCGGTATACGTGCCCACGACCGATGTCGCCAACAATCCCAATGAGATGCAGGGCATTTTGAACATGGATGATCCGGACAATCCCTACAAAAACTGGACGGCGGTGTTCCTGCCTTATTGTACCGGCGACGTATTTACCGGTTCCAAGCAGGCGGTTTATCAAAATCCGGCGGATCCAAATGCGCAGTTGCCGATTCAGCATCGAGGCTTCGACAATTTTGCCTACGTATTGAAATATTTGAAACAACAGCGCCGAAATTTGTTCGGTTGGAACAATGGCGACTATCAGCCGGCCAAAATCTTGGTGGCTGGATCCAGCGCCGGTTCCTACGGCGCGGTATTGAATTATCCCTGGATCAGGAAAGAACTGGGTAAGGAAGCCAAGGTATCCTTGGTCAGCGACGGCGGGGTTGGTGTGATCACCGATGGCTTTGTCAACACGGCTTTGTTTGGGGCCAATTCCAGTTGGAACATCGCTCAAAACCTGCATCCGGTATTTAGCCATTTGGCGCCGGTGGATGCCGCGCACTTCTTACCCAAGGTAATCGGTACTTTGGCGACTCGCTACGACAGCGAGAAGTTTGGTCAATACACCAATGCTTATGACGCAGTGCAAACCCTGTTTTTGAATATCATGGAAGTTAGCGACGGCAGCAGACCGCCACAAGCGCTCTACGATTTTTCCGACATACCGGCCTGGAGCGACAGGATGTGGCGCATCACCGGCGGTTTGAAACAGGCATTCCCCCGGAATTACCGGCGTTACGTCGATCCGGGCTGCAATCATACGGTGTTTCGTTATGACGAGTTTTATACTTCGAATTTGAATACTGCCGCAGGGGTAAACATCAGCTTTATCGATTGGTTAAAAGGCATGACCAGCGACAACACGGACGGTTGGAAAAATCTGAGCTGTACTCCAGGGGTAAATTGCGGCGAAGCGCAATTGACTTCTACCGGCATCCAAACTTGTCTGGGCCGCAGCTTCGGCCCATAGTTCCGGCTTTTGCCGGATGATTGACGCGTTCCCGAGCAACATGTTCGGGAACGCTTTTTAACAGCATTGCTCGCCGATATCCTCAAACCAAATTTTCGGCGACTGCTCAATGAAGCGGCCCATCAGCGCGATACATTCTGCGTCGTTCAATTCCACGATCTTCACGCCGGCTTCTCTTAGCCAATCCAAATGGCCGGTAAAATTGACCGACTCGCCAATCACCACCGTACCGATATTGAATTGCCGAATCAATCCCGAGCAATACCAGCAGGGTGCCAGGGTGGTTACCAGGATTTTGTCGCGATAACTGATTTGCCGGCCGGCTTTGCGGAAAGCGTCGGTTTCGCCGTGTACCGATGGATCGTTGTCTTGTACGCGGCGGTTGCGGCCGCGGCTCAACAATTTACCGTCGGCGGTGAACAACGCCGCGCCAACCGGCACGCCGCCTTCATCAAAG
Organism: uncultured Methylomonas sp.; assembly: GCA_964529085.1. Lineage (GTDB taxonomy): Bacteria > Pseudomonadota > Gammaproteobacteria > Methylococcales > Methylomonadaceae > Methylomonas. The sequence goes on along the minus strand of CAZGUM010000057.1, from coordinate 4,269 downwards.
CCGGTTTGCGCTTCGGCCAACGCCACGGCCAGCATCTCGTGATAGTTCATCGCATATCCTAAATTCGATTGGGCATGGTCGAAAATCCCTTATTAGGGTTTTAAATTCAGCACCCTCGCCAGCTGGAAAGGGCTGGGGTGAGGAGAATACGATAAGGAAAAGCCTTTTTGATTCCCCCCTCATTCGCCTTCTCTCTGAGAAAGAAGGAACGGTCCATCTTATAAATAAGCCAGCACAATCCCAACAAATACCGCCAGACCGAACCAGTTATTGTTCAAAAAGGCCTTGAAGCAGTTGGGCTTGTCGAAGTAAAAAATCAGCTTCTGCTGGTAAACCGCCAGACCGGCGGCAACCGCCAGTCCGGCGTAATACGGCCAGCTCAGTTGTTGCATCGTTCCAACCATAACCAACAAGCCCATAATGACGACTTGCAGGCCGGCGGTAATTTCCCGTACTCGTTTGCCGAACAAAATGGCCGTCGATTTAACGCCGATCTTCAAGTCATCGTCGATATCGACCATCGCGTACATGGTGTCGTACACCAATGCCCATAGCAGCACCGCCAGATATAAAATCCAGCCCACCGTTGGAATTTCATTGGTCTGCGCGGCAAACGCCATCGGTACCGCAAAGCCAAACGCCGCCCCCAGATAAGCCTGCGGCAGATGGGTATAGCGCTTCATAAACGGATAGCTGGCCGCCAAAAACGCACCGATAAACGACAAACCGATGGTGTACCAGTTCATCAGCAACACCAATCCGAACGCGGTCAGACACAGCACCGCAAAAACAATCAATGCTTCCTTAGGC
>CAZGUM010000057.1:0-3359 GCA_964529085.1 uncultured Methylomonas sp. | reverse complement strand
AGGAGCCAGTATTGGTGGAGGCGGTCTTTAAGTTTATTCATGGATTATGTATTTGATAATTAAGAAAAGCTTTAACTGGATTAGCGTGCTACTTGGACAGGTTAGTGGCTAATTAATAAGACTTTCCAATTTAGATAACCAATCATTAAATCCTGAACACATTTGCCGTATTTTTTCTAAACCTATTTGTTTTGAAATATTTGGCCCATGCGTAGTCTTTCTATAGTTAGTAGCCTTCTCCAAACGTTTTGATGGTGCAGTTTCCTCAGAGTCATTTACTTTTTCAGGATTGTTGTCAAATTGTGCCAATATATTGCTAGCCCAGGAAGTAAGAGCATCATTCTGTAGTACTATCGATATAGCCTCAGGAGAGGAAAACAACAATCCCTCAAATTCATACATTTGAATATAAGGTAAAATATTTCCCCTCAATTCTTCCTTGATCGACGACCTAATTCTAGATTCCAGTGTTATTTTAGTTTCGCCATCAGCTTTTTGTTTAAATCCATAGAAATCATAAAAAGTACTAACGTAATCAAAATTATAGGAAATTGTTTCGAGTTCACGCTTTACACGATCAATACTTACATTTCCATTGATTGAAATTGGCGTAACGAAAATATCTTTTGAGGACAGATGAGGTTCCAGTAATATTTTGATAAACCGTTCTTCGGTTGCTCCCTCCACAGAAATTCCCACCCTTACCATTCTGGACGGCCTCCTATAAGGTTTTTAGTCCATATGTCACCCATGCCATAGTCTTCAAGCCAGTATTCAAGAAACTTTTTATCTGGTCTTTTAAAAGTGGAAACACCTTTCTTTTGATCAACAATAATAAAATCGTCGGGTTCAAATTGATTAGCAAAAGCAACAGACTGAGTTGAACAAATAACTTGGTTTTTTTTAGATGCGGTCTTGATCATTTCTGACAACACGATTAAAGCAGCAGGATGCAACCCTAGCTCGGGCTCATCCAGAATAATAGCGCTAGGTCGATAGGCTTCGGGTTGAAGAAATAATGCGGCCATGCAGATGAATCGGGCGGTACCATCTGACAGCTGATTGGCAGAAAAAGGCGCATCATGATCGCGATGGGTCCATCTTAATAACAAAGACTCATCGCCTTTTTCTCCTCTTGGTTCAAGGTAAAAGTCGTGAAAAAAGGGTGTTACTGTTTGGATAGCTGAAATTATATCTTGATAAGAGGGCGGATGGCGGTCTCTGAGAAAGCGAAGAAATGGAGCTAAATTGCTAGCATCAGAATTAAGAAATGCACTTGAACTCAGTTTTTGAGCCTGCTTAAATCCCGCTGTTGGGCTTGTATCATGGAAATGGTAGACTCGACATTTTTGCAGGAATTCGCGAGTATATTTTCTGACATAGTCACTGTCAGACTCCGAACCGGGAAGTAAGCCACTTTCTCCCAATTTCCCTTTAATTGCCCACTGATATTTTGAAGTTGAAACTGTACAATATTCAGTATCAAATACTAAAGCATCATTGTTTTCACTATGTATAAACTCTGCATGATAACCGTTATTACCAATGTCAATGTCAATGATAATTTTTTTAGTTAGTTTTGATCCAAAGTGAAAAAATGTATTTGCATAGCCTTGTTTCTCGGTATAGGTCTGAAGTTTGCCTTCTGATAAACTTCTCAAAAAGGTAAATAGAGAGATAAAATTTGTTTTTCCAGCACCATTTGCGCCAATAAGTATATTTATAGGGCTCATCTTTAAATCAAGGGACTTTATGGATTTAAATCCCTTAAGCTTAATTTGATGAATATGAGTATTATTTTGTTCTGACATAATTTCTCTTAGAGTTCTTATGCAAAGCCCAGATAGCATTATCCTTAGCCATACTAGATTTTAGATATAATATTCAAACTTAAACCTAAGATTAGCAAAGCAAGTATGGTATCGTTCTTGATATATTTCGTTGAAATAGATGTTAATTTTGCGTTTTATCTTTAATCGTCTGAATAATCGCCGTCGTAGAATGCCCCTCGATAAACGACAAAATTTTCACCTCGCCGCCGTTGGCCAGCACGCTTTCATGACCGGCTATGCTGGTAATGTCTTTGTAGTCGCCGCCTTTGACCAGGATGTCGGGTAATAATTGGTCGATGACTTCCTTAGGGGTGTCTTGTTCGAATTCCACCACCCAGTCCACGCATTCCAACGCAGCCAGCATTTCCATCCGGTGATCCAGTTTGTTGACCGGGCGTTCCGGGCCTTTTAGGCGTTGTACCGAGGCGTCGCTGTTGACTAACACCACCAATCGGTCGCCCAGGGTTTTGGCTTGTTGTAAGTAGCGAACGTGACCGGGATGCAGGATATCGAAGCAGCCGTTGGTGGCGACAATTTTTTCGCCATTTTGCTTGGCTGCAGCGCGCTCGGCCAGCAATTCCGGCAAGGTGCATACACCTTTTCGATGGGCGCGGGGGCCTTGCAGCGCGGTGGCCAGTTCGTCGGTATTGACGGTGGCGGTGCCCATTTTGCCGACCACGATGCCGGCGCCGATGTTGGCGAGTTGCGTGGCTTCGGCCAGCGGTTTTTTCGCGGCCAGACTGGCTGCGAGTACGGAAATCACCGTGTCGCCGGCGCCGGTAACGTCGAAAACCTCGCGGGCGTGGGTCGGAAGATGCAAAGGTTCTTCGGCTTTGCTGAGCAAGGTCATGCCGTTTTCGCCGCGGGTGACCAGTAAAGCTTGCAACTCCAGTTCGTTCAGCAAGTTCATGCCGCGTTCGACGATTTGCTGTTCATCTGAGCAGCGGCCAACCACCGCTTCAAATTCGCTGAGATTGGGGGTGATCAGCGTGGCTTGCTGATAAATCGAAAAATCGCTGCCTTTCGGGTCGACCAAGACCGGCTTGTTCAGTTGTTTGGCCAAGCGGATGAATTGCTGTACCTGGCTTAAGGTGCCTTTGCCGTAATCGGACAGGACGATGACTTGCGATTGCATCATCTCGGCGTGATACAGGTGTAGTAGCGCATCGCTATCGACTTGCTGGAAGCCATCTTCAAAATCCAGCCGGATCAGTTGCTGATGGCGGCTCATCACCCGCAATTTGGTAATGGTCGGATAACCCGGCACCGCCTGAAACAGGCACAAAACCTTGGCCTGTTGCAGTAATTGTTTCAAAGCCGTCGCGGCTTCGTCCTCGCCGGTAAAACCCAGCAAGGATACTTTTGCCCCCAGCGCGGCGATGTTTAAAGCCACGTTGCCCGCACCGCCGGCGCGTTGTTCGTCTTGTTTGACGTGTACCACCGGTACCGGTGCTTCCGGCGAAATTCGCGAGGTGGCGCCGTGCCAGTAACGGTCCAGCATCAGGTCGCCGACCACCAGCACGCGGG
>CAZGUM010000056.1:0-21761 GCA_964529085.1 uncultured Methylomonas sp. | reverse complement strand
GCGCCATCAAGGCGCTTTGGAATAATCAGCGATCGGCAGACGATCGTTGATGAATATTAAAATTACTTCACTATCGACAGCGACTGCGCTTTTCATCAAGGCGCATTTTCCCTGCCGACCCAGATAGAGCGTTTTTAACGCCCCATCTGCACCAAAAATAAATTTAAGCGTGGACGCATTGCCCTAAGGCCCAACGGACACAGTACATCCAGCGGCGTTCCTCTGCCATCCCACTAGGGACTCTATAGCTGGTACTTCTTCGCTTTTTATACTGCCGAAGTGCAGTCTATGAAAATTTCATCCCGAAAAGTTCTACGTGCGGGGCTATTTTGGGGTTGAAATTGAGCGACTGTCAAATTGTTTTTTCATTTTATTTCAATTGTTTAAGTGACAAATGCAGGCTGGACGGCTTTGGATTTTATTGGATAATTCAGATTTAAAGACATGAATGACTTTCGCACCAACCGCCATTGAAAATCAGGGTATTAAAAACTGGGGTGATGTCAAAATCGATTAAATCGATTTCGACAGGAGACAGATCTCGATGATCTGGAGGGTTATTTTATTTATAGACATCGTCTGCGAGTAATACCGGTAATACTGGCTAATCCATTGACTTATCCTCTACAGCCTACGCCAGATAACGCGGTAACACCGGTAATACAAATAATCTCAATTTCTAGACATATACATAAATACTGAAGCCATGCCTGCACAGTCAAATACCTGATGAGCAAAATGATCAATAAAAAACTTTTTTATCGATCAGCATTCGACGCATTAAGAATCATAAAAGTACCTGCCCGCATCTGTAGGTTGCGAACATGCAAAACCGCTTTTTCTTCCTGAAACGAGAGCAATCAAGTGTTCAATGATCTACGGATTGGTATTACGTCTGCGCTTTTGCCGCTTTTCAGTGTATCCAGATAATCTCCCCAGGATTGCATCATTCGCCGGCGTTCGTCCAAATATTGGGCTCGATTGTAAACTGCTCTTATTTTGTCTTTGGGGGCGTGGGATAGTTGTCGTTCGATGGCGTCTGGACTCCAGCCCTGTTCGTTTAGAAGCGTCGACGCAGTGGTTCTAAAACCATGTGCCGTCATAATTTCACTGTCGTAGCCCAATGTCTTGAGTGCGGTCATGATGGTGTTTTCCGACATGGGACGACCGTTACCACGACTCGAAGGGAATACGTATGGGTTGTTTCCGGTCAGGGGATGGATGTTCTTTAAAATCTCCGTAGCTTGGGTAGATAGAGGCACTATATGGTGAAAATCTGTTTTGGAGATGAATGGCCGCCATTCATTCGATTCAAAATCAATATCGGACCAGAGCATTTTTCTGATTTCCCCCGGTCTTTGAAATAACAATGGAGAAATGCGTAACGCGGACTGCACGACAAATGTGCCTTGGTAGTTGCTGATGTCCCTGAGCAATTGTGCAACCAGTTTCGGGTCGATGATTGCTGCTCGATGTTTTACCTTTTGCGCGGGTATTTGCTTGGCTACGGGTTGAGCTGGATCGAACTCGGTTAAGTTGTGTACGATCGCATATGCAAAAATGGCGCTAATCTCAGCCCGGAGTCGATGCGCGGTATCCAGTTTGCCTGCTTCAATTAAAGGTTTGAGTGCCGCTAAAACTTCGGCAGATTTAATGCCGTCGATTGGCTTATCACCTATGAAGGGGAAAATCCAAGTCGTGAGGCGATTTTTCTTTTTCGTCAGAGTGTCGGCTGTATTGGTATTGATGATGGAATCAAGCCATTTGCCGGTTATGTCGGCAAAACTATTCAGAATGGGTAAACCATCGCTTTTCCGCTCTTGATTGAGCTTGGCTGTTTGCTTCTCTTGCCTAACTTTCTTGCGTCCTTCCGCAGGATCATTATCGTTGGCAAGTTGTTCACGGATTTCTGAAGCCTTTCGTCGAGCAATTTCTAGCGTTACGCCTGGATATGCTCCAAGGGCAAGGCGCTTCCGTTTACCCTCGAAGGTGTAGACAAATTGCCAAAGTTTGGAGCCGCCAGACTTAACCCACAGATAAAGTCCGCCGCCATCATTGATGAAATAGTCTTTTTCTTCTGGCTTGGCAGCCTTGTAGACCGCGTCCTTATTGAGTTTTTCAGCCATCTTGCACGCCCCAGTGTGTACTTTTTCCGGAAGGTATCAGTGAGTACACGAAAAAATACACGATTTGGTGTGTACTTGGCTAGTTTTCGTTGGATTGCGTCGGACAATAAAAAACCCGCGAAGCCAGTAAACTTGCGGGTTTTTGGATTGGGTTGCACCCTGTTGGATGCATAAATGGTGCCTCAGACCGGAATCGAACCGGTACGACCTTTCGGTCGCGAGATTTTAAGTCTCGTGCGTCTACCTATTTCGCCACCGAGGCATTCTTACTGCTTAACTGCGAAGCCCGCGAATTCTATAGCATCGACTAAATTTGTCAATTATTAATTGGCAAATTAATGCGGCCCATCGTTTCCGAAGCATATGGCGCCAATTACAATCAAACCGCTTGTTTGATTCTGATCAAGGCGTTTTCCAGATTGGTCATGCTGGTGGCGATGGAGATTCTGATATGGCCGGGGCAGCCGAATGCGGAACCTGGCACCAGTGCCACGCCGGCTTTTTCGATTAAATATTCGGCAAACTCCAGGTCGTCGTTGATACCGTCCAGTTTGCTTAATAGCTTTTCGACGTTAGGGAACACGTAGAAAGTGCCGTCGGTTGGTAAGCACTCGATACCGGGTATGCTGTTTAATTCGGCGACGACATAGTCGTGACGTTTTTTAAATTCAACCATCATGGTATCGATGCAGCTTTGATCCCCGTTCAACGCTTCTTCCGCCGCGACCTGCGAGATAGAGGTAGGGTTGGAGGTGCTTTGCGATTGGATGATGCACATTGCTTCGATCAGCGGCGCGGGACCCGCGGCATAACCGATTCGCCAACCGGTCATGGAATAAGCTTTCGAAACGCCGTTCAGTACGATGGTGCGATCGTAAAAATCCGGATGGGCATTGAGAATGTTGACGAATTCGCCTTTGTTCCAAAGGATTAATTCGTACATGTCGTCGGTAGCGATCAACACCTCGGGAAAATCCAACAATACATCGCCCAGGGCTTTTAATTCTTCCAGACTGTAAGCGGCGCCGGTCGGGTTGGAAGGGCTGTTGATTACCAACAGTCGGGTTTTCGGCGTAATGGCCGCACGCAATTGCGCAGGGGTTATTTTGAAGTTTTGCGCCTGACCAGTTTCAATAATCACGGGGACGCCGTCCGCCAGCAGCACCATATCCGGATAGGACACCCAATAAGGGGCGGGGATAATGACTTCGTCGCCGGGGTTAAGCAGTGCTTGCGCCAGATTGAAAAAGCTTTGTTTGCCGCCGCAGGATACCAATATCTGATTCGGTTGATAATCCAAACCGTTATCGCGCTTGAATTTTTGAATAACGGCTTTTTTGAGGCCGGCGGTACCGTCTACAGCAGTGTACTTGGTAAACCCGGAGTTGATGGCTTTAATGGCGGCGGCTTTAATATGATCCGGCGTATCGAAATCCGGTTCGCCGGCACCTAGGCCGATAATGTCTTTTCCGGCGGCACGCATCGCGGCCGCTCTGGCGGTGATGGCCAGGGTGGGTGACGGTTTTACCGCTTTAACTCTGTTGGACAGTGTAATGCTCATGATTCCTCGATCGAAAATTCACTCAAATGGGCAGCATTATACGGCATAACGCATAAATCGCCTTGTTCCTGAACAGATAAGTACCAAATTTTAATCGGCACGGCGTCCTTAATTTTGAAATCTTAAACGCCGCTCTTCGGCATAATCCGCGAGCGCTTTCAGTACCTGTCGATCCGCATCAAGTTCTTCGTGCAGTGCCGCAATTTTGGCGGTGAACTGTTCCAGCGTGAGCATGCCTTCGGTCGAGGCGTCGTTTAACTTTTGCCGACAATACTGTTGCCAGCGTTGGACTTCCGCCTCGGATAGCGTTTGCGGGTAATTTCGGGCGCGATAGCGAAACAGCATTTCCGGCAGACGGGCGTCGTCGAAACCGGCATCGAATTCGGATAACTCGCTTGGCTCAGCTTGCCGGATTTGGGCCATGATAGCTTTGTCGTTGTTGCTAAAAAATCCGCCGCTATAAATCATCAAATCGGGATCGCTAGAGGGCTCTTGATATTTACGGGTAAACACTTCGGCGAGCTTTCCGGTTAGGGACGGCGCGGCCTGAATTCGTTGTACGTTGGATTTACACAAAGCCAAATCCAGTTGCAGGCGCTCGGCGTCCTCAGGCCTTATCACGGACAAAGGCGCCAACACAGGGGTTTTATTAATATGCACGGTTTTTAACGGGATTCTGGCAATCCCTTCCGGCAATGCGTCGCTGGCAACAAATAGCCGTTGCTGGATTTGCTCCGCGCTTAACTCGAGCAATGGAGCCGGGTCAACCGAAAGGTCGTAAACGATCACTTCGTTACTATTGCTTGGATGCGGCGCCAGTGGCAACACCACGGCCAAATGATGGTTGCGGGAGGCAAAGCGGCCGGATATATGAATCAAAGGCGTAAAGCTGCCGAGCTGCAGTAGTTTTAAGGCGGCGTTTTTGTGGCGGTTACTCAGCAAATAATCGAATAGTTTCGGTTGGCGCTGTTTGACAAGCTTAGCCATTGCAATCGTCGCATACACATCGGATAGCGCATCATGCGCTGCTTCATGGGCTATGCCATTTGCTTTGGTGAGTGCTTCCAACTTGAAGCTGGCGACACCGTCCCCGGTAACCGGCCATTCGATGCCGGCCGGCCGTAAAGCCTTGGTGGCCCGCACGATGTCGATAATATCCCAGCGGGAATTGCCGTTTTGCCATTCGCGCGCATAAGGATCGTAAAAATTTCGATACAGTAAATTGCGGGTGACTTCATCGTCGAAGCGGATGCTGTTGTAACCCACGCCGCAGGTGCCCGGATCGGCGAGTTGCCGGTGAATGATGCCGGCAAACTCAGCTTCGCAAACGCCTTTTTGGGCGGCGAGTTGCGGGGTGATGCCGGTAATCAGGCAAGCTTCCGGATGCGGTAAATAGTCGTCCGCCGGCTGGCAATAGACCATGACAGGTTCGCCGACGATATTGAAATCGTAGTCGGTGCGAATGCCGGCAAACTGGCATGGCCTATCGCGTTGCGGATCGATGCCGAAAGTTTCGTAATCGTGCCAAAAAAAAGTTGCTGTAGTCATTCGATGCTCGAGGACGCGGAGGGGTGGTCAAGGGAATATTTCCGCAAATATGGTTTTGCGGATACCCGAGGAAGGATTTTATTTTATAATCGCCCACTCCATTTTATGTGACCATCATAGGAAAGTGTTATGAAAAAAACCTCGCTATTCGTTTCAGCCGCTTTGTTTTTGTTTACCAGCATGGCCAATGCTCATGGCCCGGTTAGAGCAAAACTAACTGCGACTGTAACCATTGATGCGCCTGCGGCAAAAGTTTGGGATGTGATTAAAAACTACGACGATCTATCCTGGTTGCCGGCCGTTAGAAGCGTAACAGGTGAAGGCACCAACAATAAAGGTGCGGTCCGCACTCTGCATCTGAGCAGTGGCGGTACCATCACCGAAGAGCTGAAAGCCTATGATGCAGCCAAATTCGCCTATAAGTACAAAATTACCGAGATGAGCTCATCCGGTACTATTAAACACGCCGGTCAAGACGAGCATATTCCGGTATTGCCGGTGGGCAATTACGCCGCGGAAATTTCCGTTACCGATAAAGGCGGTAAAGCCGAAGTGGAATGGGTAGCAACTTATTACCGCGCTTACGTCAACAACAACCCGCCCGCTGAGTTGAACGAGGAAGCTGCCGACAAAGCAGTCACTAACGTGTTGAAATCCGGCCTGGAATCTATCGCTAAAAAAGTCGGTGCGGGCGCTGTTTCCGTTGAAATCGACATCAAACGCTAAATCGCTGTCATCCGGTTCTCGGTATTCGGCCGAGAACCCTCCCGCTGCAAAATTCCACACATCCTCACTATGCTCATCAGATATTCGTTTTTGGCTTTTACGCTGCTCAGTGTTTTCGAAACTAAGGTTAGCGCCGATCCTCGGGCCTTTATCACCAATCAGCTGGAGAACTCGGTATCGGTAATCGATACCCAACGCCAGCAGGTCATAGAGACCGTTAAAGTTGAGGGCAAACCGGCGGGCGTGGCAATCAATCAGCCGTTGAAACAAATTTATATCAGCACGCCGGAAGGCGGCGGTTTTGCGGTATTGGATAGCGAGAAGCTGAGCAAACTGCGTACGGTTAAAGTGGGCGGCGCGTCGCTGGGAATTACCGCCGATAAAAAAGGCGAACAGGTGTTTGTGGCTGATTGGTATGAAAATTCGGTGACAGTTTTCGATACGAAAAACTTTGTCAAACAAAAAACCATCACCGTCGGTAAATCGCCATCCGGTATGGCGGTTAGTCCGGACAATCGCTGGCTATACGTCGCCAATCGCATCGACGATTCCATCTCGCAGGTTGACATAAAAAAACTGACGATACGTAACACCACCAAGGTTGGGGCGCATCCGTTCGGGATAACAGTGGATAGTCAGGGTAAACGCTTGTATTCAGCGAATGTCGAAAGCGACGATGTGACCGTGCTGGATGCGCGTAGCCTGAAGCGTCTGGCGACTATCAAGGTAGGTGCCAGGCCTTATGCGGTAGCCTTAGCTTCAAACGATAAATTGCTGTTTGTAACCAATCAGGACGACAGTACGGTTTCGGTAGTGGATACCACGACGCTAAAACAGATAGAGGTAATCGCCGTGGGCGATAAACCGGAAGGTATAAGTACGCACCCTGACGATCAGCACATCTATGTGGCTAACTGGTTCGATAACAATGTTTCGGTAATCGACGCCAAAACCCTGCAGGTGATAAATACCATCAAAACGGGAGAGGGCAGCCGCGCCTTCGGTGAGTTCATCGCGCGCTAGACGATTCGGCATTTTGATGGCCGCGCTTGTATGGTAGACTGCGCGCCGTTGCTAACCTCATTGAGAAATATATGGCTGAAACCGTTGAAGATTTAACCATTAGTTACGAAGACGGCGGCGTCGAAACTGTCAAGGAACTGGACAAAAAAATCCTGAGCAAGGGCGCTTGGGCCACGGTCATTTACCGTTATCAGGATTGGGAGCCGGCTAAAAACCAATATAGCCAGGATAGATTTAGTATTCGCCGCTATCAAAAGCGCAACGGCGAATATCAGCAAAAATCGAAATTCAATATTTCCAGCGAAAAACAGGCGCAAGAGTTAATCGAAGCGCTGCAAGGTTGGTTAGCGGAAGCCAAATAAAATTTCAGTCTGGCGAGGTGTTGCGCCTCGCTATGCTATTCCACCCACTCGTAAATCTCTGTCAGCGTAGGATCGCATTTGCAGCAGCTGGTGCCGCAAGATCCGCCCGCCGGGCTTAAGCGTACTTTTCCCTTATTGATCCACTTCCCCAGCATGCCGCGCAAGGCGTCGGCGTCCATATGAAAATGCAAAACAAGATCGCTCAAGGTTACTCGGCGTTTTTCCTGCAAATAGCTGCGTAAGTCGGACAATATCATTGCACAGCTCCATTTACGGTGTGGCGAACCCCGTAAAAGCGTAACAGAAACAACACACCCGCGAAGATAATCGTTAGCGCTAATATCCAGCCGATAGCCGAACTTGGGTGTTGGGCGTAGGTCATGCCTTGATAAAAGAGGGTTGCTGTCAAATACGCGACAAAGGTCGTCCAGCACACCACGAATAAAGCCCATCCGCCGTTGGTTTCTTTATATATTGCCGCCGTGGCAGCTACGCAGGGCGCATATAGCAAAATAAACAACAAATAGGCAAACGCGCCGATTTGTCCATCGAAATGCACTTGCATCACACCAAAGGTATCGAGTTTGACTTGCTGTTGTTCGGCTGCCGCGGCCTGGTCGGAGATGTTGGCGATGCCCAATCCCAAAGGGTCCAGTAACTTGTCGGCAATCGCCATCAGGTTATTGGGTACCGTTTGACAGGCTTCCAGCAACGCCTGTTGCAAATCGAAGTTTTTGTCTTCCTCCGGTTGATCGGAAACGGCCATTTGGCTATACAAAGCATCCAAGGTGCCGACTACAGCTTCCTTGGCCAAAACGCCGGTAAAGATACCGACGGTAGCCGGCCAGTTATCGTGGGCGATGCCCATGGGCCGGAATAACGGCGTCAAAGTTCGGCCGATTTCGCTTAGTACCGATTTATCGCTATTTTCCCGGCCAAAACTGCCATCGGTGCCCAGCGAGTTCAGCACGTTCAACACCAGAACCATCGGCACGATGACTTTGCCGGCGTTGAATATAAAGGTTTTCAAACGTTCCCAGGTTTTGGTGTAGACGCCTTGTAAAGTGGGTAAATGATATGCCGGCAGTTCCATTAAAAAGGGGGTAGGGTTGCCGCGTAACAAGGTATGGCGCATGATTAAACCGGTCAACACCGCCACCACGATACCGAACAAATACAAGCCAAACACCAGATTTTGGCCGCCGACCGGGAAAAACGCGGCCGCAAACAGGGCGTAAACGGGCAGACGCGCACCGCAGGACATGAACGGATTCATCAAATTGGTCAATACCCTATCGCGTTGATTGTCCAGGGTGCGGGTCGCGATAATGGCCGGCACATTGCAGCCAAAGCCGACTATCATCGGTACAAACGACTTGCCGGGCAGGCCGATGATGCACATAAATCTGTCCATCACAAACGCCGCTCTGGACATATATCCGGAGTCTTCCAACATCGATAGAAATATGAACAAAAAGCCGACGATGGGTATGAACGTAGACACCACTTGAATGCCGCCGCCGATGCCGCTGCTGGTCAATACCACCAGCCAGTCCGGTAAGCCCAGAGAAGTCAGCAGTTCACTTAAGCCGTCTACCAATAAGGCGCCAACCGCTTTGTCGAAAAAGTCTACGAAAGCGCTGCCGATGTTGATGGTGAACATGAACATCGCGTACATCACCATTAAAAAAATGGGTATGCCCAGGAAGCGGTTCAAGACAATACTGTCGATTTTATCGGTGGTATTGCGGGACACTTCGTTGAGCTTGCAGACGCAGGCCTGTACAAGACGATTGACCAGTCCGTAACGGGCATCCGCCGCCAGAATATCGATTTCGTCTTGGGTTTGCTCTTCGATTTCGGCGCGCAATTGAGCCGCCGCCGCTTGCCATTCAGGGCCGGCGAATTGTTTGGCCAAGGTATCGTTTTCCAGCAAACGTAGCGCCAGCCAGCGGCTATCGCATACTAAATCAACAGCTCTCTGGGCTAATTGCGGTTGCAATTGGCTGACAGCCGATTCAATAGCCGGATCGTAATCGACTTGTAAGGCCGGAATCGGTTTGCTGATGCAAGCTTTGTTAATAACATCCCGTAACTCTTTGATGCCCGAACGCGTGGCCGCGGTAATAGGCACTACCGGACAGGCCATTTGTTTGGCGAGTACTTCGATGTCGATTTTAATGCCGCGTTTTTTTACCGCGTCCATCATGTTCAGGACCAATATCATCGGCACCCGCATTTCGATCAATTGCGAGCTTAGATAAAGGTTACGTTCTATGTTAGAAGCGTCGACGATATTAATGATCAAATCGGCTTGGCGGGAAGCCACGTAATCGCGGGCAACTTTTTCGTCCAGCGATATGCTGTCGTCATCGGCCTCTAAAGAATATGTGCCGGGCAGGTCGACCAGACTGATGTGTTTGCCTTGGTGTGTGTATTCGCCGGTTTTTTGTTCGACAGTCACCCCTGGCCAATTGCCGACATGCTGCTTGGAGCCGGTCAGGGCATTGAACAGCGTGGTTTTTCCGCAATTGGGGTTGCCGACAACGCCGACGGTGAAGTCCGTACTCATACTTTTTCTATGAGTAAGACTGACGCCTCGTTTTTACGTAGCGACAAAGAAAATCCGCGGATTTTGATTTCAACCGGATCACCCATGGGTGCGAAACGCGTGATAGTGAACTCTGTGCCCGGCGTTAAGCCCATCGCCAATAGTTTCTTACGATAGACGCCGCCGGATTGGTCGAACCCAACTATACGGCCTGTATCGCCAGTCGCCAGCGCTTTTAGATATGTCGACATACAATCTAATTAATAATAGTTCTCATTAAATCGCAATATAGCACATCAATGCCTCGGTGTTACAGAATTAGTTCCTGGCCAAAAAACTAATCACGGTACAAATATAAACGTAGGATAAATGAACCCCTATACGGTCTTGAAAATCGGTTGCTTCGGTGATTCCTTAATCCGGTTTTCGTGCTGAGATTTCGGATTGTTTGAAGCGTTTTATTAACCAAGTCACAGGAAAGCTGGTGTAGAAAGTGCGAGCCATCAAAATCAGCGTGATTGCATTTCTAAAAGGCGTTTTTTCGGTAGTGGGTGCATTTACGGCGGATGACGATAATTGGCGCTTCGGGCATTTGCTAAGTTCTCCGCTGATAAAACCAATGCCGCCCGCCAGCACCAAGTTCGGAGTGGAGGTTATTTGGCGGCGTAAATTCTTGAGTAACTTAAGTTTGCCGAGCCTGACCAAGGTTTCACGTTGCAATACGTGTCGCTCTGCATCGCGTATCTGTGCTTGTAGGGACGTGTTTTGCTTAAACCAAGCCGGTATCATTGATGTCCCCGGCTCGAACGTTGTCCGATATGCGGTTTAAGGCTACGCAGTGTGGCCGGAAACTGTAGGTAACGGCTACGGTGGCGGATGATGCTGCAAAGCATTAACGCCAATAGTAAGTTAGAAGCTACTGCGATTAATATGGCGGTGCTGGCCGGCAACTCGTATTCAACTAGCCGGTATACGACGGCAGCCAAAATTCCTAACCATGCCGCGCTTAGTAATAACGCGAGCATCACTGCCGCAACAATCATCGTTACCAAGCTTTGACCCGCCCGCCGCGTTTCCAGGGCGGCGAGCTGCAAACGCTCATGGCTTAAGCCGTATAATTCATTCCACAGGCTTTGAATTGCCGCCAGCACGCCTGCTTCGCCGGGCGGCTCGTCAGGCGTGGATGAGGCTACGGATTCATAGTTTTGCGCGATGTCGTCCGGTTTCACGAGGCTTGAGGTCTAACGGATGCTCAATAGGCGGCTTAGCAAAAATCCGGTGGCGACCGCGATGCCTAGCGAAGTCACTGGATTATCGCGGATATAGGCTTGACAGTTTTTTACGATACGCTGCTCGGCGGTTTTTAGTTGTTCGCTTTTTTGGTCTAGGGTTTCCGCGGCTTGATGCGAGGCGTTGGTTATTTTGTCTACCGCTTCATGGGCGTAGTTGGATGCTTTGTCTATGGTTTCCATAATGGTTTCCTGGCTTATTTAAGGCGCATATCGTTTTTGACGGAATCTACGCCTTTGACGGCACGAGTGATTTCCACGGCTTTGTTAATATCGGCTTGAGTACCGACGAAACCGCTCAATTGCACGACGCCCTTGAAGGTTTCAACATTGATCTGGCCTGATCTTAGGTTAGGTTCATCAAACAACATTGCTTTTACCTTGGTGGTGATGACACTGTCGTCGACATATTCACCGGTGCCTTCGTGTTTGTGAGTCGATGCGCAACCCGATGCGACCAGTAAGGTCACGGCCACAATCGAGGCGGATAATAATTTAGTCAGATTTTTCATCGGTAACTCTCCGGATTTGAGAAATAAATACGCAGCTTTCCGCCTAATACTTAGCGGTTTCAGGCGAATGGGGAGCGGCGGCAGGTTTTAGCAGGATTGGAACTATGAAACCTTGAAAGCACTTTAAGCAAAAATCGGGAATCAGTCGGTACGCTAGCGTACATACCTAGGCCGACAGCAAGTGACATGGGACAATTAGACTTGCCAAGAAATTTTGCGCGGTATCCGCTTATGTTCGGTACCGCACCGACAGCGGTTCTCTGTTGCGAATAAGCTACTTAACAGCTTTTTTACAACAACACCCGCCGGTGCCGACGGCATCGATTACGTCAAACGATGTCGAAATAATTTGCTAGAGCGGTGAGGTGTCATGACTTTTCAGTCTTACATTTATAGGAAAAACTTATGCTTACTAAACGCTTACTGCCTTTCGCCTCGTTAGTCGGATTAGCGATGGCGCCGCACGTTCAAGCCGCCGATCAAAGCCAGGATAACCGCTGGTATGTGGCTCCGTTTGCGACGTTTATCAATAGCGGCGGGGACAGGCATGCGCGCGACGGTTGGGGCGGCGGCTTGGGTGTCGGCAAAATCATCGACGAACATTTCAATGTGGAATTAAAAGGCTTTTATCAAGGCTTTAGCGGCGATAACGGCCCTTGGGATTTGGCGGGCGGCAGTGCCGATGTGCAATATTATTTGTTTCGCGATAAATTCTCGCCGTATGCGGTGATAGGTTTGGGCGGCATGAATACTTGCGCCTCGGCCAATTGCGGTATCGGTTTTATCGGCGAAGCCGGCGTCGGGGCCAGCTATGAAGTGAATGACAATCTATTGATTCGCAGCGACGTACGTTACCGCTACAACAATAATTTCAACGCTCACGTTCAACCGGGTACAGACGAATTTCACGATATGACGGTCAATCTGGGGGTGGTGATTCCGTTTGGCGAAAAACCGAAATATGCGGCAAAATCCGATGCTCCCAAGCCGATTACTCCGATTGTAGCGTCGCCAAAGGCCGATTGTAGTAAAACTGATGCGGACGCCGACGGTGTCAACGATTGTTTGGACAAATGCCCCGGTACGATTAAAGGTGCCGCCGTTGACCTTAAAGGTTGCGCCGTCAGATTAATACTGAAAGGAGAACATTTCAAATACGATTCCGCCGAGCTTGGCTTAAATGCCAAGGAATTACTGGACGGTGTTGCCAAGGATTTAATTGCGTTTCCGCAGAAAAATGAAATCCAAGTGCAAGGCCACGCCAGTAGTGAAGGCAGCGACTCGTACAACATGAAACTGTCGGAACGCCGAGCGCATTCGGTAGTTGACTACTTGAAGCTGAAAGGCGTTGTTAACAAGTTATCCGCTAAAGGTTACGGCGAAACCCAGCCTATCGGCGATAACGCTACCGAAGCCGGTAAAGCGGAAAATCGCCGTGTCGAATTAATATGGATTGAAGAATAAAGCAATAAAGCCTGGAATATTTAAAATACCGTAAGCATTTAGCCTGCTCCAGAAGTAGGCTAGATGTGTCGCTTAGTGTTCTTGTCGACAATAATCAAACCAGGCTATCCATGCCCGCGAAAGAGCGTAGAAGTCGGGCAAAGAAGCCGTCAGGTCTTAACTGCTTTTATATATTTAGTACCGCCCGCCAAACCGCCTACACTATCGACCAGTCAGTCCAATGCGCAGGAATGGCGCCCCGCTACGGAAGACCAATGCCATTCGTCGGATAAATCGTAGAGCATACAAAAGCCGAAACCCTTTAATAACAATACTTGGCGTTGCGGCAGGGAATGCTCAGCAAGCATGATCCATGCGTTTTCGCATAAAGATAATCTGGGGGGAGGTAAGGCGCTATGGTGGTTTAGTTACTATTCGGGGAGCTTGCGATAGCTGTTGAATAAATGATGAATTTCCTCAAGGCCGTCTTCTATCGACCAAGAAACCGATTTTGACAGCAAATCCAGCAAAATAATGCCATTAATCGCGGCATCTTCGCGTATGGCTGTTTTCAGTCGCTTGGTTAAATGTAAGTTGATAATCTGCAGGTTATGATAAATCGAAAGTAATTCGTTCAGTTCCAGCGAATACGGCAAATTTTCTTTATAGCGAAAATATTGCGCCAATAAAAACATGGCTGTAACGCGATAAATGGTCTCGTCTTGGTCGGCCAAGGGCAGATGAAAGCGGGCCATCGGTTTCAAATACTCGGTGTGGGGGCAAGGGCTGGTGGCCATGATTAAACCGAGAATCGAGCTGGCGACGTGCTGGGCGGTCGTTTCGGCGCGTATACTCCTTCTGTCGGTTAAGACTTCCACAGTCATGGGTTTATGGGAAACCAAATGGCCGCAAAGATCCAACAAAGGCATCAAATTAACCGCCACAGGGCAATGCGAAAACTGTTCCGGCTGTAACGGACAATTACGGCATTGCTGATACGAAAGCGCCGTCCAAAATGGGTATGGCGGCTGCGGGGTGGACACCAGTGTCATGCTATGTTTGTCGACTTCGATGACGAAGTCGGTGCTGTCGTAATCCGCCGCGCTTAGCCGATAGGTGAAATTTAGGATGTTTTTCGGCATAGGTTTTCACAAGCAGGTATGCGATTACTTTAAACAATTGACATATGTCTTTGCCTAGGGTTTCGGCGATTGTATGGGTTCGCGTCAAAGACTGGCAAGGTCCATTTGCCGTTGAGTCGGACTGCAGTATAGCGGCTATCCCCAACTAAAAAGGATAGGCTTGGGCTACATGTTACAATCCAGGCTCTAAAAATAAACCTTATAAGGCTTTACCATGCAATTAAATAAACTCCCCGCTATCGCTTTGTTGTTTGTGTCTTTCACTGCGGCAGCGGAAGTGCAGCTTACTAAAGCCGAGATCTTGGGTATATGGCAGATTGATAAAGAATCGAATACCAGCGACGGCAGCAAGGCGCGCAGTTCAAATACCACCTGGACCTTTAAAGAGGACGGCACTATCGAAGGCATGACTCACGAAAATGATTCGCACGCCAGAATCGATCAAATGCGCGCGGTGCTTAATTATTCGGTCGAAGGTGGCAAAATTGTCAAGCAGGCGGCGCCAGGCCGTTCGAAAATGGAAACCTGCGAAGCCCTTGAAAAAACGGGCAGCACTATGGTGTTGAAGTGCCAAACCGTTTACTTTTTCATGTCTAAAAAATAAGCATTTTCGAGTATTCCTGTCGTCACGATTTTCCGCATCCGGCGGTAGAATGCTGGGCCGGGGTGAGCAGGATGAGAGGATTCTCGGTTTTGGAAGAGCACGTGCATTCTATATTCGATTTTGCCGAGTGCTGTTTATTCGATGGTGATGTAGAGCGAAAGCTTGCTTTAACTCACCGAGTCAAACAGCTATTGGATAACGGATTACTAAAGTTTCCGGTGGAGGGTGATCCAGGGTTGATCGCTTCTACCGTATTCCCTGATAAACCTGAACTGTTAATGCCGCGCGATATGCCCAGACGCCGCCTGGATACTATGGAGGGTAAGGCGGCTTTTTTTCACGCGCTGGCGCATATCGAGTTTGTCGCAATTTATTTGGCTTGGGACATTATTTACAGGTTTCGCGGTTTACCCGATGAGTTTTACCGGGATTGGCTAATCATTGCCGACGAAGAGGCGCAGCATTTTGCGTTGATTCGCAAGCACCTGCAGAGCTTGGGATTCGATTACGGCGATTTGCCTGCGCATCGCGGACTTTGGTCGCATGCCGAAGATACCGCCGACGATATATTGGCCAGATTGGCGGTCGTGCCACGCTGCATGGAAGCCCGAGGCCTCGATGTGACGCCGGCAATGATAGGCAAGCTTAAAACAATGGGTGATGAAACCGGAGTGGAGATCTTGACACGGATATATCAAGACGAAGTCGGGCATGTCGAGCGTGGCTCGTATTGGTTTAATCTCTTGGCAAAAATGGAGGGGTTCGATCCGGAGCGGCATTATAAGGAATTGATTTTGAGCCATTACCAGGGCAAACCCAAGGGCCCATTTAATAGAGAAGTGCGTATAATCGCCGGCTTCTCGAATAACGAAATTGACTGGCTGGAGGAGCGTTTGCATGAATAACAAACCGGTTTTTGATTATCCGCTGTTTGCGATGGGTTTTAGGGCCTTTTTCGCACTGGCGGGGCTATCGGCTCTGGCTTTGATTGCGTTATGGAACTCGATGTCCAACGGCTCTTTGCATATCGATAACTACTTCGCCGGCAGTACTTGGCATGCTCATGAAATGTTGCTGGGTTACACCACGGCAGTGATCGCCGGTTTTTTACTGACGGCCGTTAGAAACTGGACCGGCCTGCAAACGGTTACGCCGGATCAATTGGCGTCCCTTTGTTTTCTATGGATCTATGGTCGGGTATTGCCGTTTTATTCGGAATTACTGCCTGATATGTTGATTGGTGGCGTCGATTTCGCTTTTTTACCGGTGCTGGCTTATTTCGTTAGTAAGCCGATTTTACAAACCGGAAATTACAGAAATTTGGTTTTTATCGGCTTATTACTGTTATTGGCCTTGGGTAATGGTTTGATTCATGCCCAAGTATTGGGTTTTATGGCCGATAGCGCCGCGCTCGGTCTGATCTTGGTGGTTACCGTCATTGTCGCGATGATTTTGGTCATTGCCGGCCGGGTATTTCCGTTTTTCACCGAACGCGGCTTGTCCGGAGTCATTTGTATCCGCAACCCCGCGTTGGATATTGCCGCCGTCGCAGTCAGCCTAGCGGTTTTTGTATTGTTGATGCTGAATATGTCCGGTGCCTTGTTAGCTTTTGCTGCGGTAGCGGCGATTGTGATTAATATTGTGCGGGTAGCGGCTTGGTATAATCCGCGGATTTGGTTTGTGCCGTTGTTGTGGGTTTTGTATATAGGTTACGGCTGGTTGATTCTTGGCTTTGGTTTGGTGTCCTTGTCCGCTTTAGGCATGGTACCGCAGTCTTTGGCTTTACATGCTTTTACCGTGGGCGGAATCGGTGTTTTGACGCTGGGCATGATGGCGCGCGTCGCGTTGGGGCATACCGGGCGGGCATTGAAAACGTCGAATGTTATGGCGTTGGCGTTTGTGCTGATTAATTTTGCAGCCTTGTTTCGGGTACTGTTTCCTGCCATCTTACCGGCTTGGTACGGCGGTTTGGTGATGGTTTCCACTTATTGTTGGTTGGCGGCGTTTTCGCTGTTCGCATTTTATTATGCGCCGATACTGACTGCGCCGAGATTGGATGGTCAGGCTGGTTAAAGTTTTGAGGCAATAAAAAAGGCGGCTTGATAGCCGCCTTTTTGTGAGTAACGCTTTTTATTGCGCGCTGTAGTGTGATTGGATGTAGCGCTCGACCAATTCCTGGAACTCGCCAGCGATATTGTCGCCTTTTAAGGTTACGGTTTTTACGCCGTCTTCAAACACCGGTGCCACCGGCGATTCGCCGCTACCCGGCAAGCTGATGCCAATGTTGGCGTTTTTGCTTTCCCCAGGGCCGTTGACCACGCAGCCCATTACCGCCACTTCCATGGTTTCCACGCCTTTGTATTTGTCTTTCCAGACCGGCATTTGGTCGCGCAGATAGCCTTGAATGTCTTGCGCCAATCTTTGGAAATAGTCGCTGGTGGTGCGGCCGCAGCCGGGGCAGGCGATAACCATAGGTGTGAATGAACGGAAACCCATGGTTTGCAGGATTTCCTGGCCGACGATGACTTCCTTGGTTCTGGCCGCGCCCGGTTCCGGCGTTAATGAAATTCGAATCGTGTCACCGATGCCTTGCTGCATCAATACACCCAATGCGGCGGCGGAAGATACGATGCCTTTCGAGCCCATGCCGGCTTCTGTTAAGCCTAGATGCAACGCATAATCGCAACGGTTGGACAGGTCTTCGTAAATGCTGATCAATTCCTGCACGTTACTGATTTTGCAGGACAAGATAATTTTGTCTTTACCTAAGCCAAGTTCCTGGGCTTTTGCGGCGCTTTCCAAAGCCGAAAGCACGATGGCTTCTCGAGTGATGGCTGGTAATTCCTTGGGGTTCGCTAGCTGGCGATTTTCGTCGAGCAGGCGGGTCAGAACCGCTTGATCCAGACTGCCGCCGTTGACGCCGATCCGCACAGGCTTGTTGTATATGCAGGCAAATTCTATCATTTGCTGGAATTGCGGATCGCGAGCCTTTCCCTTGCCAACATTGCCGGGATTGATCCGGTATTTGGAGAGCGCTTGCGCGCAATCCGGATATTTTTCCAGCAATTTGTGACCGTTGAAATGGAAATCGCCGATAATCGGCACTGAAAAACCTTTTTGCTCTAGCAGGTTAACGATTTCAGGCACAGCCTTTGCAGCTTCTTCGGTATTGACCGTAATCCGTACCAATTCAGATCCTGCTGTCGACAATTCCATGATCTGTTGAACGCTTCCTGCAACATCAGCTGTATCGGTGTTAGTCATGGATTGAACTACAATCGGAGCACCGCCGCCGACTTTAACGTTTCCTACCAAAACCTGTTGGGTGTGTTTTCTGGGGCTAATCGACATAGAATTGTTGTTTGCAAAAAATCAAAGTTATCTGAAAAATACCAAGTAAATCACTTAGGATTAAATTATACCTCCTTAGTTATGAGACGAAAGAGCAAATTGTGCGGATAAATTACTTTTCTGATGTGCATTTAGAGTTTGGTGAGCAGAGTCTGCCGGATACGGACGCCGATATTGTGGTGGCCGCTGGGGATATTGGGATTTTCAAGCAAGGTGTCGAATGGTTAAAGGCTATCGGAAAACCGGTCATATATGTGGCAGGTAATCATGAGTTTTATGGTTACGAGTACCAGCAAACGATCAATATGCTGCGTAATGAATGTGCCGGCAGTCAAATTCACTTTTTGGAAAAAGATCAGTTAATTTTTCAGGGTGTGCGTTTTCTGGGCTGTACGCTATGGGCCGATTTATTTATCGAGGGTGCCGAAAAAGCCGAAGCGCTGGGAAAAACATTGAATGATTTTCGTAAAGTGTCATTCTCTGGACAATTATTCGAACCAAGACACTTTGCTGATTTACATCAAGACGCTAAATCATGGCTTAGCCAACAATTGGCATTGCCCTATGCCGGGCGAACAGTGGTGGTTACGCATCATGCGCCAACGGAGTGGAGTTGGATCGACTCGCCTAATGTTTTGAAAAAACTGGCCTACTGTAATGATTTAAAACCCTTGTTTCACGAATTCGAAATCACCGCCTGGTTTCACGGTCATGTACATAATCTGGGTGATTACAGGATCGCGGATGCCCGAATTTTAAGTAATACCCGGGGTTATGTCGGACGTAAAGCTGTGAGCGGTTTTGATATTAACAAAGTGGTCGATATTTGAGTTGTATTTCCGCTCAAGTTGGGCGTTATCGACTGACGTGTCGGTAGGCAAAGCTCAGGATTTGTCGTTGAGAAAGCCGATAACTTGTGATGTAATGATCAAGTTTTATGTCTTGAAGTGCCCTCTGGGAATGGTGTTTCTCAAGGGGCTTTTTGCTGCAACTAGTCTGGAGAGCAGGCGTATTCACTATGCAATTTACTATTAAAAAAGGTTTGGATTTGCCTATCACGGGCGGACCCGAACAAAAGATAAGCGATGGTAACAGCATCAAATCGGTCGCCCTGTTGGGTGTCGATTATGTTGATCTGAAGCCGAAAATGATGGTCGCCGAAGGAGATAAGGTCAAATTAGGACAGGCCCTTTTTTCCGACAAGAAAAATCCCGGCGTTAACTTCACTTCTCCCGGTGCAGGCGTAGTTAAAGCCATTAACCGAGGCGACAAACGCGCTTTGTTGTCGGTGGTGATTGAATTGCAGGGTAATCAGCAAGAGTCTTTCGCGAAATACAGCGAAGCCGAGTTAGGCAATTTGACTCAGGAGCAGGTGAAGGAAAATTTACTGGCATCGGGTTTGTGGACTTCATTCCTGACTCGTCCTTACGGTAAAGTACCTGCCGCCGATACCACACCGAGTTCAATTTTTGTCACGGCCATCGATACTCGTCCGCTTGCGGCGGATCCAGCTGTCATTATCAAAGACCGCGCCGCCGACTTTGCTAATGGCTTAACTGTAATCTCCAAGTTGACATCTGGTAAAACCTATCTTTGCAAGGCTTCCGGTACCGATGTGGTTGCCAATCAAGCCGTTCAAGTAGCCGAGTTTTCCGGTCCGCATCCCGCTGGATTGCCCAGTACGCATATCCATTTCATCGATCCGGTCAATATTCATAAATTCGTTTGGCATATCGATTATCAAGCAGTGATTGCTATTGGTGCGCTGTTTACCACCGGCAAATTGAATGTTGAGCGGATTGTTTCTTTAGCAGGTCCGACGGTAAAAAATCCAAGACTGATTCGTACGCGTGTTGGCGCCAACTTGGACGATTTGGTGGTCGGCGAATTGCAAGATGTTGAAAATCGCGTAATTTCAGGTTCGGTGTTGTACGGTCACGAAGCAGTAGGGCCCGCAGCATTTTTGAGTGCTTACAGTTTGCAAGTTTCGGCTATTAAAGAAGGTCGCGATCGTGAGTTCTTCGGTTGGATAGTTCCCGGTAAAGATAAATACTCCGCGTTGAATGTTTACGTATCCAGCAAAGATCGCAAAGATAACAGGTTGTTCCCTTTAACTACCGATAAGAACGGTAGCAACCGGGCCATCGTGCCGGTCGGCGTGTATGAGTCCGTCATGCCTTTGGATATTTTGGCTACACCTTTACTGAAAGCGATTGTAGTCGGCGATACGGATACTGCACAGTCTTTGGGCTGCCTGGAGCTGAGTGAGGAAGACGTGTCCTTGTTCACGTTTGTCGATCCGGGCAAGCACGATTTTGCGCCTGTGCTGAGAGCTAATTTAACTAAAATCGAGAAGGAAGGATAATGTCGGCTAGAGACTTATTAGATAGCATAGAGCCGCATTTTACAAAGGGCGGCAAGTTTGAGAAGTATTATGGCCTGTACGAAATGGTCGATACTTTCATCTATACGCCGGCCGATGTAACGCGCGGTAAAACTCACGTTCGTGACGGTAACGACCTGAAACGGACCATGACTTTTGTGGTCATTGCCACGGCATTTTGCATTTTGATGGCCTGGTACAACACCGGTTATCAAGCCAATTTGGCGATGAAGGGCATGGGATTGGAAGAGACCAATGGCTGGCGCAGCCTGATCATGGCCTTGTTCGGTTACAACCCTTACAACCCGTTCTCATGCCTAGTGCACGGCATGCTGTATTTCTTCCCAATCTACTTCACCACGTTGGCCGTGGGTGGTGTTTGGGAAGTGTTGTTCGCTACCGTACGTAAACACGAAGTTAACGAAGGCTTCTTAGTGTCTTCGATGCTGTATACCTTGATCCTGCCGCCCGACATGCCGTTGTGGCAAGTGGCGCTGGGTATCTCTTTTGGTATCGTGCTGGGTAAAGAAGTTTTCGGTGGTACCGGTAAAAACTTCCTTAACCCTGCGCTAACCGGTCGCGCATTCCTATTCTTCGCTTATCCGGCTTCAATTTCCGGGGACGCAGTATGGGTTGCCGTGGACGGATATAGCGGTGCGACTGCACTGTCTCTGGCTTCCGCCGGCGGCTTGGAAGCCATTAAAGAAAGCTTTAGCTGGATACAAGCATTCCTGGGATTCATTCCTGGTTCCATGGGAGAAACATCGACTTTGGCTTGTATGTTGGGTGCGGCGTTCCTGCTCTATACACGCGTTGCTTCGTATCGGATCATGGGCGGTGTGTTGATTGGTATGATAGCGATGTCAACTTTGCTGAATATTATTGGCAGCAACACTAATCCAATGTTCGCTATCCCCTGGTACTGGCATATGGTTGTGGGCGGTTTTGCATTCGGTACTGTGTTTATGGCAACCGATCCGGTATCTGCGGCTGTAACCGACACCGGTCGCTGGATTTATGGTGCGATGATCGGCGTGATGATTATCATCATTCGGGTTATTAACCCGGCGTTCCCGGAAGGTGTAATGCTTGCAATTCTTTTCTCAAACATGTTTGCACCATTGATTGATTACTTTGTTG
>CAZGUM010000055.1:0-21879 GCA_964529085.1 uncultured Methylomonas sp. | reverse complement strand
TGACCACCAAAAGCCTGTGGATTGCCGACGAAGTGGCGACCACGCCGATTCTGATCCCAGAAACCCATGGCGACTTGAGTACGCTGGATAAAGCCATCGAAATCTTGAGCGCGAAGAACCGCGCCTTCGTCGTCGATCCCATCCTTGATCCGATCCACTTTGGTTTTACGGATTCCATCGTCCGCAACCATGAATTCCGCCGCCGCTACCCGGACGTCGAAATGATGATGGGCGTCGGCAATCTCACCGAACTGACCCACGCCGACACCTCCGGCATTAATGCGATGCTGTTGGGGATTTGCTCGGAGCTGAATATCAACCATATTCTGGCTACCGAAGTGAGCAAGCACGCGCGCCGCGCGATCAAAGAAGCCGACAGCGCCCGCCGCATCATGTACACGGCCAAGCAGCACAACACCCTGCCCAAACACATCGCGCCGGACTTGCTGACCGTGCACGACAGTTCGCCATTTTTGAATAGCCGCGAGGAAATCGAAAGTTTGGCTGCGGAAATTAAAGACCCCAGCTACCGCATCCAGGTCAGCAGCGACGGCATTCATGTGTTTAACCGCGACGGCCTTCACACCGCACAAGATCCGTTTGATTTATACCCCAAGCTGCACGTGGAAACCGACGGCGGCCATGCCTTTTACCTGGGCGTGGAACTGGCCCGCGCCGAAATCGCCTGGCAACTGGGCAAGCGCTTCACCCAGGATCAGCAACTCAACTGGGGCTGCGCCGCGCAAGGCACCGAGCCGGCCGTGGATTTACATACCTTCAAGCCGGCCGGTAACACGTTAAAAAAGCACGAAGACTAAACCGTTTGTCGGCGAGGCTTGTCGTAAACTCGACAAATCTTTACCCCATTCTCCGCATTAATCCTGCCACACCCCCGAAATTAAGGCCTAGGCGAATTTGGTATTGGTCTTGCTTGCGTTTAACCAAACCTAAGCAAGAGCCTCTTAAATGAAATCTAAACCAGCGAATGCGCATGCCTGAGTTCCCGTTAAAACTGGCCGTCGCCACCAAGGACAATATTTCCATCAACGAACATTTCGGCCATGCCAAGCAGTTTTCGGTGTACAGCGTTACCGAAACCGGCTGCGAACTGCTGGAAACCCGGGAAGTGGCTAACTACTGTTTGGGCCAACATGCCGACGAGTCCGCAATGCCCGGCATCCTGGAAACGATCAAGGATTGTTATGCGGTGTTCGTGGCGCGCATCGGCGACGGACCCACCGCAAAAGTGCACGCTATCGGCGTGCGCGCGGTTTCGGAATATGCGTACGCGGCGGTCGAGGAATCCTTGTTGAACTATGCCAAACGCACCGCCGCCGGCGAGGAGATCGGATGACGCCAGAGCAAGTGCGGCAATGGGTGACCAGCCATCCATTAAGTCCTATCCATGTCGATTGCGCGGTGACGGTGATGCTGAAAATCATCGACGGCAAATGCAAAATGCGGCCAACCGAAAAAGTGGTGATGGCCCTGCTCTATGACTGCGTCAAACACTTGCCAGGGCAAATTCTGGAAGCCGATCTACATCCCTTGATAGCGACGGCCCGCGCTAACGACAATGACGAAGCCTTGAAAAACCTGATTTACGAAAAACGCCTAATGGCGGAAACCGCAATTTCCCGGCCGGTGATGAAAGGCTTTAAGGCGATGATCCGCGAACACGGCTTGTTGGAACGTCGAGAGGAAGAGGAAACAGATGCCTGATCGGCGCTCAATCGAAAAAATCGAAGCTCATCTGTCCGCCTAAGTTTGGCGGCCGGAACAAATCGCTACGCAATGCCGGCAGCGAACCCGCCAAATCCAGCTTTCTGGTAATCAACCTGAAGCGTTGCGCGATCAAATCGGCATAACTACCGCTGCCGGTTTGACGCTGATGAAACGCCGCATCGTAGGCTTTACCGCCCCGGCTATCCCGCACCCGATTCATGACATGCTCGGCTTTTAATGGATAATTTTGTTGCAGCCATTCTTCAAATAGATCCGCAGTTTCCAAGGGCAGGCGTAGCAGGATGTATTGCACACTCTGCGCGCCGGCCTTATGGGCGGCACCGACAATGCTTTCCAATTCGTAATCGGTCAGCACCGGAATCAGCGGTGCCACCATCACCCCAACCGGAATACCGGCTGCCCGCAAGCGGGCAACCGCCTCCAACCGCCGTTGCGGCGCGGCGGCGCGCGGTTCCAGGGTTCGGGCCAGCGTCCTATCCAGCGTGGTAATAGACAGGTAGACGGAAGCCAAACCCTGCCCCGCCATCTCCGTCAAAATATCAATATCGCGCTCAACCAACGCCGACTTGGTAACGATACTGACCGGATGCCTACTTTCTAATAGCACTTCCAAAATCCGCCGCATGATGCGCTGTTGCCGTTCCAGCGGTTGGTAAGGATCGGTATTGGTACCCAGAGCCAGCGGCGCACAGCGGTAACTGCGTTTAGCCAGTTCGTCGCGCAACAGCCGGGCGGCGTCGGGTTTGACCAAAATACGACTTTCGAAATCCAACCCGGCGGAATAGCCCAAGTAAGCATGGGTCGGCCTGGCAAAGCAATAAATACAAGCGTGCTCGCAGCC
Organism: uncultured Methylomonas sp.; assembly: GCA_964529085.1. Classification (GTDB taxonomy): domain Bacteria; phylum Pseudomonadota; class Gammaproteobacteria; order Methylococcales; family Methylomonadaceae; genus Methylomonas. Next base: position 19,292 of record CAZGUM010000055.1, on the reverse strand, counting down.
GCGATAAGGATTGATCGACCTGCCGAACGGTATGTCCGGCGAATCGTTATAGGTAATCACCGACTTGCTGCTATCGACGATGACTTCGGTTGCCAACGGCGGCAGTTCTGCGTCCGAGCTGCCCCAACCATCGTCCTCAGCTGCCCTGCTCTGCTTTTCAAAGCGGCCGGCGGCATTGCTGATGCTGGCACGTCCTTTGTAAATCAGGGGCTTGGACATAAGTGGATCTCTTGGAATCAAAAAAGCTCCTTCTCCCTCCGGGAGAAGGTTGGGATAAGGGGATAAAGTCAATTATTTACATCCCTTACCCTAGCCCTCTCCCGGAGGGAGAGGGAACTGTTAGAGGCTCCCATAAGAATATCGAAGGAGATAAAGAAGCTGAAACAGATAATACCGTTTAAGTGCTTTGCAGTCCGACGAATTTTGCAGGGCAATCAGGTTGCCGTAGCAAATCTGTCTACTGCTCTTTTTACCGCAGGTGATATGAATATCTGATCTTATCGTTTGGTGCGAGATTGGCGTTTCAGTATGCTGGTCTACATAGGCGGAACTGCCGTCATTAAACCAATACCGGCTATATAAACAGCCGACCACCGCATTGTCATCGATCAACCATCACATGAATTTTCCGATAGCCCAACGCATTGCCGATTTACGCCCCTCCGACATCCGCTTAATGACCAAAGAATGCGAGCGCGTTGGCGGCATTAATTTAGGTCAGGGCTTAGGCGACTTACCGACGCCGCCCTTGGTCAGGGATGGAGCGATCAAGGCTATTCTGGAAGGGCAAAATACCTACACACCATCCGAGGGCGTATCGCCTTTACGGCTGGCCATCGCGGAAAAACTGACACGCGACAACGGTCTGGATGTTGATCCCGAAACGGAAATCGTGATCAGTAGCGGCACTACCGGGGCCTTCGCCGCGACTTTAACCGCCCTGCTCAATCCGGGCGACGGCATTTTATTGTTGGAACCCTATTACGGTTATCATCTGAACACCATTTTGTTAAATGGCTTGGAACCGCAATTTCTTACTCTAACGCCGCCGGAATTTAGCCTGGATGAAGCCGCGCTGAAAGCCGCCATTCGCCAGAATACCAGGGCGATGGTGCTGTGCACGCCTTCCAATCCCAGCGGCAAGATGTTCAGTGCCGCCGAACTGGCTATCGTCGAGCGCGTTGCCGAGCAGCACAATTTGTTGATCATTTCCGACGAAATCTACGAGTACATCACCTACGACGAGCGGCGGCATATCTCGCCGGCCAGTGTCGGCCGTTTGCGAGAGCGTACGGTCAGCATCATGGGATTTTCCAAGACGTTCAGCATTACCGGCTGGCGCCTGGGCTATGCAGTGGCGGACGCGGCTTTAGCCAAGGCCATCAATTTGGTCAACGACTTGTTATATGTCTGCGCGCCGTCGCCTTTGCAATACGGCGCCGCCGCCGGCTTGCAAGCTCCGCCGGAATATTTTCAAAGCCTGCGTAACGAATACCAGCGCAAACGCGACATTATTTGCGAGGGCCTGCACCAGGCCGGACTGACGCCGCTAGTGCCTCAGGGCGCTTATTACGTATTGGCCAGCATCGCCCATCTGGGCTTTGCCGATGCCAGAACCGCCGCACTAACTATCTTGACGCAAACCGGTGTCGCCAGCGTGCCTGGCAGTTCGTTTTACCAAAGCAGCGCCGGCGAAGACTTGATCCGGTTTTGCTTTGCCAAGGACGACGCCACCTTGCACGAAGCGGTCAAACGTTTGGGCAAATTTCGCATTTAGATTGGCCCTGCGACTGGCGTGCGACAAAAACATGTTCCAAGCGGACGTAAAATAGACCATCGATAATCCGACTTCCCTCACAGTTTAATTTGCCGATGTTACGCGCCGTTGCCTTATCGAAACATTTCCCCGGAAAACACGTCATTGCAGACTTTTCGTTTGCCTGGACCGCGCCCGGTATTTATTTGATCGCCGGCCCCAATGGCGTGGGCAAATCGACCTTGCTGGCGGTACTGGCGGGCGCGCTGGCCGCCGACGCCGGCGAGGTATTTGTCGGCGACGCCGACCTCAGTACCAGCCCGTTGACGGCACGGCGACGCTTGAGCTTCTGTCCGGCGGACTGCCCGGTGTTTCCGTTTCTCACCGGCCAAGACTGGCTAGGGCTGTTAACGTCAGTGCGCGGGCAATTAAATCGCCGGGTTTTGGATCAATTGCTTGATGGCTTTCAATTACACGCGCACCTGCGCACTCGCTTCGATCAACTCTCGCTCGGCACGGCCCGCAAGATTTTCTTGCTCGGCAGCATCGCCGCCGATACGGAGATATTGCTATTGGACGAACCCAGCAACGGTCTGGACGCCGGCTCATTGGCGGCACTGCAACAGGTCTTGAGGGAACAGGCCCGGCAACGTCTGATTATCCTGTCATGCCACGAGCCGGCACAGCAGCTGGGATTTGACATCAGCCGGGAGCGCACCCTGTCCTTGCAGTGAAATCCTTAGCCTTCGGCGGCAGGGTATTGTTTTTTCAGTTGTTGGGCTGGCGTTTACGCTTTTACGCCGATGCCAGCTTGAAATTGTTGATTCGGCGCTGGCAAATCTGGTGTTTGTTGCTGTTTAGCCTATCCCCGGCAGATATGCCGTTTGCCGCGCAAATACAGGTCTTGGCCAAACCGGTTGACTACCTGTTGACCGGGGACGATACGCTTTTGGCTTGGTTGGGCGTATCGGTGCTGGCGGCAGCCTGGACTTCGGTACAAGCCGACGCGCTACGCGGTGGCGCGCCCTGGAATTATCTGTGCTCACTACCCTATATCGCGACACTGGAAACTAAGACCGATGCGTGTCTGCTGCTAATCGCCGATTTACCGCTGTTACTGCCGTTTATCGCTTACGAATTCAGCCGCTATCAAACCACTCGGGATTTTGAATTCGACTGCCTGCTGGCAACCGCGTTGGCAATGCAGTTATTACTAATGCAACAACGCCTATTGCGCGGCGCGCAACTAAGCGCATTTTTCACGTTCGCTATCTCGCTATGGGCACTAGAAATACACGGTCATCGAGGATCCGGCGTTACGGTGCTAGGCTTGCTATTAAGCGCTCCAATCGTTGCGGCCGGATTACAAAAACAATGGGATAAGCGGATAACCGCCGGAAAACCAAGCCCGAAACGGCGTTTCGGCAAGCTGTCCCCACACTATCATCCGCTCTCAAATTTGCTACTGATCAATCTACACGCCTTGGTACAGCACCAAGAGCTCAGCGCCCGTTTGCCATTGTTGATTTATTCGGGCGGCATTGTCTGGTTCGGCAATATCTGGCAAAAGCTTGGCTTACATGCGCCGGTGGCTATCGGTTTACTGCTAGTAGGCGTGGTGCCGCTGATTCTACAAACCGCGTGCCTGGAAATTACGCTACGTAACGGCCGCAAATCCATACAAGCTTTATACGCCTCGCTGGGCATCGGCCAACGACGCTTACTGATCGCCGATCTGCTGATATTGGAAACACTGTTTTCGCTGCTGGCGCTGGCACCAATCGCGGTGCTGCACTCTATTCTGGGCAGTCGCGCGGCATTAGTACTGCCTTTGGGCGCGATTGGTGTGGCCGCTTTAACCTGGCTTTACGCGCTGGATCGGTCGAACATGCCACGAATCATGCCCAAACTAATGGTCTCGACTTGGTTTTTAGCCATGAATTACTTATGGATAACTTTATAAAAACCCGCTACAGCTAAAGCTCCCCGGCCTATCGCAACAATGCTGGCGATAAGTTTATAAACCAACAACCATTCAGCAATTACTGTTTCATTATCAACACATCATTTACAGCTGCCTCATTTTTTATCCACGTAAACAATGACTTGAAAAATGGCATACAAATTGACTATTGAAAGGAATTAAGCGTTTATTGAACAACATGTCCAAATCCACCGTTTCCCGACTCGCCAGCGCCCGCATTCCCACGGCGTATGGCGACTTTCAACTCTGCTACTACAGCAATACCCTGGATAACAAAGAACATCTGGCTTTTGTGATGGGTAGTGTCAGCGACGCCGAAAATGTATTGGTGCGCATCCATTCGGAATGCTTTACCGGCGATGTGCTGGGTTCCAGACGCTGCGACTGCGGCGAACAACTGGACCGTTCGCTGCAATTGATCGCCAGCCAGGGTGCCGGCGTTTTGGTTTATCTGCGTCAGGAAGGCCGCGGTATCGGCCTCTTGCAAAAAATGCGCGCTTACAATCTGCAAGACCAAGGCTACGATACGGTGGATGCCAATCTGCTATTGGGACATGGTGCCGATGAGCGAGATTATTCGCTGGCCGCGCGTATTCTGGAAGATTTGCGTATCAACTCGATACGGTTGATGACCAACAACCCGGTAAAAATTCAAGCCCTGGAGAGCGAAGGTATCCGGGTCAACGCCCGTTTTCCGCTGGAAGCCACGGTTAATGCGGACAACGAAGGCTATCTGCTGACCAAGGCCCGGCGCATGGATCACCTGTTGCAAATCAAACCTGCCGCTGCCAGGGTAAGCGTGAGAACCGCGCATGATTGTGAACCAGCAGATTGAACGTTGGCTGAACGCCCAACAGGCGTTTTCCGAATCAGCCAGACGGCCGTTTGTCACGCTAAGTTATGCGCAAAGCTGGGACGGCAGCATCACTACCCGCGCCGGCGAAACCCTGGGTTTGAGCGGTAACGAATCGCGGCGCCTGACTCATCAACTACGCAGCCTGCACGACGGCATCCTGGTCGGAATCGGCACGGTGTTGACTGACGATCCGCAATTGACGGTGCGCGAATGGCGCGGCGACAATCCGCAACCCATCGTGCTGGATAGCCAGCTGCGGATGCCGCCCAAGGCCCGCCTCTGCCAACGCGCCGATAAAAACTGCTGGGTGTTGACCCGCTTAAAAGACGATAGCGAATTCGACGGCAATGCTGAAATCATCACCCTTGAGGGCGATAGCAATGGGCGCGTCGATTTGTCCGAAGCCCTGCAACTGCTGTGGGAGAAAGGCATTCGGACGCTGATGGTGGAAGGCGGCAGCCAGGTGATCACCGCCTTTTTAAAAGCGCAACTGGCCGATGCGTTGGTGTTGACCATTGCCCCCACGTTAGTGGGCGGATACAAAGGCGTCGGCAATTTGGAATTGGATTGCAAAAGCCAGCTCCCGCAAATTCGCCCGCTGCATTCACAGATGCTGGGAGAGGATTTGATCATGTGGGGCAATCTGCACTATCGGGAGCCGGCCTTAGCGTGAGAGCCCGTCAGTTATGGTTTACCAATCCGCGTGCCGTGGAAATCCTCGAGCAGCGCTTACCGCCGCTGGAATCTGGGAAAATGCTGGTAAAGAGTCTTTGCTCGGCGATCAGTGCCGGCACCGAGATGCTGGTTTACCGTGGACAACTGCCCACGGATATTGCTTTGGATGCCTCATTGACAGCGTTGCAGCAGCAAGCCGCTTATCCCTTGCAGTACGGTTACGCCTGTGTCGGCCGCGTCGAACAAATCGGCGCTGGCGTCGATGCGGCTTGGTTAACTAAGCAGGTGTTTTCGTTTCAGCCGCATGCCAGTCATTTTATTGCGACACCCGATCAACTGATCGCTTTGCCGGAGGATGTCGAACCCGAGGCGGCGGTATTTTTAGCCAATATGGAAACGGCGGTAAATCTGGTTCTGGACGGCAATCCGGCCCTGGGGGAACGAGTCGCGGTTTTAGGGCAAGGCATCGTCGGCTTATTGCTATCCAGCATACTGGCCCGTTTTCCCTTGGCGCAATTGCTTGCTTTGGATGAAATCGGCAAACGCCGCAATTACGCCGAGTGGCTGGGTGTACATCGAACTTTCGACCCAAAGTCAGATATGCAAATAGCGGAATTGAAAGACGCTTTACGCTTGCCCGTGGAACTATCGGCAACGCCGAACGCCGGCGCGGATCTGATCTACGAAGTCAGCGGCGCACCGGAAGCGTTGAATCTGGCTATCGAGTTATGCAGCTATTCCGGCCGTATCGTGATCGGCAGTTGGTACGGCAACAAATCTGCTGCTGTGCAACTGGGCGGCGCGGCCCATCGCAATCGCATCAAATTCATCAGCAGTCAGGTCAGCAGTATTGCGCCGGAATTATCCGGGCGCTGGGATAAAGCCCGACGTTTCCAGCAGGCTTGGCAGATGATTCGACGAGTGAAGCCGCAAGCACTAATCAGCCACCGGATCCCGATTGATCAAGCCGCAGACATTTACGAGCTGCTGGATCAAGCGCCGGAACAAGTCTTACAAGCCATTTTTATTTATTAAAAAACTCCCCCTACCCCTCTTTTTCAAAGAGGAGTTAGCAACCAACACTTTTAGGAAAACCACTATGTACAGCGTAGCCGTCAGCCGGGACTTTATCGCCAACCATTACTTGATCGGTGGCGACTGGGGCAGCGAAAATCAGCCGCATGCCCACCATTACATCGCGGAAGTGCGTATCGACGGCGAGCAACTCGACCGGCATGGCTACCTGGTGGACATCGTAGCGATCGAAGCCGCGCTGGACGCTATCCTGGCGGATTTTCGAGATCAAATGCTCAACGACAAACCGGAGTTTGCCGGTTTAAATCCCAGCATCGAGCATTTCAGTCGCATTATCTGCGAAAAAATTGCCACCGCTATTAATCCGCCCGGAACCGGTAGATTGCGGGTAAAGCTCTGGGAAAACGCCACTTGCTGGGCGGCTTACCGCTTAATTTTCTAAACCGGCAAACATCATGCACATAGGCTTGCTGATCGTTGGCGACATGGATAGCGTCAGCGGCGGCTATCTATATAACCGCAAGCTGGTGGCTTACCTGCAAAACCAGGGCGATCAGGTCAGCATCATCAGCCTGCCGCCGCGCAATTATTGGCGGCAGCTGACTGAGAATATTACCGGCGACTTATTGGAAAACATCGCCGCGGCCAAGCCGGATATTCTGATTCAAGACACCATGGTGCATCCGGCCGTGTTTTATTTGAATCGGCGCATCAGAAAACAACTCGGCATCCCGCTAATCGCCCTGGTGCATCTACTGACCAGCATCGACCAAGCACCTTGGCATAGCGCCCGGCTCTATCGGACTATCGAGCGCCGTTATTTACAAACGGTGGACGGCATAATTGCCAACAGCCAGACCACGCTAAGCCAAATCAATCAGCTACTGGCTGGCGACTTACCACCGCACTGCATTGCCGTACCGGCCGGCGACAACTTTGCCGATGTAAATATCGATCGCATAGCCGTGTTAAACCGCGCGCTGGGGGCGGGACCGCTAAGAATATTACTGGTAGGCAATGTTATCCGCCGTAAGGGTTTGCATGTGCTACTAAAAGCCCTTAGCCAACTACCTGTAGACGACTACCAACTCGGCGTGGCCGGGCGACTGGATATGGAACCCGACTATGTGTCGCAGATTGAAACACTGGTTCGCGAAGCCGGACTGGCAAAAAGCGTGTCCTTACTCGGTGCCGTGCAAGGCGCAGCCTTGGCCGATCTGTACCGGCAACATCATCTACTGGTGATGCCGTCCGCTTACGAAAGTTACGGGATTGTCTATGTGGAAGCCCAGCAATTCGGTCTGCCGGTGATCGGCACCAAGGCCGGCGCGGCCTGGGAGATTATTCGCGAGGGGGAAAACGGCTATTTGATTAAACCCGAGCAGCATACCGACTTGGGCGATTTGTTACAGACCCTGCATCATGATCGGCAGCTGCTGGCTAAGTTGGGTGCCAACGCCTTACTTGCCTATGCCGCCCAGCCCAAATGAGATAAGACTTGCGCCGACATCCGCGCGTTCTTATCCAGCCAATTCAACAGCTGGCAAAACCGATAAACGATCAGCCGTTGGCCAATAATCGTGTACGCCGGCTGGCAAGTCCCTGTCGGGCGCAACCATCGATGTAATGATGCAGCGCCACCTGCGCATTGGTTTTAGAGGAAAACGGCCCTTTGCGGCCTTCCCGGGTCAAAAAATACCAGGTAGGTAGCCCGGTATTAGGATTGACCACGGATAGAAATCGTTCGGTTCGAAACATGGTTTTTCAATATAAAGTCTTGATATAAGCTAATTCCTACCATTATTTATGCCATGTTTTTAAGCCTTGCCAAGACTGGCTTTATTACGCCGGATTAGAGAAAAATTGTTGCTGGCGATGCTGGTACTGTTGCTTGAGTGTTCGGAAAGCAAAGTGTCGTGGTTTTAAAGCATTTGATGGGTTTCGCTTTGCTCTACCCATCCTACATCCTGCTGTGTTAGGTGGCACTTAGGTACTCCAGAACCTGAGATTCTGAGCAAAACCTGAGGCGTTGCCCTTTGAATGATTCGAACAAGGCAAGATGTGCCGCATGGCCACTCGAACCCTGCCGTGAGGAATAGTTTTCCGCCCACTGAACAAGTTCGCGGAGACCCGCTTCGGACTGTTTACGATCCATGTGTGCTTTGCTTTCTGAGCCGCGTAGCACCAACCTCTGCTGACAAACAGCCCTCGGCAGCTCAAGCCAAATCAGTATGTTGGCGGACTGTAAAAACTGGTGCACCAAGTTGCCGTAGACGCCTTCGACAATCCAGTCACTCGCTGCTCTCGCGGTATCAATAATGCGCGAAACTTCTGCCGTATCACGCTTTTCATTGAAGCCGCCAGGAAGCCAAAAGATGTCGTCGAGGTGCAGCACTGGCGTTGCCTTTTTTTCGGCGAGACGCTTTGCCAACCAGGTTTTACCGCTCCCGCTATTTCCGACTATGACTGCTCGCATGTACGCCCTAACGCTCGATATAAGCAGTGCTATAGGATATGTTCTGAACGGAGTGAAGCGCATCACTCGCGAACGATGGGCTTCCTTTCGTCAGCCCATCCAACATAATTAATAGCAAGTTACGCTGTGGCCGGAGATACGCTGTTTACGCCCCCGCCTAAACCCACTTAATCCGCCGCAAAGCAATAAAAATAACCCGCGCCGCCGGTGCTGACCAGGTTTTCCTGGCTGCAGCCTTTGCTGTCGTGGGTGGAGTTCCAGGAGACGTTGCCGCCGGTTCTGCCGCCATTGGTACGGTCGGAATGGCCGACCCGGACCGTGCCTTCGCCGCCACTCGTGTAGTTTTTGCAGGTATGATCGGCGGCATCGGCATAGGCTCTGCCGTCGGGCTTAGTGCCGGTGATGATATCATGCTGATTGGGCGTTTCTCCCGAGCTTTTGATCGGCGAGCCCTTTTCAGTCAGCGCGGTTAGCCGATGCAAATTATTGCCTTGCTGGCCCAGTTCCACAGTATCGCCATGCAGATGGGCGACGTCATTAGCCACTATCGCACCGTTGGCGTTGGCCCAGGGGCCGTTGCCGATACGGTCGCGGGCATTGACGGCGGGCTGGTCGGCAGTGGCCTGGGTGCTCAAATACGCGCGCCAGTTGCGGTTGCCGGCGCCGGCCTCACTAGCCAGTTTCTGGCAATGGCCATCGGCGCCAGCCAAGCCGCCCAAATCGGCACCTTTGCCGACGCCTACACTGGTAACGAAAAAGCCGAGCGGCGGTTTGGGGGCCTCGCCGGGGGCTTGTTGGGCAAAGGCAGTGTTGGCGCTCAAAACGAGCAGGCCGGCAACAAAGCTGGTTTTTTTCATGCGTTTTCTCTCTGGTTATGGGTTATCGAAACGGATTCCTCGAGCAAGGTTCCAGCTCCGAAAACAGCACTAATCGTGCCGTATTAATCCCCAGGAAATTCCATAGCTGAAGAGAGTCAGCGCACCGCAACTGTTGATACACGGACAGTGTTTGCTGACCACCTGACCTTAGACAAACATTTACTCGATTGCGCTACGCAAGATACGCATACAACCCAGCCCGGCGATGAGCACGACGGCATCTCGCAAGCGCATTAACGCTATCAAGCCGATAGCCGCCTCCTCCGGCAAGCTCAGGTATTGAAAAGCCCAAAATAACGCTGCTTCCAAGGATCCCACGCCACCGGGCAGCGGCAGCAGGAAAGACAAACGCATTGCGACCAAAATAACCAGGAACGCGGAAAAATCCAAAGCAAGATCGAACACGCTCAACAGCAACCATAACTCCGCCAGCAGCCCCGCCCAGCCCCAGACAGAAAGCACAAAGGCTTTGTATAAGGCCGGCTTACGCTCGGTTACGGCATCCTTTAAGCTGCTACCCAGCAACTGCCAGTGCGTTTCTAGATTTTGTAATCGAGGATGATGTTGCCAGCGTCGGACCAGATGCTTTAGCCAGGCAAATACCCGTTGCGGCTGCCTTAGCATAATCCCGCCGAATAAGGACAAGGTCAGCAATATACCGCTCAGTATCGGCAGGATTGCCGGCCAGCCGGCCACATTGCCGGCCGGCGAAACCAGTAGTAACAGTACCGCCAATAGCAAGATGCTAAAGTTGATCCACAGCTCGTAAAATCTATCCAGCCCCAAGGCCAGTAAAGCGCCATGCAAGGGCAGGCGGCAACGCTGGTATAACCAAAATATCTGCAATGGCTCGCCGCCAAACTGCGGGCCTGGCGTTATGAAACTGACGGCTTGGCCGGCCTGACGTATCGCCACTAACTCACCAAAGCCGACGGGCAAATTCAGCAAATCGCTCAGCACCCACCAGCGCCGGGTCGCCAGCAGAATAATTGCAAGATTCAGCGCCACCCAAGCCAACCATTGCACAAAAGACAACGTGCCGATACTGCGGGTTATCGCGGCAAGCGGCAGTTGGCTAAGCACCAATCCCGCCAGAATCAACGCCGGCAACCACCACAAAATCGGAACCGTTTTACGCCAGGACATCAGGCGCCATCATAGCGTTGAATCCATTCTTCACCCCAAGACCACAAACTACAGCGGCCGGTACCCAACAACAAAATCCAGCTGGAGGAGAAGATCAATAAATAACTGATGACAACACCATAGCCGCTTGGAAAATTCTCGCTCAAGACAGCGATCAAAATCAGCGCCCCCACGCGTCCGGCACAGCCAAGCGCGATCAGACCAACGCCTAGCGCCAATCCAAAGAGCGGCAGATTGTCAGCTGAATCGATTGCAGCCGGCATCTGCAAAAACAACAGCCACAGCAGCAATAACCGTAACCCTGGCAGCAGGAATTGCGCGTTCCATTGGGCCATGCGACTGTAAGTCTGCGGCCTTAAGCGCCCGCGTACTACCCACCAATCCGCGGCAAAACCGAACAACACCGGCAACATGACGGCAATACCCGCCACCACAGTCAGCGCTGGGTTCAGCAGCGGCCAAAGCGCCAGCGCCACAAAAGCCATTTGAAAGCCGGCCAAAGTCCGGCGCAGCGGATTTTCCGGCGGTGCCTGCACGGGCAAATTCAGTCTATGGCGGCGTTGCAGACCCCAGCGATAAACATAATACGCCGCGCTTAATAGCAGATAAGAGCCATGCAGCGTTCCGAATTCGATAGCCAGCAGCGGCGCCACCACCAAACCCAAGGCATCAAAAGTAATATCCAGCTCGTTACCCAGCAGGCTTACCTGCCCACTTCGGCGAGCGGCGAAACCATCCAGGCGATCGAGGCTAGCGGCCAAGGTGTACAACAACGCAGGCAGCCATGCCAGATCGGCATGTTTTTGCGGCATAAACAAAAAACCGCCGGTTAGTGCAATCAAACCGCCCCGTAGAATGGTCAATCGATTACCCCAGCCGAGACTGCGATATAGCGGCGATTCCGCGTCCGCTCGATTCAGCGCCAGTCGCCGCCACGCGCAGACCAAGACATATACCCAGAGCAGCCCGGCCTGCAGCAGCCATTGGCCGGCAGCGCTCCAATCGAACTTAAACAGCAATAGCGCGGAAAAACCCGTTAACAAAATACCACCGCCGATCATGCCTATCGCTTGCAATTCGTGTTTCGTAGTATTAAAGGCTACGTCTTGGAGGGGCCGCATAGATATTTGTAAATAGCGTCAGATTAATCGATATGCTTAAGCATGAGACGTGCCAAATTTTACGAAGCGTTTTGCAATCGAAATTCAAGCAATGAGTATGGCGCCGTTTTTGCTTATAAAACCGCGTACATTATCCGCCGTCGCTCGGCAATCAACTGTTACTTAAACAACATGCCCGTCTTATTAAATTTTATCCTCCGCCGGCAACAAAGCGTCTTAGGTCTCAATTTCCGCGATTCCGCCCGGCAAGGACATGCATGTTAAGTAATATCATGATGTTCAATAGCGGCGGACCCAGCCGCGCCGGCACAGGCTTGACTATTTTGGCTTTGGTTTATGTATTGGCAGCCTTAGTTATCCCCAACCGCATTAGCTTGATCGAACCGTCGGTTTTTGCCTGCTTACCGCTGGAGGGGGTTTTACTCGGTCTAGTCTTGCTAGTGCCGGGCAGGACGGGCTCTCTGTTCCGCCAAATCGCTGCCTGCCTGCTGGCGACCGGGATCATCTTTAAAGTGGCTGATCTGGCGGCGTATCAGGTTTTCGGCCGGCCGTTCAATCCGGTGCTGGACTCCCGCTTCCCAGCCGACGGCATGAATCTGTTGCAAGGCAGCATCGGGCGGATTGGCGCGTTTGTCGTTGCCGGTCTGATAGTCGCGCTTTTGCTCGGTATATTCCTGCTGACCAACGCCCTGCTGCGCCGGCTCCAAATTCGGGTGCAATCCTCGGCGAAGCGCTACGGCGCCGGCTTGCTCGCGGCAGCACTGGTCTGGACCGGCTGCGGCTTCGCCGGCTGGTCTTATGCCGGCAAACCATTTTACGAGTTGCTGGCGGTTCATGTCGGCGATATCCGTAGCGCTACGGCCGATCTGAAAAACTTCCAAGGTATCGTTGATAGCGACCCTTATGCCAAAGTAGCGGACAGCGAATTGTTCCGGAAACTGAAAGGCAAGGACGTGCTGGTGGTGTTCGTCGAATCGTACGGCAGAACCGTACTCGACAAAGCCGATTACGCCACCCATATCCGTCCATTGCTGCAGCAAAGCAGCGCCGATCTTGCCGCAAACGGTTTGGCGGTCCGTAGCGCTTATCTGACGTCGCCGACCTACGGCGGCATCAGCTGGCTGGCGCATGGCACCCTGATGACCGGCTTATGGATCGATAGCCAGACCCGTTACGACCGTTTGGTGATGAGCCGACGCCCCTCCTTAAACCGGCTGTTCCACCGGGCCGGCTGGCGCACCGTAGCGGTACAGCCGGCGCATACCATGGCCTGGCCGCAAGGCGAATACTTCGGTTACGACCGCATCTACGCCGCGCAAGATCTGGGCTATAAAGGCCAGTCCTTCAATTGGATCACCATGCCGGACCAATACACGTTGGCGGCTTTGCAGAATTTGGAGCGCCAAGCGGGCGACCGTCAACCGCTAATGGCCGAATTGGCTTTGATCTCGTCACACGCACCGTGGACCCCGTTGCCGCAGTTAGTGGATTGGGATCAAGTCGGCGACGGCAGCATTTTCAATCAGACCCGAGCCGGCGATACGCCGGAAATAGTCTGGCAAAATACCGAACGCATTCGTGAGCAATATCGAAAGTCCATCGAATATGCGTTGGCAAATATCGTGTCGTATGTCATTAAGTACGGCGACGACAATCTGGTGCTCCTGGTGTTGGGCGACCACCAACCGGCGCCGTTTGTCACCGGCGAATCGGGTAATCACGACGTGCCGGTACATCTGATCAGCCGCGATCCCAAGGTGATGAACGCGATCAACGATTGGCAATGGAGCGACGGCATGCTGCCGGCCGAGGAGGCGCCGGCATGGGGTATGGACAAGCTGCGTGACCGTTTTATTGCGGCATTTTCTAAGTAAATTAGCACTTACGCGCAATTCGCAAGAATAACGCCGCCGCGTGGGCACAACAAGCGTGCCCACCCTTGCAAGCGCTAAACTTGGCTCTAAATTAAAGGGTCGATAACATACTCGGTCCCGCGTGCCACGAGCAATTTACAACGACCGCCCCAGTCGCTTCTCAACCTGCTTTTTCTCCCAGTCCGCGCCGAAGAAAGGCAGAATGTCGAATACCGACGCAGCGTGAGTCAGCAAGCCCACACCCCAGCCCAGCGCCGGCCAGATGACCCAGAGATGGCGGGGTGTCTGGACTGCATTCAAAATGACCAACGCACCGATAACCACGATGTATTGAATCAAATGCGTATAAAACCGCCGCAGTTTGCGCACGTGTTCCAGCGCGAGGATTTCTTCTTTACTAATGCCCTGACTTAAAGTGCCGTTCATGCCCGACTCCGAATTTAACAGTGAAAAATCGATCTCAAAGACCGCCGCCAGTGACTTCAGGGATTCCACGCTTGCCGTTTGTCCGCGTTCGATGCGTTGAATGGTGCGGACGCTGATGCCGCTTAAATCGGCCAGTTGTTGTTGCGACCAGCCGTGTTGCAATCTCAGTTTTTGTATCAGCATTTGGAACTCCTTTTTTATCACTGGCCTACAGTCTAGCGCTTGACTTGCGCGTTCCGTGACGTCATTTCCCCGTCAACGGCACGACAGTTGCCCGCCAAAGCTGGAGCCGGGCTTCGCCCTTGGGTGTGAATAGCCTAGACGTTTAATGAACTGGTCTACGATGCCTGCGATGAGTCTCGGAGATATAGAAAAAGCCGGCATGATTTCTCTTTAATTTGTCTCAAGCCCAATTTTTCAAACCCCAGTTTAAGTAAAACTCTTATAGAGTTGATATTCTCTGGTTCGACATACGCGAACAATTTAGCCTCTATAAATACAGAAATCACAGCCTGTGCAGCTTCAGTTGCAAACCCCTTACCCCGATATGAGGCAAGTTACGGTAACCAAGCCCTAGCTCCCGCTTCCTATCAAGTTCGAATGGCTCGATCCCGCAATAACCGATAATTTCGTTTGTGTCCTTTAAAATTAAAGCTTTTTTGCCCAATCCTGATTGCGAGTTGTCGAGAATCTTGTCAAATCTAATAGCAGCTGAATGAGCGTCAAAGGCCCCGGAATCGGAATATTCCATAAAAACAGGGTCTTGAAGCATTGCGATTAGTTTTTCTCCGTCGGCATCTTCAAAACTTCTGATTATTAAACGCTCCGTGATAATCATTTATTTAACTCAACGCATCTATTAGCTAAAACATGCCGTAAGTGGGGTGCATATGCCCTACAACACAACATTCTCAGCAGGTTCCAGCAGGCTGCTTAATTGCGCGCCAACGCCGGATCGCGGCTAACGGCAAGACTCAAAGCACTGTCGATAAAACACCAGAACGGCTTCTGCGCCATGAAACCGTGATTGGGGAGCACGTATTTATCGGTCTGCACCACCCATAGCGGGTTGTCCGTCGGCGCATCGGCTACGGGACGCAATTGCAAACCCTCGGCTATATGCCAAACCAAAGCGCTGGTCATGACCCCATTCGGTCCCGCTACCTTTAAGGAATTGGCCGACGTCTTAGCCCCGATAGCCGAATCGGCTATGCAGGCCTGATTCGCCAATGCGGAATCTGTGGCTTCCAGCCTGTGGGTGATAAAGCTGCGAAAATGCCCGATGGCGGTCGCGGCTAAATCCCATTGCGAGGCACCCTGCATGTCCACCTGCTCCACAGGATTCAATACCGACTCGAACCAGGCAGGCACGGCCCTGCTATAGGTAAACATGTTCTTGGTGATGGTATCCGCTTCCGAACTGGCAACCACTACTAACGGATTTGCATGCGCCAGGCTATTTGTCGAACCCACTCGACGGATCGCCGCGCGCAGGTCGGCAAAGCGTCGGGCTTCTACCGCCGGATTGACCAGCAACACCAGATCGCCAAAGCGGGCCCGGTCGCCGCGCCCCTGTTGCAAGCGTTGCAGCCAGACCGGCTGCAACGCGTTTAAAATCACCGAAGCGCCCAGGCTATGGCCTATAGTCAGCAAGCGGTTATCCGGCGCGGCATCGCGTTTGACGACAATTTCGACATCCAACAAGAAATCCAAAAATTGCTTTTGTCCCAGATGTTCGCTGACCGACCGCCGGCCCCAAAAAGTCAAAGCCCACAACCAGGGAGTTTCCACGGTTTCGCCGCGCCAGCCCAAGTACACGCCAATCACTCTGTATTGCGGATTGCGCAACTTGATGTCGCGCAAACTTTCCTTGAAACGGCGGACATTGTTATCGCTGTCCTTGGCGTTATGGTGCCAGCCGTGGGTATAGAGCACCACATATTGCGGCTGGCCGCGGTCTTGCAACCACGCTAACACGGCTTCGGCCTGGCGTTGATCGCAGAATCCGCCGTCGTCGTCGAACTCCACGAAACCCAACACATAATCGTCTTGTTGATCGACGACTAAATTAGCGGCACTGCAATCCGTACCGGCACTGGCTAAGCAGGGCGTAGCGCCGATCTCGGTACGAAAATATTCCTTCGGAGCGCAAGCCGACAGCAATAGCAGCATGGCGAACAGCAATCTGTGCATAGGGTAGTGACTATTGTAGAGAGGCAAGATTTGCATCCCTACCCTTCCGATAACAGACAATCTGAACTAACAAAGGCATTAACCGGCATATTTAACTGTACAGCCGTAAGGTTTGGTTACCGCTTTGCTGATTGGTTTACCCGCCGCCAGTTCTTTCAAGGCCGAGGAAATATAGTTCTCGGCGGTGGCAATATCGTCCTGATCGGCGGATGGAATGCTGTCTATGCCGCCTTTGTAAAGCAACACGCCTTTAGGATCGATGATGAACAATTGTGGAGTATTGGTCGCGGCATAAAGCTTGCCGATAGTGCCGCTTGGATCGAATACCACATTGGCCGGCGTCGCACCGCGTTCCTGATTCAGCTTTTTGGCCGTGGCAGCATCCACAAAACCTTCCTTACCCGGCCCGGAGGAAATCACTTGCAGCCAGACCACACCCTGACTGGCAGCCTGTTTTTGCACCTTGGGGATATTGCCGGACTCGTAATGTTTACGCACGAACGGGCATTCGTGATTGGTCCACTCCAGAATCACGGTCTTGCCGCGCAAGTCGGCGAGATTCAGCGTTCCACCCTCGGCGGCGGTTCCGGAAAACGCCGGTGCGGGCTGGCCGACTACCGGCTCCGCTTGCGCGGGGCTGGTGGCCAATAAAAAAGTTAAACCCAATACGAAAAAACTCACTATACGTTGCGAAAACATAAACACTCCTTGGTTAGCTTAAAGTTTGACGATGCCTTTGACGGCATTGATGACGATGTCCGGCGTCAGAATTTGCGGCAGCACCTCCGCAGTCTGCGCGCCGGGCGCGAAATACAAATACAGGGGTACGCCGCTGCGGCCGTATTCGGCCAGCACAGAGGCGATGGCCGGATCGCGGTTGGTCCAGTCGCCTTTCAGATAAACCACGCCCGCCTCGCGAAAGGTGTTCAACACCGCCTCGCCGCTCAATGCCACCTGTTCGTTGACCAGACAACTGATGCACCAGTCGGCGGTCAGATTCACAAACACCGGCTTGCCTTCGGCACGTAAACGCCGCAACTCATCGGCACTATAGACTTGCCAGTTTTTATCCGAACTCTGATTTGACTGCGCGGTAAGAGCGGGCGCATCGACCGAAAAATAGCCGCCACTGACCGCCAATGCCAACAACAAACCGGCGCTGGCCCCGCCCAAGCGGCGTCTGCCATCGCTTGAATTGCGGCTGATTTGATACAGCCAGGCCGCAAACCCGATCGCCACGCAGCCGATCAAAGCCCCAGCTACCGCAGTCGGACCGGTTTGCCGCGCTAAGACCCAAATCAACCAGGCCGCAGCCGCATACATAGGAAACGCTAGGCCTTGTTTCAGATATTCCATCCACAACCCGGGCCTGGGCAGACGACGTTGCAAGGCCGGCCAATGACACAATAGCCAGTAAGGTAAGGCCAAGCCCGCGCCCAAACTTAAAAATACCGCCAACATCACCAGGGCCGGCTGACTCAACGCAAAGCCTATCGCCGCGCCCATAAACGGCGCGGTGCAAGGCGTCGCCACCACAGCGGCCAATACTCCGGTGAAAAAACTCCCTGAATACCCGGATCGTGCCGCCAATCCCGAACCGATGCCCGACACCGAGGCACCGATGGTAAACACGCCGGACAAACTCAAGCCGACCGCGAACATCACATATGCCACCGCCAATACAAACAGCGGCGATTGAAATTGAAAGCCCCAGCCGATGCTGGCGCCACCGGCTTTCAGCGCAATCAACAAACCTGCCAGACCGGCAAAACTGACCAAAATCCCCGCCGCGTAAGCCCAACCGTGCAGCCGGGTCTGCCAACGGTCATGCCCAGCCTGCTGCAACACCGCCAAGGCCTTGATCGACAGCACCGGAAATACGCAAGGCATCAAATTTAAAATAAGACCACCGGCCAGGGCCAGCAATAATGCGTACGGCAGGGCCAAATCGGCGGTTTCCGCCACTGGAGGGGCTACAGGCTTGATCACACCGGGCCAGACCACGCTGACCAGATAGCCGCGCGCGGCGCCATCGGGACCGATCGCCAATACTCCGTTAAGAGTCTGGCCGGGCTGCAGTGGTTGGTCACCGGGCTTCAAGCGTAATTCGATGGCGTTTTCGGTAAATGCCGCCGACTGCTCCGCGGCATGGGATATAGGTCCCCATTGCTCGGGGTAAAACAAAACGGCCTGGTTTTGCGCTGCGACCTGGCCATCGCCGCTCACTCGTAAAATCAGCCCCGCCGCATCTTCGTTTAGAGTGGCCGCCCAGGGTAAATCGGTCGGCAAATTGGCTTTGGCCGCTTCAACCAACGGACTGCCCGGCGCCACCGCTACGCCTTTCGCCACCACCGGCAGCCGAAGCGCCAATTCGACTTGCTGCGGGATGCAAGTTTGCTCGCAAACCAGCCATTTAACTTTGGCATTGATCGGCAATTCCGAACCCACTTCGGCATTATCCGCAACCCGCAAGGTGGATAATAAAGTCACCGCATCGTGATAACCGTAATTGACCACCGGCCCCAATACGATCTTGCTCGGCGTCGGCCATTGAATCTCGCTCGCCGTCGAACCAGGCGACAACTGATATTGAATCTTGGTGGCCAGGCCGGAATCGCCGGGATTTTTCCAGTAGGTGTGCCAATGCGGAATAATCTGCTGATGCACGCCAATCAGGATTTCATCACCCGGATGCACAGCGGATACCGCAGCGATCAAGGTGGCTCGTACTTGCTCGGTGGCAGCTTCGGGCCCCGGCTCGGCCAAAACCGACTGCGCGATGAATATCAGCGTAAAAAGCAGAACCAAACTATTTAATTTACGGATGAACACTTAAACCTCTCAAAAAGCCTGGCGCCGCAATTGAAATCAA
>CAZGUM010000054.1:0-22027 GCA_964529085.1 uncultured Methylomonas sp. | reverse complement strand
CCTTAGCCTTGGCGGATAAGCGACAAATTGTCAGGATGACTGCAGGGTTTTTAGTTGTGCCTCCAGAATTAGTTTTTAAATATCAATATCTTGCGCTATTTTTGTGATGGCATCTTAATTGCTTGGCAAGTTGCGCCGGTACCTGGGCAGGATTGATTTCAGCAATCCGCTTTGGCCGGCGTTCTTTACTAGTCATGAGGTGTTGATATGTTCGAAGCCATTGTATTGTTCATTGTGAGCGGCCTGATCGCCGCGTGTGCATACTCGTCTCAAGAGGGCGGTATTTCCTTTTTCGCTAAGTTTTTCCGTTCCACTCGCAAGGATCATGCGCAGGCAACCCCGGCGGCACAGATAGCCGTCCCGGAGGGTGTCGAGCCGACTTCCAGTTTCCTGGAGCAACTGCAACGCGAAATTGAGGCCACGCTATTTCCTCGTCCCACCGATTCAGTATTGCGGCGTCATTACGATACTTTGGTGGCGGTTGAGGTAAAGAACCGCTTGAGCTTCTTTAGTTGACGGGGTATCGACTCCATTTGCAGTCCGCGCGGACTGCAAATGGAGCTAAGCCGCCAGTTCCTTTACGTCTTTTCTGCCGTATTTTCCGCTAAAAGTCCGCCCGATTCCGATTCGAACCTGCCCAAAGCCCCTTGCTTACGGTACATTTGCCTCAGGCACCGCAGGCCGGTCCGCCCACGCAAAGTGACCGTGGTTTTACGCATAAGTATCGATAGCACTGCTCGAAATATCCGCGCTCTTGGAATTGCCGGCGTTACTTTGGTCGTCGGCAGTTTGTTTTTGCTGGTTTTGTTGCTTCTGCATTTGTAACAGCTCAATTTTTTGCTGCAATGCTTGAATTTTTGCTTGCTTGGTTTTTTCGTCGTCTTTGCTTTGCTGTTCTTTAACTATGTCCTGTTGAAGTTCTTGAATTTGCTGATCTATGTTTTTCGAGGCGGTATTGCCGCTCGATATGACGGCGGTCGATACGCCTTGAATGCTGCCGGTTGACATAATAATCTCCTGGGTTTATCTGAAATCTTGAGAAAAAGCTCAATTTGGTTTTTGCGAAGCCGTTGATGGATACATTGCTTATCGGCCTGAAGACAGCGAAAGTGATTGGTATTTGTGTAAAGTTGCATAAATGCAGCCACTTCTGAATAGTACGGCCCCTGAATCGGGGCCGACATCCGTTCCGGCCGCTCGCTTTTGATTACGCCGCGGTCGAAACACTTGTGCCGGTCGAGTTATGGTTAGTGTCGCCGTAAGCGTGGAGCAGTTCCATCATCTTCCTCATAAATTGCATGTCGCTCGCATCGCTGGATGATGTGCTGCTTGATGTCGCATCGGATTGACTATCCGCATTCGACGAATTGGCTTGCTGAAAAGCCAGGGCTTCGTCGCGGGTTACCTTACCATCGCCATTGGCATCGGCCGTGCTGAAATTGTCCGCCAATTGACTGAATAAATCGGTCATTTTGCTTTCAGCCGAATTCGTGTCTTTTGCCATGGTGGTCAGTTGGTCTTTGGTAAAGCCTTCATCCACTTGTTGACCGTCTTGTGGCGGCGGAGGTGTGTCGCCTTGCCCTTGCATTCGCATGCGCGGAAATGGCCCATCCAATTGGGATGCGATTTGTTGCAGTGTTGCCGACATTTCTTCTTTGGTGACTTTGCCATCGCCGTTGCCATCGAGCTTGGCGAACATTTGATCCGCAGCATTGGAACTGTTGCTGCCTGAGTCGCCAATTTTGCTGAAAGCCGTTTCCAGGTCAGTTTTCTCCAGATAACCTTGGCCTTTCGTATCCAGCTTGGAAAACAGTTCCTCCGCCATTTTCGCCGGGTCGGGCTTTTGCAAGGCTCTCATGCCTTGCGTTGCAAGCGAGCTCGCGCTACCGATACTGTTGATGCTCATAATCTTATCCTCATGCTAATGCTTTATGGAGATAGCGCGGGCTATCGACCGCGCCGCCAAAAAATGAGTAGCCAAATAAGCGGCTACAGGAAACGTTGAGCAATATATCGGCCTAAAAGCCAATAAATACAGTTGCTTGAAGGTAAAACGATGTAAAGATAGGTTAAGGATTATTAAGAAATGCAAGCAAGCTTCTTGGTTTTTTGGCTCACGCCATAGCGAATGGACATGTGCTGGCAACCGCGGCTAAGTTCATTGCCGGTAGCGGCAAAATTTTGCCGTTGGGGTTTGGGTGAGATGACTGAATCGACTTTAGCGTCGGAGTTTGTTGCGTAGCGTACTGACTAGGCCGATCAAGCTGTCGCGTATCATCCACCATAAAATCCGTGGGTTTTCGCCGACTTTGCTCAGCGCGTACGGGCGCCAGGAAATGCCAAAAGGGATATAGACTCGTACCGGCACTGCGAAGTCTTTGGCAATCGCAAGCAGACGTCCGCTGGGCAGACCGTTGAGCAGTTCCAGTTCGCAAGCGGTGCCGGCCGCCTGTAAGCGCATTATCGATTCTCTGGCCAGCCATGGATCGTGGGTGGCGATGGCCACTTCCCGCGCTTGGCCGGCCAGACTGTCGACAATGCTCAGAAAGCCGGCGCGCAGGTCCATGCCGGGCTCTTGCGGGTCGGCCCATTCGCCTTTGACCACGCGTACGCGAAGACCAAGCCGGCAGGCCAATTCCGCATCCGCCGGGCTGCGCCGCCAGCGGCCGGGGATGGTCAAGCCGACTGCTGCGCCCAAGGTCACAGCCTGCTTTACGCAATCCAAGGTTGCGTCCGCCGTGCCGGGGCCGTGAGAGTCGAAATGCGCCAGTACGCCTTGTTCGCCGGCGATAGCGATGATACTGGCGAGAACGGCTGGGTCATAGTTAAACGCCGGCGCCTTGATCGACAGATACCCCTTGGGTGTCAGTTTCGCTACCGACGCAGCAATGGCGCCGGAAATATCAATAATTTGTTGGCCGTTTTCTCGTTTGCTAAGGTCCTGCCAGTTGTAAAAATAGCCCAGAGTACAGGCGATATTTTTTTTCGACAGGCGCCCGGCTATGCGCATCGCATCCTCGAGCTTATGGCCGGGTACGTAGACACGGCCGGCAACATTCAGCAGCGTTTGGAACAATTTGCGGGGTATTCGACGCATGGCACTTTGCAATTGTTTATCGCGCCGACCGGCGCAGACGATTGATCGCGGTGCGAGCGCCGCGTTTGGCGAGCACTTTCAATCCGCCCCTGTTAAAAGGAATCGCGCGCACTTGCACGTATTCGCGGATATCGCGGGTCCAATATTTGATCCAGTCGTCCATCAAACCCATGAACTCGTAGGAGCGCAAACCGCCGGCCGCCGCATAAGCTAAAGTATGACGCAGTAGTAATTGACCGGGCGAACAGCGTCCGAAGGCAGGGTCGTAGCCGATTTTGAACAGCCAGAAACGTTGCTGCCATTCGCAGGCGATTTGCATGGCTGCCGTCCGACCGTCGATGCGCAACAAGGCTATGCGCAATATGCCTTGCCGGGCGGCAGCTTGGGTAAACTGGCCGAAAAAGTCTCCGAGCCTTGTGGAGCCGGCTATTGTACTGCCTTCGATACCCTTCCAACTGAGGGCTTCCACGGCATATGCTTCCTTGAGCCGGGGCGCCAAATCGCTTTCCCCGGACGGCGCATGAATTTCGTAAGCTACCGATCCAAAGCCGGCGGCCAAGCGTTCCGCCCGGCGGAAATCGGCGCGGCGTCGGCTATTGAACAGGGCATCGCTATCACTCCCCTTGCCTGCCAGTTCTATGAAGGGTGTGGGCATGGCCGGGGCCAGCAATATCAATCCCCGGCGCGCGTAAGCGCGGCGTAGTGCGGTCAATGTCGGCGAGTCTGCCGGCAGCCGTTCAAGGTACACCGGCAGCGCTTGGCGGGCCAGTGCGTTGGCGAGTAATTGCAGGCTTTCCGGCGTACTCCATAGCAGATCGCTGGGTTCGGACATCAATGGCGGTTCGCGCAGCCAGTCGCCGTTGCGGAATAGCGGTGCGATTGCGGCCAACTGCTTGGCATCGCCGATGCCGATGAATTGCCGCGCCGAGGCCGGGAGCAATGCCGCGCGGGCCTGGGTCCAGGCGTGGGTTTGCGTCGCCATGCCCCCAAGGTTTGAAGGCCAGCTGTCGGCATCGGGTAATTCGGTAAAAAGCGTTTTCATTTTGGATGGCGGCGGCCGATGCGGCTATGGGCATATTGACGGGCGGCGGTTATCGATACGCGGTCGCTCTTGCCTTATCGGCTAAGTCCTTATAAATTTTCCAAGGGATGGCGTTGCGTGGTGGCCGGGTATTGCCGAAACAACATAGCAGGCAGATGTTACCGCAAGGCATTCTATTTTGAAATATCCGCGTTTACGCGCCCAAACCATGTGTCATGACCATGTATTTTATTCAGCGTTACACCGGTTTCGACGAATTGCCGAATCGTTATGCCCCCTTGCTTGAGTCGGCCGGTCAAGCCGGTTTGTTTTTCGAGGCGGATTGGTTTGCGCTATTGATGCGGCATATTTTTCATCGGCACGAGAAGTTGCATATCTACGCGGTCGAGGAAGCCGGCACCGGCCGGCCGTTGCTGTTGGCGCCGCTACGCTATTCGAACACAGACGGTGCGATACGAGGCGCGCGGGTGGCCGCTTCCGCAAGCCACCCGGAGAATTATGCGGAAACTGCGTTGATTTTCGCTCCGGACATGGAATGCTCATCCGAGGTGTTGGCGGCCCTGTTTCGTACGCTTAAGTCCGGTACGCAGGCGGTGGCCGAGCGTACCGATATTATTCGGTTATGGCCGCTGGCCGAGGATTCCGGCTTGGCCGAAGCCGTCGATGCCGCGTTGCGGGATGCCGGGTTTTGGGTGCAGCGTTATGCTAATTCCTATAACCGTTTCGAAGCGACGGCGGGGTTGGACTACGAAACCTATTTTGCTCAGCGCAGCGCCAATTTGCGTTACAACGTGCGCCGCCGCCAGCGGGCCCTGGAGAAGAGCGGTCAGTTGGAGTTGCTGCTGTACACCGAACCGGCGGAATTGGAAACAGCAATGGCCGATTATGTGGCGGTGACTCTGGGCAGCTGGAAAAAGCCATCGACCATGATGAGTGACGATATCCGCGAATTAATAATATTGGCGGCCGCGAAAGGCTGTTTACGGTTGGGTGTGCTGCGGTTTGACGGCGTGGCCGCCGCCGTACAGCTGTGGATAGTAACTGGCGGCGTGGCGCACTGCGCCCGGCTGGCCTATCAGGAAGCTCACAAACATCTGGCGGTTGGCGTGGTATTGACCAATTTTATGATTGCCCACGTGCTTGATCGGGACCGGGTACGGAAAATCGATTTCGGTTTTGGCGATGAGGATTACAAGAGTGGCTGGATGAAGGATGTGCATCATTATTCCGGCGTTATGGCTTTTAATCCCGCTACTCGCGCCGGCAGTTATCAGGCTGCCAAGCACATCCTGGGCAGATCCTTGAAGCGGCGGGTCAAGCAAGTGTTGCGGGTGGCCGGTTGGCGATAACCGCCTCAGGTTTTTCGGCGGGGCCAAGTTTCATGCGCGAAAGCGGGATAGCCCTGAGAAGGAATGGGCCGGTTCTCGGCGAGTGGTCAGGGATCGTTTTTTTGGCTAACTAAGGATGAGGTGTTTCGGCGTGATCCGCCGCTTGCGCCGGCCGGTAGCCAGCCCCCCGGTATGCAGAGGGCAGCGTCTGTGTTATCGGTTCAAGCTAATCGGTCAATCCGCTCACGCCTTCAATATTCCAGCTGTCGAAATCGTTGACGGCGGAAGTATCGTCGCCTTTGCTGTATTGGATGCGGCAAGCGTAGTGACGCAATACGTTGGGGCTGTCTTTGCCGCTGATTTCAACATCGGCATTCACGATATATTCGTAGTTGCCCAGCGTCCAGGCATTAGTCGGTTGGTTGGCGAAAGACAGGCTTTGATCTTCGTCGGCTTCTTTTTTAATGTAAGTATTGCAGTGAGCAAACGCCAACGCCGTCATATCGGTGCTGATGGACATGGGGTTGGCTGCATCTTTGCTTTCCACTAAAAATAAATCCGAAGCGGCGATGTCGTACATGAAAGGCAGGAAGAACTTAATCTGGATGGCGAGCAGGCCTGCCAGACAGACGGCGAATATTATAATTTTCTTTTTATTCATGGCTCAAATGGTGGTTTTTATTAGGGTAATTATCTAGCGATCAACCGGGATTCTAACAAAGATCAAGGAGGCGGGGAAATGCCAACTCCCGAAAGCCAATTTACCTTGAATTCAAGAATCTCCAAGACAGGGCTTTGGAAACGCCTTTTGTGGCATAGACCGAGCTCAGTCCATTAACAAAACAGCCGCTCCCTGGAGTTGGCCGCTTTTCAAGTGGCTTAAGGCCAGATTGGCGTCGCTCAGCGGGTAGGTTTGCACATGCGTAACGATTCGAGTATGCGCGGCTATCGCCAGAAATTCGTCGCCGTCTTTCCGGGTCAAATTGGCTATGGAGCGTATCGTGCGCTCGCCCCACAATATCGAATAAGGAAAGGCCGGAATATCGCTCATATGAATGCCGGCGCAGACTACCGTGCCGCCCTTGACGATACGGCGCAAGGCTTCCGGCACCAGCGCGCCGACCGGCGCGAATAAGATGGCGGCGTCCATGGCTCGCGGCGGCGCTTGCGACGAGTCACCGGCCCAACTTGCTCCCAACGTCCGCGCAAACTGCTGGCCGGCGTCGTCGCCCGGTTTGGTGAAGGCGAATACCGTGCGGCCTTGCCAATGTGCTACTTGAGCGATGATGTGAGCTGCCGCGCCGAATCCGTAAATGCCTATGACCTTCGCATCGCCGGCGGCGAGTAGCGCCCGATAGCCGATCAAGCCGGCGCAAAGCAGCGGCGCGGCTTCGGCGTCGGCATATGCCGACGGTAATGGAAAACAATAGTCTTGTTCGGCAACCGCATACTCGGCATAACCGCCATTCAGTGTGTAACCGGTAAAGCCTGGAGTGTCGCACAAGTTTTCCCGGCCGCTATCGCAATAAGGGCAACTGCCGCAGGTATGACCCAGCCAAGGCACGCCGAGACGTTGGCCCAGCGCAAAACGGTTGGCGTGTTTGCCGCGGCCGATGACTTCGCCGACGATCTCGTGGCCGGGAATCAGCGGCAATTTTGGCGCGTCCAGTTCGCCGTCGACGATATGCAGATCGGTACGGCACACGCCGCAGGCGCGGACTTTCAATAACACCTGATTGTCGTTACAAATCGGCCGCACCAGATCCGAGTACAGTAAGGGGCTTCCGGCTTTGTGCAACAGCATGGCTTTCATAACGGATTCCTCGGGCTGATTCACTCTATTTGCTTAAAATTCGTGCCAGCTCGCGCCAGACCGTTTGCCTATCGTCAACGTTCACGCGGTCGGCTTCATTGCGATACACCAGCGTTGCGGGGACTTCATCGGCTTGTATGGCTTCCAGGCGGGCCGTAGCCTTATCCAGTACGACAAGATCGGCTTCCGATACGTCCTGGCTATATTGTTGTCTTAGCCGGATACGCTGCCGCAGCAAATCCTCCCCGGCTTGTATCGATAAAATCACCACAGGCACGGCCAATTGTTCGGCCAGCATGCGAAACGGTTGGCGTTGTGCGTAGGTTAAAAACGCGGCATCGACAATCACCGGAAAGCCGCTTTCAAGCAATATCCGGCAAAATTGCAGTAAATGTTGATAGGTTTGCTGGCTGGCTTGCGGAGTGTAAATACCGGCGTCGACTGCCGAAGCGCTGCGTTGCAGGGCGCTTAGGCCAAACAGCCGTTTGCGTTCAACATCCGAGCGTAGCCGTATCAAGCTATACGTCTGCAATAGTATTTGCGAGACCGCGCTTTTGCCGCTGCCGGGCAAACCATGGGTGATGATCAGCGCGGGTTTGCGCCGGTTCAGGCTGGCGCCGGCCAGGCTTAAATAGCTTAGGCATTCCTGCTTTGCCGATTCCGCGCCGGTTTGCGCCAGACGGAAGCCGGCGATTTTGGCGCGTACCGTGGCGCGGTAGCTTAAGTAAAAACGCAATACGCCCAGTCCGGCATAGTCGCCGGTAGTTTCCAGATAACGGTTCAGAAACCGATAAGCCAGCTCGGCGTGGCCGCGATGCAGCAAATCCATGACTAAAAACGCCGCGTCGTTTATGGTGTCGATCCAGCGCAATTCCTCAGAGAATTCGATGCCGTCGAATGGCGCCGGCCTACGCCTTAATAAGACGATATTGCCCAGATGCAGGTCGCCGTGGCATTCGCGGATAAATCCGCCTTGGTGGCGTTCCGAGAACAAGTTCTCGCATGCGAGGTATGCCCGCCGGCAACTGTCTTGCAACTGCTTAAGTTGGACCGAATATTCCGCTCCCAGAAGTTCCAACAGTTGTTGGAAGTTTTGCGCGGCAGGGGCATAAATGTTTGCCGGTGTGCCGTGGTCGGACCCGGAATCGGCCGGCGGCAGGCCGGCATGGAACTTAGCCACGGTCTCGGCCAGATCGTCTATCTGTTCCGGCGCGATTTGCCCCTGCGTCAGCAAGCTATCCAGCAGCTTGCCGGTGGCGAAACGCCGCATTTTTACCGCATATTCCACAGCCGGTTCCACGCCGAGCACCGGTTGCGTCGGGCTGCCGCCGATGGGCACTGCTTGTAGATAAATATGCGGCGCCAGACGGCGATTCAAGCGAATTTCTTCCTGGCAGTAAAAGCGTCTTTGCGCCAGCTCGCTGAAATCCAGAAAGCCCAGGTTGACCGGTTTCTTGATTTTATAGGCATAGCGGCCGGCCAGCAGTATCCAGGAAATATGGGTTTCCAATACCGTGACCCGCTTTACCGGATGCGGGTAGCGGGACGGATCGCAAAGTGCGGTTATCAGCGGCGGATATGCGTTCGACATGCTCAGATACCTATTTATAACGCTATGCGGCGGGACTGCTTAAGCCTATGCTCAGCTTATCATCGATTCCGGCGGATCGGCAGCGGCTGTGCAAAAGTCCGGATTACGGGAAGTTGCGGGGTTGGCCGGCAGAGATAATGTCGAGGAATAGCCGTGCCTTACAGGGTAAAGTTACGAAATAATTGAGATTTCGACTATAATCCCGCCCCGCTTATATGGCTTTTGCATGGACTTACCTTTTCCGATTGGTTTACATCCTCCCCATCGATATGCTGATTTCGATCCTGATACCCGAACGGTACGGAGCCTGATTAAAAAATGGACATTACCCTTATCCTGAAATCCCTGATTCTCGGCGTTGTAGAAGGCTTAACCGAATTTCTCCCCATTTCCAGTACCGGGCATTTGATTTTGGCCGGCGACCTGCTGAATTTTAACGACGATAAAGCCAAACTGTTCACCGTCGTGATTCAGGTCGGTGCGATTTTGGCGATCTGCTGGGAGTACCGTGCCAAAATCGGCACGGTACTGAGCGGCCTTACCAGCGACAGACAGGCGCAAAAATTTGTTTTAAATTTGGTAATAGCGTTTATGCCGCTGGCAAGCTTGGGCTTGCTATTTGGCAAGCACATCAAGGCAGTGTTGTTCAAGCCGGTACCGGTGGCGCTGGCGTTCATCCTCGGCGCGTTCGTGATTATTTGGGCGGAAAAACGCGAGCACAAAATCCGCGTCGAAAGCGTCGACGATCTAAGCCCGCTGGATGCGTTGAAACTGGGCATTGCTCAGGCGTTTGCGTTGATCCCCGGTACTTCCCGTTCCGGTGCAACCATCATCGGCGGCTTGTTGTTCGGGCTATCGCGCAAGGCCTCCACCGAATTTTCGTTTTTTCTGGCGATTCCAACCCTGGTGGTGGCAAGCGCTTACGATCTATACAAGCATCGCGACTTGCTGCATGTCGAAAACGATGCGCTGTCGTTCGCGGTGGGGCTGATCGCGGCCTTCATCAGTGCCTTGCTGGCGGTCAAAGGTTTGCTGCGCTATATCAGTCATCACGATTTCATTATTTTTGCCTGGTACCGGATCGTGTTCGGCGTGGTGGTGATAGCCAGCGCCTATAGCGGTCTGGTGCAGTGGACAGTGGATTAGCATCCGACGTCGTACGCGGCAGTATTTGGTTTTTTTGATCTTTAAATTTAAGGGTAGGTTATGGCTTTGCCACTGTTGATGATAGTCATCGGTCTGATTGTGTTGGTTTGGAGTGCCGATATTTTTGTCGAAGGCGCTGCCGCGATAGCGCGATTTCTCGGGATGTCGCCATTGCTGATCGGGATGGTGGTGATCGGTTTCGGCACCTCGGCGCCGGAGTTGACGGTTTCGGCTCTGTCGGCCTGGCAAGGCAATCCGGGGATTGCGCTGGGTAATGCTTACGGCTCTAATATCACCAATATCGCCTTGATTCTGGGTACGGTGGCATTAATTAGCCCGATTATCGTACATTCGCAAATCGTTAAAAAAGAGCTGCCGGTGCTGTTTGCCGTGACGCTGTTCGTGCTGGCCCAGTTATACGACGGCGAGCTGTCACGAACCGATGCGGTTCTGGAGCTGGTGGTGTTTATCGGGGTAATGACCTGGATGGTGCGCCAAGGTCTGAACCAAAAAGCCGAGAAAACCGATACCTTAGGCGAAGAAGTGGCCGACGAGTTGGAAGAACATGCGATGTCTTTCGCCCAGGCGATCATTTGGCTGGTAGGTGGCTTGTTATTGTTGATGATTAGCTCTCGATTGCTGGTGTGGGGGGCGGTATCGATTGCACAGGATTTGGGAGTCAGCGACCTCGTGATCGGCCTGACCGTCGTGGCGATCGGTACTTCGTTACCGGAACTGGCGTCGTCTATCGCCGCCGCCCGTAAAGGCGAACACGATCTGGCGCTGGGCAATATCATCGGCTCCAATTTGTTCAACACCTTGGCCGTGGTTGGTTTGGCCGGCGCGATTCATCCGATGGCTATCCCGGTGGAAATCGTCAACCGGGATTGGCCGCTGATGGCTCTACTAACCGTATCGCTGTTCTTCTTGGGCTATTCCAGAAAAGGCGAGCACGGCCGGATCAATCGGGTCGAGGGCGGCATATTGTTAAGCATCTACGCCGGGTATACCTTGTATTTGATTAACACAGTTGTGAGCGCTTGAGCATGTCCTTGGAAACACGTTTGGGTAACATCGCCTTTCGTTGGGGTAATTGGCTGCTGTATTCGCCGGCACTGGTGTTGATAGCCTCGGTTATATTGGCATATCTGGCCGTGCAATACACCGGCAATCATCTTACCGTCAATACCGACACGGCGGAACTCATCGCCCCGGAGGCGCCGTTTCAACAAAACCGGCGCAAGTTCGAGCAGCAGTTCGGTCAGGAAGTCCACACCCTGCTGTTGGTAATCGAATCCTCCAGTCCGGAGTTGACCAAGGCAGCCGCGCAGCGTCTGAGCCGCGAGTTGCGAGCCGACACGGAGCATTTCACCAAAATTTATCGGCCGGACGAAAACGCGTTTTTCCAGCGTAACGGCCTGCTGTATCTCGATACCGATAAGCTCCAGGATTTTTCGGTGACGTTGGCGCAAGCGCAGCCGTTTATCGGCCGAATCTCCCAGGACCCCAGCCTGAACGGTTTTTTTTCGATCTTCGAAGACGCTTTGAACGCGGAAACCAAAACCGAGGAAGTGCCGATAGATCTTATGTCTTTAATCGACAAGGTCAGCAATTCTCTGCATAAAACCCTGAACGGTGAGACCGATTTATTGTCCTGGCAAAAACTGATTGCGGAAAACAAGATCAGCGAAGAACAATCGGACAAAGCCTTCATTTTCGTCACACCGAAATTCGACTACAGCCAGATTCTGCCGGTCGAGCCGGCCATTAACGTGATCCGTAAGGCGGCCGACAAAATCCAGGATCCTAATTTGCCGGCGGTGAAAGTCTGGGTGACCGGTGAAGTCGGCTTGGAACATGACGAAATGGCGGGGATGAGCGCAGGTACTTTCACCGCCAGTATTTTTTCCATTGTATTGGTCTGCGGTATTTTGTTGATCGCTTACCGTTCCTGGTTGTTGATGCTGGCAACCTTGTTGACGCTGGCCTTGGGCATGGTGTTCTGCGGTTTGTTCGCTTCGGTGGCGGTCAAGCAGTTGAATTTAATTTCAGTGGCGTTCGCGGTTTCCAATATCGGTTTGGGCGTGGAGTATGCGATCCATTTTTGCCTGCGTTACCGCGACAATCTGGACTTATACGGCAGTGACAAGGGCAAGGCGATTCGTTCGGCATTATTGGCAACCAGCCCGTCCTTGATCTTGTGCGCCGGTACTACCTCCATCGGTTTATACGCTTTTATTCCCACCGACTATCAAGGTATTTCCGAGTTGGGTTTATTGGCCGGCACCAGTTTGTTTATCTGTTTGTTCGTGACCTTGACCGTGTTGCCGGTGTTGCTGAAGATATTGCCGAATCCGCCGGTGCATCATTTGCATGGCGAACAGCCCGGCGCCTCCAAGTTCACTTTAGTGCTGGCACACTATACGCTGCATTATGCCAAGGCGATTTCCCTGCTCACTCTGGTTGGCGCGGCGGTGGCGGTGTATTTCGTGTTTCAGGTGCAAACCGATTTCAATCCGCTGAATCTGCGCGACCCGCATACCGAATCGGTAATTGCCTTCAAGGACTTGATGAAGGAGCGCGATACCTCGCCGATGACCTTAACCGTGTTGACTAAGAACGAAGCCGAAGCCAGGGCTATGCAGAAAAAACTGGCCAGCCTGAAAACCGTCGATAAAACCGTCAGCTTGTTCGATTTTGTCCCGGACGATCAGGAAGGTAAGTTGGCGATCATCGACGACATGGTCTTGACGCTGGGACCGCAAAGCCAGTTTTTCCCGCAGTTAAAAACCGGTACCGATCCATTGCCGGCGATTAAACGCATGATCGCGGCGATAGATAATAATCTGCCGAAAAAAACCAATCCCGCCGACATCAAATCGTTGCAAACCTTTAAGCAGGAGTTGCAGGACGTGATGGTGGAATTGGAGGCCAGGTTGCAGCCTGATCGCGGCGTGTTCATCGAGAAAATTCAAACCTCGCTGCTCGGTACCCTGCCGACCGTCATGAATCAATTGTTAATCGGTTTTCATGCGGAAGAAATCGGCCCCGACAGTATCCCAGCCGAAATCAGGGAGCGCTGGCTCAGTAAGGATGGCTTGTATCGCATCCAGATTTTTCCGAAGGAAGATTTAAACGATCTCGGCAATTTGCAGACTTTCATTACCGACGTGCAGGCCGTGGCGCCGGACGCCACCGATTTGCCGGTGATGTATTGGGAGTCGATGAAAGCCGTGATTGGCGCCTTCCAGGAAGCCATTATCATCGCGTTGGTGGCGATTGCCTTGCTGTTGTTATTTATTCGCCGCAGCATCGTCGATACCCTGCTGGTGATGACGCCGCTGGTGCTGGCCGGTTTGTTTACGATGGCAAGTACGGTGTTTACCGGTACGCCGATCAACTTCGCCAATATCATCGCTCTGCCTCTATTAATGGGCTTGGGGGTCGATAACGGTATTCATATGGTCGAAAAGCTGCATCATTCCCTGTCGGAAGAGCAGAATATTTACCAGTCCAGTACCGCGCGCGGCATGTTTTACGGCGCGTTGACCACCATTTCCAGCTTTGTCGGTCTGGCTTTTTCGCCGCACCAGGGCATATCCAGCATGGGACTCGTGATCACCATCGGTATTTTCTGGATCATGACCTGTACTTTTGTGGTGCTGCCGGCGATCAGTAAGCTGGTTTTGAAAAAAACTGAGCATTTAGCCTGAGATATTGAAAAGCATAGCCTAGACTTATCCGGCAACTTATGGGGCAGCCGGTAAATCGAGTGAATCCAGAGTAAGTTTGAATTTTTATATTTAACTTTTAGTTTTTAGAGGCAACCATGTTTGTAATCATTGGTTATGTCATCATTTTGGGCTGCGTACTGGGCGGTTTCTTGATGGCTGGCGGACATCTTGGGGTACTTTGGCAGCCGGTCGAAGTATTGATTATCGTCGGTTCGGCATTTGGTGCGTTTTTGGCGAGTAACTCTCTCACAGTCAGTAAAGCCGCGATGGCCGGCGGTACCTCGACCCTAAAAGGCAGCACCTACACCAAGGATTACTATATGGAGCTCTTAATGAGTTTCAATGCCCTGAGCCAAAAGGCGCGTAAGGAAGGCTTGTTATCACTGGAAAAAGTAGTCGATGATCCGGAAGGCAGCTCGATTTTCGGCGAGAAAATTGTGCACGATCATCATTTGATGGAATTCATTTGCGACAAGCTCAGGCTGATTCTGACCGGGGTTGACGTCAATCAGCTTGAAGACATCATGGATGCGGAAATTGAAGTGCACCACGCCGAAGGTAACGAGCCGATCAAGGCCGTGCAAAAAGTTGGCGACGGCATGCCTGCTTTCGGTATCGTTGCGGCGGTCATGGGGGTGGTGCATACCATGGAATCTGTGGGGATTCCGCCGGCGGAACTGGGCAAACTGATCGCTGCGGCGCTGGTCGGTACCTTTCTCGGTATTCTGGTGTCTTACGGCTTTATCGGCCCGGTGGCCTCCGTGATGGAAGCCAGATTGGAAGAAGAAGGCAATGCCTATAAATGCACCCAGAAAGGCCTGCTGAATTGCGCGAAAGGCACCTCGCCGGCAATGACGGTGGAGTTCATGCGCACCACGATTCCGCATCACGCCAGACCGACCTTTACCGAACTGGAAGAACAATTAAAAGCTGGTAAATAAGGTAAACAGCGATGGCCGAACAACCGATAATCATCAAAAAAATCAAGAAGGGCGGCCATGGTGGGCATCACGGCGGCGCTTGGAAAATCGCCTATGCCGACTTCGTGACGGCGATGATGGCATTTTTTTTATTGATGTGGCTGCTCGGCACAACCGACGAGATCACAAAAAAGGGGATCTCGGAATACTTCCAGAACCCATTTGGGGTGGCAATTGTCAGCAATCCGGGCCAAGGTACCGGCGACAGGACGAGTATCATTCAAGCTGGCGGCCAAGACTTGAAATCCCAAGAAGAGGGTCAGGTGCATCAGGGCGAAAATACGCCTGCCGAACCGACACCGGAGGATATTGAAAAACTGGCCGAAGAGCAGGAAAAACTGAAGCTGGAAAAGCTGCAGGAAAAAATCGAGGATATGCTTAAAGCCAATGACAAGTTGGCCGAATATAAAGACCAAATCAAGCTGGAAACCACGCCGGAAGGCTTGAAAATTCAAATTATCGATGCGCAAAACCGGCCTATGTTCAAACTGGCCAGTAGCGGTATCGAGACTTACGCCCAAGCCATCCTGCGGGAGCTGGCGCCGGTGATTAACGAATTGCCGAACAAGGTCACCATCAACGGTCATACCGACGCGTTGCCGTTTCCCAGCAACCGCACCGGTTATTCCAACTGGGAGCTGTCCAGCGACCGGGCCAATGTGGCGCGCCGCGAGCTAAACCAAGGCGGGCTCAGCGAAGAGAAAGTCTTACGGGTGGTCGGTTTGGCATCCAGTATTCCCTACAAGGGCGATGTTCCCAACGATCCGATGAACAGGCGGATTTCCATTGTGGTGATGAACAAAAAAACCGAGAATCAAGTGCTGCACGACGGCGCCGAAGACAATAAGTCCGGTGCCGACGATACGGTTCCCGGCTTGCCGGCGATGTCGCCGACTATACAGAAAAATACCAAGATTACCGGAGCGGAAGCCGCGCACTAAGCGGCCGTTAACGCCTTTTGTGAACCGGCGATGCAGTTAGCAAAGGGGTTGGCTTGCCAGCTGCCGGCTGTTGCCGCGGTACTGGTTTTGCCTGCTTGGTTTTCAATCCCAATTAATCCCTGGCAGGCCGTCTGCTTACAAGCTCTGTTGGCGGCCTTATTCTCGCGCGCCATCCGGCAGCCGGTCTGGTGGGTACCTATCCATTTGCTGTTCATGCCTGCGGTTTTGTTGGGATCGACCTGGCAATTGCCGGCGCCGCTGTATCTGCTGCTGTTGCTGCTGTTGGTTTTATTATTCTGGGGCACGGTAAAAGGCGATGTCCCCTTATTCTTGTCTTCGTCCGCCGTCAGCGATGCGCTGATTCAGATAGTGCAGCGCGAAGGGGCAAAATCGTTTGTCGATATTGGCGCCGGTCTGGGAACGGTGGTCGTGCCGCTGGCGAAAGCCGGGCCGAATATGCGGATACTGGCCTTGGAACGGGCGCCGTTGCCGTGGCTTATGGCGGCCTGGCGCTGCCGCAAGCTGGCGAATGTTAGCGTCGGGCGGACTAGCTTCTGGCAACAAGATTTGGCGCAGTTCGATCTGGTATTTGCTTTCCTGTCGCCGCTGGTGATGACCGAAATCGGCGAGAAAATCCGGCGGGAGATGCGTGCCGGATGCTTGTTTGTCTCGTCCTCTTTTCCGATACCGGATAGCAAACCCGAGTCGGTGCTTGAGTTGAATGATCGCCGGAAAACCAAACTATATTGCTATCGGATAGGCCGGTTTTAGGGGAGCTCTGAAAATTTAAGAAATCTACCTCTCCCTTCGTATCCAATGGCATCACAGCCACTAAGGATGCTCCCCTCTCCCTCTGGGAGAGGGCTAGGGTGAGGGAGATAAATAAGCAAAAAGCTTTATTTTGATCCCCTCATCCCAACCTTCTCCCGAAGGGAGAAGGGGCTTTTTCCTTAATTAAATTGCAGAGATCCAAGGGCAAAGGGGAAGGTCGATGAGGGGATAAACAACGCAATACACCTTGGTTAACTCATTCCCAACCCTTTCGCAACTGCTCCTAGCGCGCCTCACCTCCTGTATCCACGCCATCGTCCAGCACAGGAGGGGGAACTTAACTCAACCCGTTTGCGTGGACGGAGACAGCGTCTCTAGCCACAGGTATTATTAAACTCGGGTACCAATTGTTTCAAGCCGGCCAGCAGTTGCTCGTTGTCATAGTGTTGGCAGACGCTCTGCAAGTTTTCAATCTGTCTGGCCCATTCCACCGAGTCGTAAAGCCGGGCCTTGGCCAGGCGTAATTTCTCGTGACCCGTTGCCAGCAATTGTTCCTGATCATGGAACAGTTCTTCGTATAACTTTTCGCCGGGCCGTAAACCGACAATGCGAATCTCGATGTCCTTATTCGGAACTTTGCCGCTTAGCCGGATCATTTGTTCGGCTAGATAAGTAATTTTTACCGGTTCTCCCATATCCAGCACGAATACTTCTCCGCCCTGGCCTATGGTTTCCGCTTGCATGATCAGCTGGCAGGCTTCAGGAATGGTCATGAAATAGCGGGTAATATCCGGATGCGTGACCGTGATCGGGCCGCCGGCCTTGATTTGTTCTCGGAACAGGGGCACCACACTGCCGGCCGAGTCCAGGACGTTGCCGAAGCGCACGGTGGTAAAGCGGGTGTTGCCGGTTTGATTCAGATTTTGGCAAAGGATTTCCGCAGCGCGTTTAGTGGCGCCCATTACGTTGCTCGGATTGACCGCCTTGTCGGTGGAAATAAGGACAAAACGGGCCACGCCGGCGGCGATGGCGGCTTCCGCGACTATCTTGGTGCCTATCAAGTTATTCCGCACCGCTTCGCGAATTTGATTCTCCAGTAACGGTACATGCTTATAGGCGGCGGCATGAAATACAATTTCCGGCCGCTGTCCGCCGATTATTTGTTGTACCGCAATCGGATCGGCAACATCGCCCAGCACCGCTTGGTGCAATAAATCCGGAAACAGCCGGCTTAAATCGGCGTCGATTTTGTACAAATTAAATTCGCATTGATCGAATACGATCAGCTTGCGCGGTTGGGCCCTGGCCAGTTGCTTGCAAAGTTCTGAACCTATCGAACCGCCGCCGCCGGTGATTAAAATGGTCTTGTCGTGCAATTGGGCCTTGATACCTTTCCAGTCCAGCTTGACCGGGGCTCTGCCCAAAATGTCTTCAATGGAAACGCTGCGGAGATTGGCCTTGGTGATCGCGCCGCTCAGTAGTTCCTTGACCGAAGGCAGGGTTTGAAAGTCCACATTGCAGCTTTCGCAGATTTCCACGATGCGGCGCATTTCGCTGTCGCTGGCCGAGGGTACGGCGATCAATACGGTTTCGATATTCCATTGTTTGACTAATTCGGGGATTTGTTCGACCGCGCCGGCGACACGGATGCCGCGAATCTCGCGCTTGTATTTGCCGTGATCGTCGTCGGCGAATATGACTGGTATGTAGTCACTATCGACGTTGGCCAGCAGGTCTCTGACCAGCATTTCGCCTGCGGAGCCGGCGCCGACGATCAGGGCTCTGCGGCCGATGCGTTCGGCAAAAGTCTGTTCCTTCCAGAAACGGTAAATCAGGCGTGGAATGCTGAGTAAGGAAAACAGTATCAGCACATATAGCGGTACCACCGAACGTGGTACGCCGTGCAGGCGGTCGTATAAAAACAAGGTAGAGGCAATGATGAAGATACCCGTAAGTACTGCCTTGCCGATGCGGATCAGGTCCGGAAGCGAGGAAAAGCGCCAGACCCCGCGATATAAGCCGAATACCCAGAACAAACTGACCTGGACAGCCATGACCCATGGTAAAAATAACAAGGCCGAGTAAAAAAATTCATCCGGGATGTCCTGCAGATTAAAGCGCAGCCAGTATGCGCCAAACCAGGCCAGCGGAATTAAGCACAAGTCGTGCAAAAAAATGGTAGTGCGGGAGCGGAACTTTAGGGTCACGAAACGACGAACTCGGTTTGGCCGGCCTGAAAACGGTAAGCCAGATAGATTAACGGCAGGTAAGCCATAGCAATGCCGGCTAACGCATGACTGGGACGCGTAAAGATCCACAGCGAAATTGGCAGCAGCCAGCCGCAGTTGATGGCCCAGACGGCCAATAAAACCGGCAAATGGCCATGGCGCTTGGCGGCGTGTTGATAGGTATGCGAGCAATGGGCGGCGTACCATTTTTGGCCGCTGAACAGCCGAACAGCCAAGGTATAGCTGGCATCGACAATAAACGCGCCGAACAAAATCAGCCCGCAATACAACAGAACGGCGGCCTGTTGCGCGGCCAATAAAATCAACAAACCCAACAGCAGACCGATAAAGCCGCTGCCGACATCGCCCATAAAAATTTTGGCTTTCGGCCGGTTCCAGATTAGAAAGCCGCTGCACGCAGCAGCCAAACTTAAGGCGATATTGAACAGACTTTGATCGATAAAAAACAAGTAGCCGGCCAAAGCCGAGGATACGAATATGGCTTCCGACGCGGCAATGCCGTCGGTACCGTCCATAAAATTAAACAGATTCAAAGACCACACCAGAAACAGTACGCCGAACGGATAAGCCAGCCAGCCCGGATCCAAACTGAATCTGCCGAGGAGCAGATCAAACGGCGCCGGTACCAGCAGGATAGGCATGCCGTTAAACAGCTCCAGGGCAATGATTGCGGCCAGTAAATGCGTCAAAAACCGCCAGCGGGCGGCAACCTCGCCGTGATCGTCGCAAAAGCCGATGGCGGCGACCAGCAACGAGGACGCGAATAATGCTAGCGTCGCAGCCGTAACTTGCCTGGTAAAAAACAGCCATAGCAGGGCTATGCAGAACGCCAGTACGATAGCCAGTCCGCCGCCCCTCGGCGTGGGTATGCTGTGCGAACTGCGTTGATTGGGAATATCCAGTACTTTGTTTTTTATAGCGTAGCGGCGGATCAGGCCGGTCAAGGTGACGGCAAGCAGAAAAGTAACGGTAAAAAGCAGTAGCACGCTAGATTAACTTAGATAACGAATAATGTCCGGCAGAGCTTTCCAGAGCGTATATCGAGGTTGGAAGCCCAATTCCCGGCCGATTTTAGCAGACGAATACCACGCCGAACCGGTTAATTTTTCCAGGCTATCGCTGTCTATCGGAAAGCGCCGCCCAGCCAAGCGGCCCAAACCGTCGCCTAATTTCGCCACGGCGTTTAAGACCGGTATCGGTACCGACCAGTTAATCCGGGGTTTGCCGAGCGCGGCTCTAATCGCATCGTAAATTTGCCGGGTGGAATAATATTGATCATCGGTAACAATATAAATTTGTCCGGCGGCTTCGGGCTTCTCGGCAGCCAAGAGTGCGGCTTCGACCAAGTCCGCTACATGTACCATCGAACGCCGGTTTGCCGTGTCCGGTAGTGGTGGAAATATGCCTTGGCGAGTCGCTCGGATCATGCGCGGCAGATTGCCTTTCTCGGTATTGCCGTAAACCATGCTGGGTCGTAATACGACCGGATGCGGGATATAGCCGCCGTGCAGCACCAACTGTTCCGCGCTGTATTTTGATAAGCCGTAGGGATCTTCAGCCGGTTCGGTAACCGTTTCGTCCATGGGTTGCTGCAGGCTGTCGCCGACCGCTTTCACGCTGCTGAAGAATACAAAAACCTTTACGCCGGAAAGTTGAGCGGTTTCCAGCAGCCTACGCGTCCCCTCGGTGTTGATTTGCCGATATTCCGCCTCATTTTGACGAGGCTCTGCCAAGGCGTGAGCTTTGCCCGCCAGATGAAACACAATGTCTATGCCGGTACACAATCCCGCCGGGTAGGGTTCCGGCTGCGCCAGATCAAAGGCGACACTATCCTGGCCCGGTTCGGCGCGGCTGCAAGTTCGTACCGTATAACCTCGGTTTCGTAAGGCGTGGCAAAGTTGAGTGCCGATAAAACCATTGGCGCCGGTGACGAGGGCATTGCTCATGATAGCGATTGCGAAAAGTACATAGTAGTTAGCGGCATATGCAGCGGCTGTCGGGTGGTTGCGTGACCTTGGTTAACTAAGGTCCAGGATGGTCATAAACAAATTATTGCTTGATTCCATGCTCTGCAAACACTTCAAACTTGCCTTCCTTGTCGAAGGAAACCACTTTATACGCGTCTTGCTGGCCGCCCATTTCCATGCCGGGGCTACCCATGGGCATGCCGGGAGCTGCGATGCCGGCGATTTTCGAGGTGCCTTGCAGTAATTTTTGGATGTCGGCGGCCGGGACGTGACCTTCGATGACACGGCCGTCCACGACAGCAGTATGGCAGGAAGCCAATTTTTCGGGGACACCGAAGCGGGCTTTGATGGTTTCCATGTCTTCGCTGATCACATCATTGATTTTGAAGCCGCTTTGCTTGGCGTGTTCCAGCCATTTGCCGCAGCAGCCGCAGGTGGGGCTGCGGTAAACCGTCATTTCCTTTTCCTCTGCGGACGAGTTCTGGCTAAATGCCGCCAGTAACAAAACGATTAATTTCAATGCGTACATAAATACCTCTTTATTCGCCGTGTAGCGTAACGATGATAGTGCGATTGCCGGCATGATTGCGATGCTCGCCCAGGTAAATCCCTTGCCATATTCCCAAGGCCAATTGGCCGTTGCTGATCGGAATGCTTAGCGAATTGCCCAGGATAACGCTTTTAATATGGGCCGGCATATCGTCCGGGCCTTCGAGCGTGTGCCGATAGTATGGTTCATTTTCCGCCGCCGTTCGGGAAAAATAGCTTTCCAGGTCCCGGCGCACATCGGCGTCGGCATTTTCGTTTATCGCCAGCGATGCCGAGGTGTGTTGCAAAAACACATGTGCCAAGCCTATTTCAATGTTGTCCAGTTCAGGTAGTTGAGTCACTATCTCCCGCGTTATCAAATGGAAACCGCGCGGTTTGGGGGCAAGCTGTATACGTTTTTGAATCCACATATTGGGACTGCTAAAAATTGACAAATCCTGGAAATCCGGGGGTGCGGTAATTATTCAGCGAATCGCAGGAATCTGCAAATCGCCCTTTTTGATTAAACTGCCCTCACCTTAGTCCTCTACCTTGGAGCAATGCCGTTAACTTCAGCCCCCTCTCCTGCCGGAGAGGGGTAAGGAGAATCAAAAAAGTACATCACTTGTCTTTATCCCATCGCTCCAATCTTCTCTTCTATGCCCCTTGGCTACGGAGGGAGAAGGAACGATCCACCTAAACTTAAACGGATTACTCTCGGGGGCCAGGGGCTTTCAAGTATAAACGCCCTTATTTATCGATGATATTGCGGACTCAATTCCCTTACCGCATCGACCATGGCTTTGACGTGTTCCGGATTAATGTCCGGCAAAATGCCGT
>CAZGUM010000053.1:0-22167 GCA_964529085.1 uncultured Methylomonas sp. | reverse complement strand
TTGACCGGATTCACCCAATCCAAGGCATGCAAATGATAAAAATGCACCAAGTGATCGTGGGCTTGCAAGCTGAGCTGCATGATGTTG
The DNA here is from genome assembly GCA_964529085.1 of uncultured Methylomonas sp. Taxonomy (GTDB): domain Bacteria; phylum Pseudomonadota; class Gammaproteobacteria; order Methylococcales; family Methylomonadaceae; genus Methylomonas. The sequence continues at coordinate 22,080 of CAZGUM010000053.1, read as the reverse complement.
CGGATCGAGTTGGCGTTCTCTGGAATCTTGATTTTCAAGGCATCTTCGACGGCCCGCACCGAGGTCAATGCGTGGGTACCGGTGCAGACGCCGCAGATGCGTTGCACGAAGGCCCAGGCATCGCGCGGATCGCGGCCTTTTAAAATCACTTCCAGCCCGCGCCACATTGTGCCGCTGGAGATGGCGTTACGGATGATATTGTCGTCGTCGATATTGACTTCGCAGCGCATGTGGCCTTCGATGCGGGTAACCGGATCGACCACGACGCGACGGCCGGCATCGTTTAAATTAAAACCATTGGGGGTGTTTCGGACTGTCATTATTGTTCTGCTCCTGGTTGTTTATCCCCGGCTTGTTTAGCGCGACTCAAGGCCGTCAAACCAGCATGCGCGGCAACGCCGGCACCCACAATCGCTGCGGCCGTACCGCCGACCACATTGGCATTGGCTTCGATACCAAATTGATTGATACCTGTGAGGCGGTCGTAAAAGCTGCCTTTATCCCAGAAACCGTCTTCGGAACAACCGATACAGCCGTGGCCGGATTGAATCGGAAAGGAGGTGCCTTCGTTCCATTTGACTGTGGAGCAGGCGTTATAGGTGGTTGGCCCTTTGCAACCCATTTTGTAGAGACAATGGCCTTGGCGCGCCGCTTCGTCGTCCCATTGCTCGACGAACTGACCGGCGTCGAAATGCGGCCGTCTGTAACATTTGTCGTGAATGCGCTGGCTGTAGAACATTTGCGGCCGGCCTTGTTTGTCCAGGGTTGGCAGCTTGTCGAAGGTTAATAGATAAGCCACCACCGCTGTCATCACTTCGGCAATGGGCGGACAACCAGGGACTTTGATGATGGGTTTGTCGGCTAAACCAGGTACTTTATGCACCGGCGTGGCGCGAGTCGGATTGGGTTTGGCGGCTTGCACGCAACCCCAGGAGGCGCAAGAGCCCCAGGAAATAATGGCTTTGCAGCTTTCTGCGGCGTATTTGAGTTGCTCAACGAATGGCTTGCCACCAATGATGCAATACATGCCGTCCTCGGCCAGTGGCGGATTGCCTTCCACGGCCAGGATGTAATTGCCTTTGTATTTCTCGACGATCTCGGTGACGATGGCTTCGGCGTTATGACCGGCGGCAGCCATGATGGTGTCGTCATAATCCAGCGATAGCATCGAGAGAATCACGTCTTTGGCCAGCGGATGACCCGAACGGATAAAGGACTCCGAACAGCAGGTGCACTCCAAACCATGCAACCACAACACCGGGATGCGCGGTTTGGTTTCCATGGCATGGGCTATTTTCGGCGCGAAAGCCGGCGACAGGCCCAGCGAAGCGGCAGTTAAGCTGCAAAATTTCAGAAAACTGCGGCGGGTGATGCCTTGCCTGCGCATCACATCGTAAAAGGTTTCGATCATGGACACTCCAGTCGTCGTTGTGGCTAATCGAAGTGACTGGCTTGACGGCAGCGCGCGATTGTCGTTATCCAGTATCTTCAACAGCAAGTTTTCAAAGCCGCCCCCGCAGCTGTGCCGACCGGATATTCAGGACGGTTGAAAACGTTTGATTGTTATTATTTAGGTGGCAGCGCCGAATAAGCTTCGCTACCGGCGTTGCACCGCAAAGCCAGAGCAACATCCATGCCGGCCATATGGCGCCGCGAAAACCTTTACGATAGTGAGACAATTGACGTTTTGCCAGACAAAGCTTCTGTCTGCTAACTAACAAATCCAACAAAACCATACAAAGATTGCCGGAAATACGACACAAATTTGGATTTAAGCATGGCGGGTCCTTAAATCCGTGCCGCTCTTGGTTGACAGATTTAAGGGGGGACGACTACAGTGAATAACCGTCCGCGAAGATTTTGGATGGAATTAACTCACAATAATTAATGCGGAAAACGGCATCAAGCTCCAACTAGCCGACGGCCACCGCAGCACCAGGAGAAGTACTTATGAACCGCGTTATCATGCTGATTTTGCTAAGCGTACTTAGCAGCAACTGCCTAGCGGATTGGGATCCGGAACTGGAAGCGCAGGAACAAGCCAAGCGCGAAGCCGCGCAACGCGCCGAACAAGCCAGGGAACGGGAGACGCAAAAAATGCTCGGCGAAGCCAATGCCAAAGCAAACAGGGAAATAATGGACAGCAAGCGCCAAAACCTGGGAACGGCGGCCAAGGGCAAATCCGATGCGGAAGTGAACCGCTTATACGACGCCAAGCTTAAACAAACCACGGAAGAGGCCAATCGCGCGGCACAGGAAGCCCACAATGCGCTGAGTCAAGGCCAAGGCGCGGCGGCGGTGAAGCAAGTAACCGGCAAAACCCTGCAGGAATTGGAAAACATGTCTGACGCGGAAGCCGAAGCTTTATCCCGCCAAATGGAACAAAAATACGGACAGTGATAAACACAGCCCGACAAACAGCCCTTGCGGCAAGCGCCAAAAATCCGACCGAGCAAGGCTGGATTTAACGCCTACCCAGCCGGCGAATTAACCGGACAATCGGCCTTATCCGCTCCCGCCGGACACCACGGACCGGTCTCCCACCGGTCCTTTACTCGTCGTCCAGCTCCTGCTCCAGTAAGGCCCGCAGGCCGGCCGGCATTTCCAGGGTTTCCGGATCCCACCCCTCCAAATCCAGCACATCTTTCAGACACTGTTCCATAATCAGATGGGCTTTTTGGGTGGCATCGGCAATGCGCCGATGCACCTGGGTTTGTACCTCGCCTCGACTGCGCTCGGAACAATTGGCCTGATAGTCGAACAGCCGGCGCAGGCTGTCGATCTGTGCACTGACCTGCGACGGACAGGAACACATGTATAGCATCGCTTGCACGTTGATTCGTTTCAATTGCGAATTGCTAAATTGGGTTTCCAGTTTCATGATGCGGGCTCTCGATTTGATCGTTTTTATAATTATTGGGCTCGGGCCACCCCTGGCTCCTGATTCTCAGCCAATCGCAACTCGGAGTCGCGACCGGCGGCATAGGCTATCAAGGCCACAGCCAGTTATCAACCTCCGGCAAATCCACGCCGTTTTCGTAGGCGTAATTCCGGCATTCAATCTGTCTATCGCGCAGTTTTTCCTTGACGTGCGCTCCGGCGACACGCAGCGCCGGGATGCGGTCTATGACGTCGATAGCCAGGCTGAAACGGTCGATCTCGTTCTGAATGGCCAACTCCAGCGGCGTGTTGATACTGCCTTTTTCCTTATAGCCACGCACATGCAGATTTTTGTGATTATTGCGCCGATAGGTCAGCCTATGGATCAACCACGGATAACCGTGAAAATTGAAAATCACCGGCTTATCGACAGTAAACAGGCTATCAAAATCCCTATCGCTCAAACCATGCGGATGCTCGCCGGCCGGCGTCAGTTTGTATAGATCCACCACATTCACAAAGCGGATTTTCAGGTGCGGAAAGTTATCCCGCAGCAGCATCGACGCCGCCAAGGCTTCCTTGGTGGGAATGTCGCCGGCGCTGGCCAACACCACATCCGGCTCGCCACCCTCGTCGTTGCTGGCCCATTCCCAAATGCCGATGCCTTTGGTGCAATGTTTGATCGCGGCATCCATATCCAGATATTGCACATGCTTTTGCTTGTCGCAGACAATCACGTTGATGTAATCGGTACTTTGCAGACAATGATTCGCCACCGACAGTAGGCAGTTGACATCCGGCGGCAGATAAATCCGCGTCACTTTCGGGCTTTTGTTGACCACCAGATCCAGAAAGCCCGGGTCCTGATGGGTAAAGCCGTTGTGATCCTGGCGCCAGACCGTGGAAGTAATCAATAGATTCAAGGACGAAACGGGTGCCCGCCAGGAAATGGCCTGCGTCATCGCCAGCCATTTGGCATGCTGGTTGAACATCGAGTCGATCACATGGACAAAGGCTTCGTAAGTCGAGAAGAAGCCGTGGCGGCCGGTCAGCAGGTACCCTTCCAGCCAGCCTTCCAAGGTATGCTCGGATAACATTTCCATCACGCGGCCGTCGGCGGCAAGTTCGCCGCCATCGTCATCTTCCGGCAAGGTATCGGCCAGCCAGGTTTTTTTACTGACTTCGTAGATCGCATCCAGCTTGTTAGACGAATTTTCGTCAGGGCCGAACACGCGAAAATTGTGCATATTTTCCGCCATGATGTCGCGTAGAAACTTACCCAACGGCCGGGTGTTTTCGGCCAGAATCTTGCCGGGGCCAGGCAACGCGACCGCATAGTCACGATAATCCGGCATCCGCAAAGCACGGCGCAAAATGCCACCATTGCTGTGCGGATTAGCACTCATTCTGCGATTGCCTTTAGGCGCCAAGGCTCTCAGATCCGGCCGCAAGCGGCCGCCGGCATCGAATAGTTCCTCGGGTTTGTAACTGCGGAGCCAGGCTTCCAATTGCTGCAAATGCTCCGGATTATCGCGCACCTCGCTCAGCGGCACCTGATGCGAACGCCAGAAGCCTTCGACTTTATGATTATCGACGGTTTTCGGGCCGGTCCAGCCTTTGGGCGAACGTAACACTATCATCGGCCAACGCGGCCGGCTCGGATTACCGCTGGCGCGGGCTTCCTGCTGGATGCGGCGGATTTCGACGAGACAGGTTTCCAAAGTTTCCGCCATGGTCCGATGCATGGTCGGCGGATCGCTGCCTTCCACAAAATACGGCGTCCAGCCGTAGCCTTTGAACAGATCCTCCAACTCGGCATGAGAGATGCGCGACAGCAAGGTCGGGTTATTGATTTTATAGCCGTTCAGATGCAGGATCGGCAACACTGCCCCGTCGCGAAGCGGATTTAAAAACTTATTGGAATGCCAGGACGTGGCCAGTGCCGCCGTCTCGGCTTCACCATCGCCGACCACGGCCGCCACCAACAGATCCGGATTGTCGTAAGCCGCACCGAATGCGTGGGAAATGCTGTAACCCAACTCGCCGCCTTCGTGAATCGAACCCGGCGTTTCCGGCGTGCAATGACTGCCAATGCCGCCCGGGAAGGAGAACTCTTTGAAGAACTGGCGCAAGCCCTCTTCATCTTCGCCTTTGTTCGGATAAATCTCGCTATAGGTGCCTTCCAGATAGACCGGCGCCAAAACGCCGGGCGCGCCGTGGCCGGGGCCGGCGATGAACAAGGTATTTTGGTCGTATTTATTGATCAACCGGTTCAAATGGATGTAGCAAAAACTCAGCCCTGGGCTGGATCCCCAGTGTCCCAGCAACCGGCGCTTGATGTGCTTGGGCTCCAAGGCTTCCCTAAGCAGCGGGTTATCCTGCAAATAAATCATCCCGGCCGCCAAATAATTGCAGGCTCGCCAATAGGCGTCGATATTCCGTAGTTCGGCTTCCGAAAGTGCGACTGTGGTACTCATAACGACTCCAATGCTTTTATAAAAAGCTGCAAAACGATTGACAATTCGGGCAGGCTCGGCGCATCCGTAGCGGTTCAGGCCGATGAATAGTCGCCTCCGGTAACCAGCTGCCGGGTGCGGGCATAAGTTTCTTGAATAATGAGTGCGTCGGTGCTGGCCCGGTGCCGCATCAACGCCAAATCCTGGATAACTTGCTGTTTGGTTTGGGTCCAGATGTCCATCTGCGCTTCTTTCAGTATCATTTCCAGCGCACTCAGATAAAACGTCGGCTTTACGCCGGATTGATAAAACAAGCGCGACAGCCAGGGCTTATCCACCACCCAGCCATCACTATAAACGGTTTGATCGGCAAGGAACGCATTCAATTCGGCCGCGACCAACGCAATCGATTTCCCGCGGCTGATTAAGGTGTCGCGGCTAAGGCCGTGAACTTGTTCGGCCTGCGCGTCCCAATACAGCCAATTGCTGGCAGGCTTGATCAGCGCGCAATATTTTTGTCCGGAACCCAGCACCACCCCGACTTCGATGGGATAACTATCGAAGCCGAACCCGGAGGCTTCAAAGTCGATAACATTCGGTCTAATTGTTTGCAATTGAGCAACCCTTTGCAACGTATTAAACCCATAAGCCTAGACTAAATCGAGGAATAAGCCCTATCCGCACGGGTACGAAAATGTTTAAACAGACGAATCCCCAACAAAAAGGCCAGCACGGCGGCAAACAACAACGGCCTACTCAAATCTTTTTTTACCAACCAAACAAAATGCACCACCCCCGCCACGGCGATAAAGTAAGTCAAACGGTGTAAACGTTTCCAATTCTTGCCGCCGAGCCGGCGTTGCATAGCATTGGTGGAGGTCGCGGCCAGCGGAATTAACAGTACAAATGCCGCGAAACCGATAGTGATGTAGGGGCGCTTCAGAATATCCTTGCCGATTGCCGCCCAGTCGAAAAACTGATCCAGAACCAAATAGGTAGAAAAATGCAAGCAAGCGTAAAAAAACGCAAATAGTCCCAACATCCGTCTCAGGCGGATAGGCCAATTGACGCCGCTAATTTGCCGCAACAGCGTCGCACTAAGGCTGATCAACAAAAACGTCAACGTCCAGTAACCGGTGTTATGCGTGATTTTTTCGATAGGGTTGGCACCCAAATCATCCTGCCAGGCTGCGATCAGCAATAACGCCAAGGGTATCAGAGCAGTCAAAAACACCACGATTTTCAAACTACGCAAAGATCTATCGTCCAAGCTCTTCCCACTCACAATTCAAAAGTTTTTAACCAGATCCATGCCGGCGTAAAGCCCGGCCACTTGTTCGGCGTAGCCGTTGAACGGCAGGGTCGGCCGCTTCAGAAAATCGCCGAGCCGGCGTTCCTTGGCCTGACTCCAGCGCGGATGATCGACCTCGGGATTAACGTTGGCATAAAAACCGTACTCGTTCGGGCCGGCCTGCATCCAACTGGTGGCGGGCTGCTGTTTCAACAAACGGATTTTGACGATGGACTTCGCGCTTTTGAAGCCGTATTTCCAGGGTACGACGATGCGCACCGGTGCGCCGTTTTGATTCGGCAATACTTCGCCGTATAAACCAAAAGTCAGTAAAGTCAAAGGATGTTGTGCTTCGTCGATGCGCAGGCCTTCCCGGTACGGCCATTCCAAGACCGCCCGGCGCTGGCCGGGCATTTGCTCGGGATCTTGCAGACTGACGAATTCCACGTAACGGGCCTCGCTGGTCGGTTCCACCTGTTTCAGCAGTTCCGCCAAGGGATATCCCAACCAGGGTATCACCATCGACCAGGCTTCCACGCAACGCAAGCGATAGATGCGTTCCTGCATCGGCGCCAGTTTCAGTAAATCTTCGATGGCGAATTGCTTCGGTTTGCGAACTTCCCCTTCCACGCTGACCGTCCACGGCCGTGTCTTCAGGCTGCCGGCCATTTTGGCCGGCCCTTCCTTGCTGGTATCGAACTCGTAAAAGTTATTGTATCGAGTAACGTCTTTTAGGGGCGTCAGTTGATCGGTCAAACCATAGGTTTCGGAGACACTATTCGCCAGCTTTTCGCCACCGAATGCCGCACCAGCCAGCAACGCTGCCGAACCGCCCAGCGCCAACTGCATAAATTGCCGACGCTGGTAAAACAGCTCGCGCGGTGTAATTTCCGATGCGGGGATAGTAGGTGTAACGGGGTGTTTCATGGAAAGCCTCATACAAGTTTAGATCTACTCGACCGTAAACCGGCCCGGCAGTTCCAATCTTAAGGATATTTCAACTTATGATTTAGCCGCCGAGCGCCACGATGCTGCCACGGACACTACTTGTGGGGGTGTTTTTTGCCAGCCGGTTTCTTGCCGCGACCACTTTTCGCGGATTTTTTCTGTTTGGCCGGTTTCTTGGACGAAACATTTTGCGTGCTTTCCGGTTTTTCCGATTCGCCTAGCGTTGCGGACTCCGGCTTCTCTAAAGCATCCTCGCTATCTGGCGGCAAATCCGGCATGGGCAATTCCGCCGCGCTGCTACCGTCATCCACTGCGGATTGATCACAATCCGGCAAGTCTTTGTCTTCGGCCGAACAAATCACCCGGTAGATGATTTTTCTGTCGTTGTTTTTAGCGGCTTTGCGCTCAGCTGGGGTAGCGACGGGGGCAGTTTCGTCGGAGATTCTGCCCAATAGCTCCGCATGTGCCGATACGGCAAATACTATGCAATAGACTAACAAACACCCACGGAGCGCGGCGGTTTTCATATCTTTAAACTTTCTTCAAATATCGTTTGGCTTCGTTCCACAAGCCGTCCAGCTCCGCCAAGTCGCAATCGCGCAGCTCGCGGCCGGAGGCCTCTACCTGTTTTTCGATGTAATTGAAGCGGCGGGTGAATTTTTTAGTGGCTTCGCGCAAGGCGATTTCCGGATTGACTTTTAGATGCCGGGCCAGATTTACGGCTACCAGCAGCAAATCGCCGATTTCTTCCTGTATGTGCGGTTGATCGCCGGATTGCCAAGCCTCGTGGACTTCCTGCAACTCTTCGCGCACCTTGTCGAACACCGGCTCGGCTGCCGGCCAATCGAAACCGTGACTGGCGGCGCGATTTTGAATTTTCTCGCATTGCACCAGCGCCGGCAGGCTTTGCGCAACGCCGGCCAATACACTTTCGGTTTGCTGTGCGGGTTGTTTCAGGCGGCGTTCCTTGGCTTTGGCCTCGTCCCAGGCTTGTTGGCGCTGTTCGTCGTTGTCGAATTTGGCGTCGGCAAACACATGCGGATGCCGAGTGACCAGCTTCTCGCCAATCGCCGCCGCCACTTGCTCGAAATCGAACAAGCCGCGTTCTTCGGCAATCCGAGAGTGAAATACCACTTGCAGCAACAAGTCGCCCAATTCGCCGCGCAAATCGTCGAAGTCCTCACGTTCGATGGCGTCGGCCACCTCGTAGGCTTCTTCGATCGTGTAGGGAATCAGGCTATAAAAATCCTGCTTGACGTCCCAGGCGCAACCCTGCTCCGGATCGCGCAAGCGGGCCATCAAAGCCAGCAGTTCCTGGGTTTTAGTCAAACTCAAAACGTCGAACCAAAGGTTTCCTGATAGCGTTGTTTGAATTCGGCTACCGTAAAAGTATGGTTCTGGGTGCCGTTATGTTCGATTTTGATCGCACCCAACAAGGAAGCGATGCGCCCCGTCACATCCCAGTCATAATCGTTGATCAAACCGTACAGCAGTCCGGCACGATAGGCGTCGCCACAACCAGTGGGATCCAGAATTTGTTTGGGTTTGGCTGGCGGAATATCGATAATTTCGCCGCGCGTATAGATTTTCGAACCGTTACCGCCCAAAGTGATCACCAACGCATCGACTTTTTCGGCGATTTGCTCAAGGCTCAAACCGGTGCGCTGCTGCATCAATTCCGACTCGTAGTCGTTGAAAGTGGCGTAATTGGCCAGCTCCAGAAATGCCAACAACTCGTCGCCATCGAACATCGGCATGCCTTGGCCGGGATCGAAAATAAACGGAATGCCTTGATCGACAAACTGCTGCGCGTGCTCCTGCATGCCTTGTTTACCGTCCGGGGAGACAATACCAATGGTTATGCCCGAGTCTGCCGGCACAGTGTTTAAATGCGAAAAGCTCATCGCACCGGGATGGAAAGCGGTGATTTGATTATCATCGACGTCGGTGGTGATATAGGCTTGGCCGGTGTAATGATCGTCCAGCACCTTGATATACCGGCTGGAAATACCGCATTGGCTCAGCCATTGCGCATAGGGTTCGAAATCGTGCCCGACGGTCGCCATGATGGATGGCTCTTCCTGCAACAATTTCAAGTTATACGCAATGTTACCGGCACAGCCGCCGTATTCGCGGCGCATGGCCGGCACCAGGAAAGAGACATTGAGCATATGCACTTTCTCGGGGAGGATGTGATGTTTAAATTTGTCGTGAAACACCATGATGGTGTCGTAGGCCATGGAGCCACAGATCAATGCACTCATTATTATCCTTGTTAGACGATTTCAGCGGCCCTAAGGTAACGGATGTTGGAAACGGGCACAAGACGAAAAATGAAAGCTCCCCTTTCGCCTTGGTTTCTTGGTCTTGCCGCTTACAGCAAAATCAACGCCCAGGTCGCGCCTGCCCAGATCAAGGACAGCATCACCGCCGCCGAGCCGATATCCTTGGCGCGCCCGGACAGTTCGTGATGCTCGAAACCCACCCTATCCACCACAGCCTCCACGGCGGAATTCAACAACTCCACCAGCAGCACCAAGACCACGCTGCCGATTAACAAGACCTTCTCGATTGCGGTTTGGCCAAGCCAAATCGCCAGCGGCGTCGTTACCACGAACAACGCCACTTCCTGCCGAAATGCTTCCTCGTGTTGCCAGGTGGCTTTGAAACCGGCAACCGAGAAAAAACAGGCATTAATCAGCCGTTTAAATCCTTTTGCATTTTGATTTGCCATTGGCTGTTCCTAATCCTCAATCAAATTTCGGTAAGCGTCCGCATCCAACAAACTATCGAGTTCGGCCGGATTATCCGCTTTAATGGCAAACAGCCAGGTTTGATAAGCGCCATCGTTGACCTGTTCCGGCTCGTCCGACACCGAATCGTTGATCTCGACCACGCTGCCGCTGACCGGACTGAACAGGTCGGACGCCGTTTTTACCGATTCGACCACCGCCAGTTGTTCGCCCTGCTTCACTGCCCTGCCCACATCGGGCAAGCCGATAAAGACAATGTCGCCCAATTCGGACTGGGCAAAGTCGGTGATGCCGACGCGCACGACATTACCGTCTTCCAGCTTGGCCCACTCGTGGGTTTCGGCATATTTCAAGTTTTCTGGTGTTTCACTCATTAGCATTTCCCTCAAGCCGTAACAGTAATCGAAAAGGATAACCGGCTATTTTTTTTACACAACAAAAAATTACAGGCCCCGTCGGCTCAAACTTTATAATCTCCGCCCAATCGGCGATTAATTAACTTAGTCAGGCCATTGAGGCGTTATAAACCACATCCACAAAAAATCATGCGAATAGCACTTTTTCTCGCCGGCTGCCTTGGCGTTTTCAGTCTGCTTCCGAACGCCGCATCGGCGGACGACGACGATACGCAGCCAAACACCATCGCAGCCCAACAGCCCCGCCCAAACACCGGCCCCAATATATTACGGTTGGATCAAGCCGGCCAGAAATTAGCAGGCATTCAGACTCAAACGCTAATTGCCGCGCAGCAAACGCCGGAATTTATTGCATACGGCACGGTACTCAATCCCGAACCGTTACTCAACATCCGTCAGCAATACTTGGCTGCCAGCGCCCAACAAGACAGCGCGCAGGCCCGCTATAGCGAAGCCGCGCAAAATTTGAACCGCACGCGCGACTTGCACCAGCAAGACATCGTCTCCACCCGCCGCCTGCAGGAACAACAAGCCATCTGGCAGGCCGACAAAGCCAACCTGGCCTCCAACAACTATCAACAACAGCTAATCGCCGCCAACAGCCGGCTGGTTTGGGGCGCCACCCTAAGCAACTGGTTTACCAAAGCACAAGATAAAAACGCCACGCAATTGCTGGAACATCGCGCGCAGTTGCTGCAAATCACCTTACCCGCCAATAGTCAGCTAGACCCGACCGTCAGCGTTATCCGTATCCACGAACGTGGCCAACGCCAAGCCGCCAAACCCGCCGCCTTAATTGCCGCAGCACCGCAAGTCGATCCGCTTTCGCAAGGTCAACGCTATTTTTTCAAGTGCGAGGAATGCCGTTTGCCGTTCGGCGCCCACGTTACCGCCTGGATTCCGGAGGGTGGCCAAACCAGTAGCGGGGTCAATATTCCGCAATCCGCTTTGGTGTGGCACCTGGGCCAGGCTTTTGCCTTTGTGAAAGCGGACACCAACCAGTTCAGCCGCCGCCTGCTCAGGCAATACAGCACCAATAACCAAGGATATTTCGTGGCCGGCGGCTTACAGCCTGGCGAGGAAATCGTGATCACCGGCGCACAAACCCTGCTGTCGCAACAATTGAAAGGATCGATTCCGGACGAAGATAAGGACTAAGGGCCGGCACGCATCGGCAATACACCTTTTGAGTTAAGCAGCCTTACGCTGCAATATAGTTAGCAGACGCCGGGCACGTTCAAAACCGCCCCCTCCCCACTAATGCTTGATCTGTAACACCTCAACCGAAGCCCAGACTTGCTCCGTGAATTCGGCATCCATCGCCGGCATACCGTCCATGAGCCACTGCACTATCACCTTGGCGATATTCGGATAAGTAACATGCACCGCATGCGGATTATGCAGCCAGTCCGCGATTGTGATGTCGTCGAGATCGAACATGGTTTGGCCGTAGCCCAATTGTTTTAAGGCTTCGGCATTGGAAATCTGCTCCATTTGCGCATGCAGCGGCTTCACCAAAATCTTCTTACCCAATTGCAAGGACTCGCTCGCCAATTCGAAACCGGCATTGCTGATGATGCCGGCACAATCGTATAAATCTCGTTGGAAACCGTCCCGCGACAAGGGCTTGCAACTAATATGCGGGTATTTGGAAACGGCCGGCTCCGGCGAATAAACATGAAACTCGAAATTTTCGAACGGGCATAGTAGCTTGACTACCGTTTGTGGGTCTTCGAAGGGCAGATACACCAAAATCTTATTGGCTTGGGTATGTTGCGGAAACTCAGGCGTTTCGATGATCGGCGGTAAAATCGGCTGACCGAAATGGTGCCAGTGCAAGCCGATGCCGATGTCGGCGGGCGCGAAATATTTCATCACCTGCTCGGCAATCGGATCGCCGCCGGCACGCGGGATATTGTGTCTGAACGCATACTGATGACCGATGCCCAGCACTTTTTTCTTTTGCCTTTTCGCGGCCCAGGCGGTAACCGGCTCGAAATCGCTAATAACCAAATCGTAGCCGCTTAAATCCAGGCTATTGATGTCCCTGACAAACCGAATCGGGCTGGCTTCCAATGCGGTTTTCACATAACTGACCTGACCGTTGTGAGTATTGAAAGTCAAGCCGGTTTTGACTTGATAACCGTTAAACACGTCCATGTCAAAATACTTGTCCGCCGGCCGCCCGGTAAACTGAAAGGTGACGTCGAAACCGGCTGCATACAGTTCTTTCGCCATGACTCTGGCACGGGTGATGTGGCCATTACCCGTGCCTTGCACGCCATAAAATATTTTCATAATAAAAGATAATCGAGACTAAAAATTGCTGTACTAACGCCCAAAACCATACCCATAAGTGTGTCGCTGGGAAAATGCACCCCCAACACGACGCGGGAAAATCCAACCAGCGCAGCCCACAGATAGAGGATCGGCAGCAAATCCGGCAGGAAATAGCCCAGTAGCGTGGCCACCATGAATGCCGCCGAGGTATGCCCGGACGGAAAACTGAATTGATCGGCAGGCTTGATCACGCTGCAAAAATTCTGTAACGCCTGTTGCGGACGATCGCGTTTGAAGCCCTTTTTCAACAACAGGTAAACCGGCCGTTCAATCAAAAACGCCAAGATCATGGCCTGCAACAGACCGTCGTGTATGCCCTGATCCCAATACAGCCAGACCGCTACCAGAACGTACAAAACCCCGTCGGCGGTTCTGGAAATAGTCCGGCACAGGCGTACCAAGCCGGCATGAATCATGACGTTGTTTAGCCAGGTAAATAGAGTCACATCGTATTTGTGGATCGAGTAAATCAGCTTCATGGTCCGGCCCTCGTTAATTACCGCACGCGTCGACCGCGAGCTTCGTGCAGTAGTTGGAAATTATCGATTTTCCCTTGCAAACAGGTTTCTCCTTGACGACGAGTCCAGCTTAGAGATGCTTTATGACAATAAGATGAAGCTTTGTTTAAGCTTATGTGACAGGTCACTTTCGCCGATTGTTTGTTACAATTACCGGCTGCGACACGTTCTGCTCCGTAGAGCGTTCGAGAGCTGCGATCCATAACAACACGGCAGAACCTTTTCGGTTTTATTCAGGGCACTATGCAACGTTTTTGCACTCTAGGATTTGTTCTCGGCCTGATCTTGATGGTCTTCGGCGTCACTTACGCGTTACCAATCGCCGCATCGCTGTATTTCGAAGACGGTATGGTCGATCATTTCGTAAATGGCATGTCGCTGAATATCGGCGTCGGCAGCCTGCTGTCGGGCTTGACGATGCGCTTTCGCGGCGATGTCAAAACCCGGGACGGCTATTTGCTGGTGGCATCGTTCTGGATATTGATGTCGGCGGCAGCCACGCTGCCTTTAATCTGGGGCATGCCCGGACTATCGTTTACCGATGCGTTTTTCGAAACCATGTCGGGATTCACCACCACCGGCGCGACAGTATTGAGCGGCCTCGATACGCTGGCGCCGTCGCTGAATCTGTGGCGGCACGAAATGGTTTGGATAGGCGGTTTGGGTATCATTGTGCTGGCGGTAGCGATTCTGCCCTTGCTGGGCGTCGGCGGTATGCAACTGTACAAGGCGGAAATTGCCGGACCGGTGAAAGACAGCAAATTAACACCGCGCATCACCGAAACCGCGCGCTTGCTCTGGCTGGTCTATGCCGGCATCACCGTGGTTTGTATTGTGTCCCTAAAAATCGCCGGCATGGGCTGGTTCGATGCGATTTGCCACGCCTTCTCCACCCTAGGCTTGGGCGGCTTTTCCACGCACGATGCCAGCATCGGTTATTTCGACTCCGTTGCCGTCGAATTGGTGCTGACCGTATTCATGCTGATTTCGGCAATGAATTTCGGCACTCACTACACGGTGTTACACCACCGCAGTCCGAAACCCTATTTACAAGACCCGGAAGCGATGCCGATGCTGGGTTTGATAGCCGGCAGCATTCTGCTGTGCGCCGGTTATCTTTGGCATTTCGAAACATATCCGGATTTCTTTAGCAGCCTGCGCCACGTTACCTTCAACCTGGTATCGATCGCCACCGACTGCGGCTTTGCCAGCGTTGACTTCGACAAGTGGCCGCCGTTTGTACCTTGGTGGATGCTTTACCTGAGCTGCGTGTCGGCCTGCACCGGTTCAACCGGCGGCGGCATCAAGATGTTCCGCACCTTATTATTGTGGAAGCAGGCTGGCCGTGAGCTTTTCAGCATTCTGCATCCACGTGCAGTCAACCCTATCCGCATCGGCGACACCCCCATCGCCAACAAGATTATCTTCGCGGTCCTGGCCTTTATTTTTCTGTACTTTATTTCGATCGTGGTAATGACTTTCACGCTGATTTTTACCGGACTGGACCCGATTTCCGCACTCAGCGCCGTGATTGCCTGCATCAACAATGCCGGTCCCGGTCTAAATCAGCTAGGCCCGGCAACCAACTTTTCCAGTCTGAACGATTTTCAGACCTGGGTCTGTTCGACGACGATGTTGCTCGGACGCCTGGAGGTGTTTACCCTGGTCGTGCTTTTTACTCCTACTTTCTGGAGAAAATAGTACAATTCACGGCCTTATGGTCCGCAAGCTACGTTTATATCGCCTTAGCGCCGACGCGGCCGGATAGCAATCTTTAACTATTTATCAGGAACCTTGGCATGACTTCCGCTCGACACATCGATTTTCTCAGCAAAAGAAAGCTAGCGTTTTACTTCTCCGGCACCCTGTTATTAATTTCCATAGTTTCGTTTTTCGTGAAGGGCCTGGATCTCGGCATCGACTTTACCGGCGGCAGCGTCTACGAATTGCATTACAACCAGGCCGCCGATCTGGATAAAATGCGCAGTACATTGGAGCAACAAGGCTTCGCCGATGCCAATCTGCAACATTTCGGCAGTGCGGCCGACGTCTTGATTCGCCTGAAGCCGGTGGAAAACATCAGCCAAAAAGAACTGAGTGAAAAAGTACTCAGCATCGCTAACAGCAGTCAAAGCCAACCGGGCGAACTTCGCCGCGTCGAATTCGTTGGCCCACAAGTCGGCGAAGACTTGGTCAACGACGGCGGACTGGCACTGTTCTTCGCCTTTGTCGGCATCATGGTTTACGTCAGCATTCGCTTCGAGTGGAAACTGTCTTTGAGCGCTATCGCCGCCTTATTCCACGACAGCATTATTACGATGGGCTTTTTCTCGGTATTTGGCTGGGAATTCGACATGACCGTGCTATCGGCCATCCTGGCGCTGATCGGTTATTCGATCAACGACACCATCGTGGTTTACGACCGGATCCGGGAAACCGTCCGCAGCAGCCGAATCAAAGAATCGATTAGTGAAATCGTCAACACCGCCCTGAACGACACGCTAAGCAGAACCATTCTGACTTCACTGACCGTATTTTTAACTCTGTTGGCCCTGGCCTTCCTCGGCGGTAAAACAATCCACGGCTTTGCGATCGCCATGCTAATTGGCGTCGTCAAAGGCACCTATTCGTCGATTTATATCGCCAGCTCACTGGCCTTGAGCCTGGGCCTGAGCCGAGACGATCTGATGCCGCCAGCCAAAGACAGCGTCGTTGACGACATGCCTTAATCCGAATTTCATTTACAACTTCAAGCGAACGCTCACGGAACAACTTGATGACACAAAAGCTAAATACTCGCGACCTGACCCAACTTACTCTCGGCATCCCCGGCTTTGAATATAAAGATCTGTACGATGCTCAACGCCTAGCCGATTTACTGGCGGCATTCGATCAGTCGGTACAACAGCACGACGCCGCTTTGTTTGCGGAAATCGCTGCATACCGCAGCTGCGGCGGCGACGGCATGAAGCCGGAGGAAATTTCCGAGTTATTGGTAAGAATGGCGCCGCTGGTCGGCACTTTTGTCGCGCGTTTATTCAATGTCAGCGATGTGCGCGAGCAGCAAATCGGCAATATTCGCAATGAATTCGACGCGGTATTTGTCTATCGCACCGAAATCGTCGGTAATTTGAGCAAGTTATTCAAAGGCCAAACCATTGAGGGCTGGGACATAGCCGCACTGCGCACACAGCTGGACGGTTTGCTCCGCGCCGCCGGCAAGCAGGAATTATTCAAAACCGATGCGGAACTGGCCGTCAGTCAATTGGGTGCGGACTTGTGGCGACTGTCGCAACAAGCGGAATTGAACGACACCGACATCGCTGCGTTCAAAGACCAGCTCAGCGGTTACGACAGTCCAGCCGCGCTGGTTGCGGGACTGCTCGACATCGTTAGCCGTTGGAGCTTCGCCGCCAAACAGGTTCCTGAATTACAAGCCGTGGTTGCCAAGTGGTTAAGTTTCAAAATTCCGGAAAAAACCGATCTGGAAAATCTGGTCGAACACGAAACCGTTTCGCAAAACGGTTACGACGTTTGGGCTTGCGACGATCACCACCATCGCCGCCGCGACGGCTTCGCCCTGACCGACAAACGCTTCAACCAACGTCAAACACTTTATGAAGTCGATCATTGCATTTACTGCCATGACCGGGATAACGATTCCTGCTCCAAGGGCATCAAAAACAAAAAAGACGGTACGTTCAAAACCAATCACTTGAGCGCGTTGATGACCGGCTGTCCGCTGGAAGAAAAAATCTCCGAGATGCACGTGGTCAAACGTCAGGGCGACAATATCGGCGCGCTGGCGATGATCATCATCGACAACCCGATGTGCCCAGGCACCGGCCACCGGATTTGCAACGACTGCATGCGCGGCTGTATTTACCAAAAAACCGAGTCGGTGAATATTCCGCAAATCGAAACCAATGTGTTGACCGATGTGCTGTTCATGCCTTGGGGTTTTGAAATTTACAGCCTGTTGACCCGTTGGAACCCGCTGAATATCAAACGCTCCACCGCCCTGCCTTATAACGGCAAGAACGTGCTGGTCGCCGGCATGGGACCGGCCGGTTATACTTTGTCGCACTATTTGTTGAACGAAGGCTTCGGCGTAGTCGGCATCGACGCATTGAAAATCGAACCGTTGCCATTGCATCTGACCGGCGACCGCGATAACGTGCCGATGCCGATTATGGACTTTCAAAGTCTGTACGAAGACCTGGATAAGCGGGTGTTGCTGGGTTTCGGCGGCGTGGCCGAATATGGCATTACCGTACGTTGGGATAAAAACTTTTTGAAAGTCATTTACCTGACCCTGCTGCGCCGTAACGCTTTCAAATGCTACGGCGGCGTGCGTTTCGGCGGCACCATCACCATAGACGAAGCCTGGGAACTAGGGTTCGATCATATTGCGATTGCCAGCGGCGCCGGCAAACCGACCGTGATCGATCTGAAAAATAACCTGATCCGCGGCATCCGTAAGGCGTCCGATTTCTTGATGGGCCTACAATTGACCGGTGCGGCGAAAGAGTCCTCGCTGGCGAATCTGCAAGTGCGCCTGCCCGCCGGCGTGATCGGCGGCGGCTTGACTGCGATTGACACTACCACCGAGTTATTGGCCTATTATCCTGTTCAAGTCAGCAAGATTCTGCACCGCTACGACAAATTGGTCGCCAAATACGGCGAAGCCTCGGTACGGAGCCGCTACGATGCCGAAGAACTGGAAATTCTGGAAGAGTTTTTGGCGCATGGCCGCGTGATCGAACAGGAGCGCCAACGCGCTGCCGCCGCCGGCGAAACCCCTAACTTCCTTCCCTTTCTGAAACAATGGGGCGGTGTGACCCTGTTCTATCGCAAAGGCATCAAAGATTCTCCGGCCTACCGCCAAAACCACGAAGAAATCCACGAAGCGCTGTCGGAAGGCATTTATCTGGCCGAAGGCATGAGCCCGCTGGAAGCCATCGAAGACCAATACGGCCATCTGCAAGCCGTGCGTTTCGAGAAACTGGCCGAGCAGGAAGGCAAATGGCGGAAAACCGATGAAGTGGAAGTAAAGCTGCGCGGTTTATTTATCGCCGCCGGTACCGCGCCGAACACGATTTACCAATCCGAGCACCCCGCGACTTTCGTGATGGATCGCAAATTCTACAAACGTCACGAACCAGACTGGTTGCAAGGCAAAGCCGAATTGGTACCGATGGCCGACGATGAGCAAGTCAAAGTCGGCAAACCGGCGCCGTTTACCTCGTACCACAGTGCCGGCCGTTACATTACGTTTTACGGCGACAATCATCCGGTTTATGCCGGTAACGTGGTGAAAGCGATGGCCAGCGCCAAAGACGGCTACCCCTATATTGTTAAGCTATTCGCCGACGAGATTGGCACATTAGAGGCCGCGCAACAGCCGCAACGCGACGCAAAGCTGCGCGATTTACAGAACAAGCTGGATGCCGCTTTCTTGGCGCATGTCGTCGAAGTAAACCGCCTGACGCCAACCATCATCGAAGTGGTGATCAAAGCGCCTGCCGCGGCAAAACATTTCGAACCAGGCCAGTTTTACCGGGTACAAAACTACGAATCGCTGGCCCCCGTGGTCGAAGGCACCACGCTAGCCGCGGAAGGCTTGGCCTTGACGGGCGCCTGGGTAGACAAAGAAAAAGGTCTGGTGTCCTTGATTGCGTTGGAAATGGGCAGCTCCAGCCGCCTGTGCGCCACCTGGAAAATCGGCGACCCGCTGGTATTGATGGGCGTGACCGGCGCACCCACCGAAATCCCGCACAACCAAACCGTGCTGCTATTGGGCGGCGGCTTGGGTAACGCGGTATTATTCTCAATCGGCAAAGCCATGCGCTCCGCCGGCAACAAGGTATTGTATTTTGCCGGTTATCGTAACCGCGAAGACTTGTTCAAGGTGCCGGACATTGAAGACGCGTCCGACGTCATCGTCTGGGCGGTAGACAAACGCCCCGGTAACGACGCGATTCCGGTCACTCGCCCGCAAGATAAAACCTTCGTCGGCAATATCGTCGAAGCGATGGTTGCCTACGCTACCGGCGAACTGGGCGAAACCAGCTTGAAACTGCAAGATGTAGATCACCTGATCGTAATCGGTTCCGACCGGATGATGGCGGCTGTCAAAGCGGCGCGTTTTGCCGCGCTGAAACCGTATCTGAAAGAAGGCCACGAAGCGATCGGCTCGATCAACTCGCCGATGCAGTGCATGATGAAAGGCGTCTGCGCCCAATGCCTGTGTAAACACATCGATCCGAAAAGCGGCGAGGAAAGCTTTATGTACTCTTGCTACAACCAGGACCAGGCATTGGATTACGTCGACTTTCCCAACCTGCAAGCCCGCTTGCGACAAAACACGGTACAGGAAAAGCTATCCTCGCTGTGGCTAACATATTTGCTGGAAGCTTAAGATTTTCAGCTGATCCCCGGTAGACTACGGCAAGCAGGATAAACGCCACGCAGCTCCGGCATGTGTGGCGTTTAATCGTTGCTAAACTAAGCGTTACAAACTTTGTAATATCGTGACCGCCTCGTCCGCAGCTCCGCTAACGAGGCAAAAACAGTCACGGCCGAAGAGCTCGTCCGCCGCCGCGACTGTCCAGCACCCAGTTATTGAAAGGAGTTCACCCGTGTTTTCGCGCATTCTTCTATTGTTGCTACTCACATTTTCGCCGCTGATCGCCTGGGCGGACGTCGAACAAACCGCGCAAGCCCTCAATCTAACTAAACATTGGGTCGGATATCTGGCCATCGCCATTTTTGCGGTCGCCTATATGCTGGCGATGACCGAAGAAGTTACCGAACTCAATAAATCCAAACCCATGGTACTCGCGGCCAGTTTGATCTGGGCATTCATAGCCGGTATCTACGTTAGCAATGGCATGAGCGAGCAGGCCGGCCACGCCTTCCGCGCATGCCTCGAAGGCTATGCCGAATTGTTTTTGTTCATCATGGTTTCGATGGCTTATCTCAACGCGATGGAAGATCGAGGCGTATTCGACAATCTGCGGGTATGGCTATTAAGTAAAGGCTTCAGTTACAGAAAATTGTTTTGGATTACCGGCATCATGTCGTTTTTTATGTCTTCGGTTTGCAATAACCTGACGACGGCCTTGCTTATGGGGGCCGTGATCGCAGCCATGGGCAAGGATAACCGTAATTTCGTTACGCTGGCTTGCATTAACGTGGTGGTCGCTACAAATGCCGGCGGCTCGTTTAGTCCATTCGGCGACATCACCACCCTACTGGTCTGGCAAAGCGGCGTGGTGCCGTTCAAGGATTTTTATTCTTTATTCATTCCGGCAGTCGTCAATTTTGCCTTGCCGGCCGGTATCATGCATTTCTGGATCCCCAAATTACAGCCGGCTGCCGTGGGTAAAGCGCCAAAAATGAAGCGCGGTGCATTAACCATGATCGTGTTGTTTTTGCTGACTATTATTACAGCTGTCTGCTTTGAAAACTTGCTGAAACTGCCTCCCGCAGCAGGGATGTTGGCGGGTCTGACTTACCTAAAATTCCTAGGTTTCTACCTGCAAAAAACCGCTAACAAAGACAACGGCAAAATTAGCGATTTCGCCCACGTCTATAAGCTGTTTAACGTCGCGGTTCCCGACACCAAGCGAAGTCAGAAATTCGACGTATTCAAAAGCGTTGCCACGCTGGAATGGGACACCTTGTTATTTTTTTACGGGGTAATGATCAGCGTCGGCGGCTTGAGTTTCATCGGTTATTTGACCATGGCTTCGGACGTATTGTATGTGGGCATGGACCCAACCATTGCCAATATCGTAGTCGGCATTCTGTCGGCGTTCATCGACAACGGCACTATCATGTTTGCGGTACTGACCATGCATCCCGACATTTCGCAAGGCCAATGGCTGCTGGTCACATTGACTGCCGGCGTCGGCGGCAGCTTGCTGGCAATCGGCTCAGCAGCGGGAGTGGGTTTGATGGGGCAATTGAAAGGTCTATACACATTTAGCGCCCACTTGAAATGGATGCCGGTCATTTTGATCGGTTTTTTCGGTAGCATAGCCGCGCATTTTCTGCTGAACGGCAGCTATTTTTAACGCAATTTATTAAAAAATCAGCCGTTTTAGACGACTGCCCAATAGGTCAATTGCAAAATTTAGTATTTATTTTGCATTTTTTACTGACCGTCGTTTTGTGCTTACGGCCGCCCGAATTCGAGTTCGGGCGAAGCCACCTAGAACCGAAGCCACACAAAAGTCAATTTATTTCAATATCTTAGCCACGCACTAACCACTGACTATCTACGTTAGCCCGGCTTAACAACGCCAAAATTGCGCTTGACAAACTGTTGTCACATTCATTTAGCGCGCAAAATCTAGCTAGTTTTTGTGGATACCCACCGATTGCGATGTATAATGAAGCCGATTTAGCTCGGTATAGTTGTCGCTTTTCAAGTCTGCAATCGGATCAACAAACATTGTTTTCCACTACCTG
>CAZGUM010000052.1:4559-22590 GCA_964529085.1 uncultured Methylomonas sp. | reverse complement strand
GAAGTCGAAGTCGTTGCGCCTAAAGAGAGGGTTTACTAATGGTTGAATTTACACTGCCCAAAAACTCGGTGATTAAAAAGGGTAAAACCTATAAAGCCGAAGGCGCCACCAACATCCGTCATTTCGAAGTTTATCGTTGGGATCCTGATTCCGGTGAGAATCCGCGCATCGATACTTATGAAATCGATATGGACCAGTGCGGTCCAATGGTGCTGGATGCGATTCTCAAAATAAAAAATGAGATTGATAGCAGCCTGACGTTTCGCCGCTCCTGTCGCGAAGGTGTCTGCGGATCCTGCGCGATGAACATCAACGGCAAAAACACGCTGGCGTGTACCAAAGCGATTAGCGACTATAAAGGCACCGTGAAAATATTCCCGTTGCCGCATATGTCGGTGGTCAAGGATCTGGTCGCGGATATGACGCATTTCTTCGAGCAATATACGTCGATAAAACCCTGGTTAACCGCCGAATCGGCTGCACCAGCGGAAACCGAACGTCTGCAAAGCAGGGATGAGCGTGCCAAACTCGATGGCCTTTACGAATGCGTACTCTGCGCTTGTTGCTCAACCAGTTGCCCAAGTTATTGGTGGAACAGCGATAAATATTTAGGCCCTGCGATCTTGTTGCAAGCCTATCGCTGGTTGGCCGATAGCCGGGACGAAAACGATAAAGAACGTCTGGATGAGCTTGACGAGTCGTTTAAATTGTATCGTTGCCACACCATTATGAATTGTACCGATGCTTGTCCTAAGGGGCTTAACCCTGCCAAGGCGATTGCCGAGATCAAAAAATTATTGGTCCAGCGCGACCATCTGTGAGCGAAAATATTAACAAACTGCGCTGGCGTTGCCGGCGCGGAACCCTAGAGCTTGATTTGATGCTGCTAAGGTATTTGGATAGTCGCTATATTGTTGCCGATGGGGCTGAACAGCTGGCTTTTTTGCAATTGTTGGAGCTGGAAGATACCGATTTGATGAGGTATTTGATGGGGGAGCAGTTGCCGAAAGATCAAAACCTGGTGCGGCTTGTGTTAGCCATAAGGGCTTTGACAGCTTAAATCCGCAAATTCTAAGTATTGATTTCAGATAAAAGTGGCATATCTTACGTCAGTGTCTCTCGTTTAAGTCTTTATCATTCCCAAGCATCTTTTTTACGGCCCGCCGGTAGCTAACCGCGTAGGGTGTATCCAAATTCAAAAAACATTTTATGAAAAAGAGCGACTTTAATTACCAGTTGCCTGAGGAACTCATTGCGCAATATCCGTTGCCGGAACGGAGTTCTAGCAGACTGCTGCGCTTGGATAGACAAGCAGCATGTATTTCCGATTGTCGGTTCGCCGATTTTGTCGATATGGTAAGCAGCAAAGATTTACTGGTGTTTAACAACACTAAGGTGATCCCGGCCCGCTTATTTGCAAATAAGGCGAGTGGCGGAAAAGTCGAAATTTTGATCGAGCGTCTCGAAGATACACAGTGTGCGCTTGCTCATGTCAAGGCGAGTAAATCCCCCAAAACCGATACGCTGTTACATCTGGAAAACGGCTCGCTCTGCCGGGTGCTTGGGAGAGAGGGAGATTTGTTTCGTTTGCAGCTTGAATCCGAGACTAGCTTGTTGGAGTTGTTGGACGAAGTTGGGCATATTCCGCTGCCGCCTTATATCAGCCGTGCCGACGAAGTCAGCGATTTAGACCGTTATCAAACCGTCTTTGCCGATCAGCTTGGCGCCGTTGCAGCACCGACAGCTGGTTTACATTTTGATCAATCGATATTGGACCGGTTAGCGCAAAAAGGTGTGGCCCGCAGTTTTGTGACTTTACATGTCGGTAGCGGGACTTTTCGACCGGTACGTGTCGAGAACTTGTCCGACCACGTAATGCATAAAGAGTTTTACAGTGTATCTCAGGCTTGCGTGGACGCAATAAATCGGACCCGAGAGCAAGGAGGGCGGGTACTGGCAATCGGCACTACAGTCGTCAGAGCGCTGGAGTCGGCTTCGACTAGTGGTGTTTTGCAGGCTGGATTTGGCGATACCAACTTATTCATTACACCGGGTTATACTTTCAAAGCGGTCGATGCCTTGCTGACCAACTTCCACTTACCGGAATCGACTTTGCTGATGTTGGTGTCGGCGTTTGCTGGTTACGATGTGGTGATGAACGCTTATCGTCATGCCATCGAGCAGCGTTATCGGTTTTTTAGTTATGGGGACGCGATGCTGGTGATTTAGTATCAATATAAGCTAGCTGCAATTAGTCCCATTGAGTTTCATCGGTATCTAAAAAGTCGCCATCATTGTTTCTATCCCAGCGTCTTACCCCCGTATTTGTAAGTTCAAGTACTCCGTTTCCAGTCTGAGGACCAGTGGGTGTAGCTCTTAACGTGTAGCTGGTTGTCGATGCCGCGCTAATGATTATTGTGTAATATTTGGCAGTGTCAATTGGTATGGTGTAGATAGAGGGAGTTCCTGTATCTTCTGTTCCAGTGCCGCAATTAGCTACCAAGGTGCCTCCGGCTGCACTATCACAGTAATTATTATTTTCAGTGTAATGCCGTTCCATAGCATTTCCTAACGCCAATAATGCACCAGTTGCATCTGCTCGACGTGATTTGCTCACACTAGCCTGATAGCTTGGAATTGCTATGGCAGCAAGCACTCCAACAATCACCACTACCGTCAGTAGCTCAATTAAAGTTACGCCTTGTTGTTTCAGTTTCATAGTTAAATTGTGTACTTTATGAGTAATTTTTGAATTCCAGGGATATTTCTAACCGCTACGGCCAAAAATATCCCTAAGTCTAATAAAATTTTTGGCTGGTTATCTTAATTGGCGCCAGGAGACTCTTTTTCCTGAAGTTGAACTGCCGGTTGTAGTGGTAGCGCTACTTTTTAACGTAATATTTCCAAGATCCCCACTAGAACCGGAAGCGTATCCATGTGAGGCAACGATACTCAGGTTTTTGTGTATGCCTATTCCCAAGTCAATACCTGACGCCGCAATTAACTTACCGTTCACTTTAATTAGATCCGCATTATCTACTTTGTTATCTTTTGATAGGCTGGGTGAAGACGCTGTACCACCAAACAGATCAAAGTTGGCGCTGCTTGATCTTTTGCCAGTAACTGCTTCAAGGAGCATTAGTCGGCTCTGTCCTCCACTTGCACATGGATCTGCACTTGGAATAATGGTAGAAAAAATTACCATATCTTGGTACATGACAGGCGGCGTTACAACACGCTCCCCTTTCGGAGTATTTGCGGGTTTTACTATCAAATCTATTAACCAGCCGCGCTTTAGGTTTGATGAACTACAAGTGGTTGTTAGTGTATCGTCATCGTTTGCCGGAGTAGTGGATGTTGAATAGCACACTGTATTTCGAGACGTTGCACGCACGACTGTCGAACTTGTCGAGCCTGAGTTGTTAACAGCTACACCTTCAAAATCGATGGTTTGTGTCTGAAGATTTGCTCTATCGGTGATTTTTCCAGTGTTGTTATCCCATAAGCCGTAAAACGTTTCCACTTGCGGATTCGTTGGTACTATCCCATCGGACGTTTCAAAATATTTGCCGGTGCCAAAGTAAACCATAATGCCGGCAGACTGATCAGTGCTTATGGCGCCAACGCTAGGTTTGCCGGTGATAGGTTGAAGATCACTTGATGAACATGTCGCGCCTGCTGCTGCACAAGCAACAAACAGAGGCGATCCACTGTTGGCTACAGCCCAACTGGTGGGCGAAGTGGCGCTGACATCGAACTTCCATAGATTTCCGTAAAGATCACCCGCATAAATCACATCAATTTTCTTATCGTTATTTGTGTCTACGGCAACTGGAGAGGACAGTCCGTTCTTATTCGTCGAAGTACCCACGCCAGTGTCAATTTTCTTGATTAGAGCGCCTGTTTTTGCGTTGAGGATAAACAGTGCGGCATGACCCGCATCACTGTTATAGCCATTAGCGGCGATGACAACCCAACTGCCGTCATTCATTTTTCCTAGAACTGGCTGCCCAAAGGTATACCCTAGATCACTGTCATTGACGTTGGTGAATTCCCAGAGCGCGCTGCTGGTGCCAAACGTATCGGGATCAGTCACGTTGAGGGCGAATAAGGCACGACCACCAGCGCCCGTAGCGCCTGCCAGTAATGTATGCCATGCCGAATCGTAATATACGTCAGAAACATTGGAGATCCCATCCACGTAGTATTGGTGTTGATAGGTGGGTAATGTCAGTTTGCTCAATTCAGGAAATAAAGCATTGGGAACATACGCAAATATTTCCTTACCGCCCTCGGTAAAAGTACCTGTATTTTTTCTCGCATCAAAGCCATGTAACATCCCATCGTTAGCCCCCATATAAACCATAGGCCTACGATTTACGTAACTACTACTCGCCCGAAAAGCCGTGTAATCAGTGCCCTCAGCGCCTGGTAAACTGCTAAAGCCAAAATCATCCGTGCCAACGTAAATCGGATCTGAGTTGACGATATCGCCTAATTTATTGGTCTTGATAGAGCCATCGGCTAGATCTGTTGCAGACGTAAGAAAGCTGTCGTTCACAAAACGCTTGATTCTATTTCTAAAGGTACCGCCTAAACGATATTCTTTGGAATTGTCGCCGCGCAACCAGTTAAGGCGATCTGAACCTTTCGTATCGGGAACGCCTGATAATTGATTCAAATAGTCTTGTTGAGATGTGCCGCTGGGTGTGGTGGTTAAATTGGCCCAGAGGAATGGAATACCTCTTGATCCGGCGGTTGCCGCCGGGTTGTAAGTGTATATATTCCTGTCTGATGCCGCGGGCAGGACAGTTGCAGCTTCCCAGTTTGGAGTTGTAGTGTCAGGAATGCCGGTAATTGAATCTACAGCGAGAGCCAACAATTGTCCGCTCCAATCTCTAGGGTCAAACCGGGCCTGATAAACAAGTGTGCCAGTATTTAACTTGGTAGTGTTAGCCGCCACGGCTGAAGCTGAACTTACGATGTTGATCAGGCGTGCAAATGCTTTGCCCAACTGGACGGAAAGCTGGCTAGCGTTGGTGACCAGAAAATAGCCGTCCGGTACGCCATCAGGTAGGCCATTGGGGGTTGTATTGTTTTCTGCGTCCCATTCGTTGGTGTCGAGAATACCATCGCCATTTTTATCTGCTACGCCCCATTTGGCGGCATACCAAAGCGGATCGTGCGCAACGAAGCTTGCAGAGGTATTGGTGCCTAGCGAATAATTTCTAGTATGCGTAGTGGGTAAGGCTACACCTGATCCGCGGTTGTGTGGAGTGTCTAGGTAATAGTCTATATCACTACCGGAAGCGGTGTCGGGGTCTCTTACTTCTAAGTAAGTGCCGTCGGCGGATGTGCCCGAAATAACGTATCCCATATGCTGTATACAACCTCCGGCTGCATAATTTGACGCAACCTTGACATCCACGGTGTTGTTTGAGTTTGCCGTTAACTCGTACTCGGCAATTGCATCCATGTCGTGATCCGAACCATATTCTGAATCTTCGTAATTGATTCTAAATTTTGCATAGGCCCTACCCCCATTTACCGTTGAGTCAACATTTGATACGTCGGTGTTTTTAATGGTATCCACATAAAAGTCGACAATAGTATTGGTAGGTTGGTAGCTGCCGACGGAGGTTGAGATACTACCGCACCCACCAACGGTTTTAGCGAATGGCACCAGTGTAATTATACTGTTGGCAAGTGGAAATCTAATACGTGGTAGCGGCGACGCCAAAGCGACGCTCAGCGTATCTGGTTGTTGCTTGCCGGTAGCCGGATTGACATCATTAAGTCTACCGAATAAGCCAATACTTCCAGGATAGTAGCCGCCTTGTTGTGTTGGTCCTTCCGGAGCAAGACCGCGTATATTGCCAAAACTTGTCACTGTTTTAGCTGTGGGTGCGCCATCGTAGGTGCCGCCAGATTGCCCAATAAACAAAGATTGAGACGAGCCATACTCTGTTGCCCAAATGGTATCCGCAAGGCTTTCAACGTTTAAATTCGTAATATCGCCGGTAAATGTCGGAGTAGTTGAAGGTACTGTGTATGTGTGTCTTCCTGGTAATAGATCGGTGTCGTAATTTGGGTTGATGTCGCTAATTACTAATTGCGATGGCTTGGCGCAGGAAAGGTAACCGCCTGATGCGGTACTCCGATAAGGATCCAACCAGGTTGGTAGCGGCAATCCCAGATTACTGTCATCGGTACCGGTACTTGCTATCGAAAACTCGGTCGTAGGTGTGGCTTTCCCAGCAAAATACCGCAGGCCTTCATACATCATTTCGCCAGTAGGGTTGCCCCACATACGGCAGCGGCCTTCCGCCAGTGGGCCGCCCACTTCAGGAACGCCGCAATTATTGTTGTAATAATAGTCTCCGGCAAAGTCGACGATTTTAAGGGCGTTAATTGTCTTAATAACGCCGTTGGTACTGGTGAATACGCCCGTAGCTGCGTCAATCTCATCGGTTAGGGAAGATATGTTTTTTCGTAGGACGCCACCCGAGACATTTTTGGCATATGACCCCGTAATCAAACCAAATGCCATCTTGTCACCCTCGCCGTATTCCTGTAAAAGTCCGGCGGGTTTATATGAAGTTGGGGCCGTAGTAGGGTAACCTCGGCATTGGCTTTCTAATAAGCCACTTACACAAGCGTCGACTCGTACCACATAATCGGTTATTACAGATGACGGTAGGGTTTTTTGCCAATACAGGTAATAATTGTCCCCTCCTGTGTATTCCTGATGACGAAATCTGATGGTGTGGCTTCCTTCAGATAGAAATTTGCTAGCGGAGTGACTGGTAAGCGAACTGCTACTATTGTTATTCCCGTGACCACCATACCATCCGACTAAAACACTGCCATCGATAATCACCTCGACGGCGTCGTCACCATCAACCGCAAAACTGTACGTTCCATCCTCTCCATTAGGAATGACCAGATTTCCATCGAATATGGTTAGATAATTGTCTTGTGAACCACTGGCGCCTGAGTTTGGATTGCCGCTACCGTTGATTTGGTTAGCGGTGGTAGTGCCGAATTTCTTTGCAGTAATCCCGTAAGTACTAACTAGAGTGTCAAATTGGGTATGGTCATTTGGCCATGTATTGTATCCGGTGGTGTTATAAGTTGTTTGTGTGAGGTTTGAAAAGTAACTGCTAGGCACAATAACCCAATTGGCGATTGCAGCAGCAACAGCACAGTTACTGCGTACATTATTGCCGGTTGCACATTGAACCCCTGCTACCGGGCGCTCAATTGAAAGCCATTCCCAAACTCGAAAAGCGGTGTCGTTAAGCACGCGTAACAAAGGCAGACCTGAGTTGCTGTTGCAACCCGGATCTGAATTGCCGGATGGACAGAGTAAAGTGGTATTTGCAAACAGGTGGCGAGTTCCGTTTGTCGGTTGTAAAAGAGGGGTATAGTCAGTAATTTTGTAGCCATCAATTAATTCGCTGGTATATTCCTTTCCCCAACTGTGAGCGTCTTGAGGAATGTATGAGCGTTCAAGTATTGTGCTCGTCGTAGTATCGGTACTGCGTTTGCCACCGTATAAAACGCGACGCAGCGCGTCCATGCGAGAGGTGGTCAGGTAATTGAGAAAATCTCCACTCCAGGCGCTGGAACATTTTTTATTCAAAGTGACTGTTGCGGGCGTGAATTTACCTGATGCGTAGCTGTAACACTTATGTGAGTCGAAATAGCCAAAATAGTCGATTGCCGGGTTATAGCGAACATCTAGTACGCCGTCGCCATTGATGTCCGACGCGTCATTGTATGCTTCATAGTAAAGTTTGTGATCGCGTTCCATTGTCAGCATGACGATAGGAGGCACGCTGGATGTCAAGAACAGAGGTTCCTTTGCGATTGTTGCCGCACCAGCCTTGAAAATCGGGCAATTCAACATTACAAAAATTAAAAAAACTGTTGTTTTCATTGATGGAGCAAGTTGTATCTTCATAATCGTCGTCCTCGATTTCTGTCTGTCGTAAGGGACAAGACGGTCTAATCGATTAAATTTGATAAATTGATTGCAGCATAACAATCGTTTCCGCCGAACCACCGATGGCACGGGCAGTAACTCGGTAATTGTGTACGCCAGGGCAAGCAGCTGGTGCGGGAAGGCAGCCTAGGTCTTCGATAATATAGCGGGGGTTAGCGCTTAAATTGGATAACACGCCAGTGTAGGCAACCGAATCAGTACTTGCCCAGGTGATGCTATCCCATACTTCGCTAGTCTCAGCTGTGCCGGAATTGCAGTCTTTGTCGCGTGGGTTGAATCTGCCGCTTGTTGGAGTACAGGTAAATGTATTGCTCGCAAGCCACGATTCCCCGGCGTTTAACGCTGACTCTGCGGCTTGAAATGCCAAATTGCGATCACGCATATTGCCGGCCATTTTCTCTTCAAGCCCCGTCACATTAGAGCCGGCGACTCCAATGACAGTTAGTAGAAGCAGCATCACCAGGGCGACAATAAGCACAACACCGGATTGGGTTTTGGAAATATGTCGTTTATCCATTTTCGCGGCTCCAGGTTAATTCAAGCGATTTCGCACAGCAATAGTTGCCTCAAAAACGCGGCGGATGCGATTATCGGTAGGAATAATCCCTGTCGTGCCGTTATAGTCGTAAGTAAGTGCTTGTGATGCGACATTGTTTCCGGTTCGCGCTAATAGCGATACGCGGATGCTCACGACATTAGCCATATTGGTGACATTGGGTGCAATAAAATAGCGGTTGGCGACGCCATCAGCG
The DNA here is from genome assembly GCA_964529085.1 of uncultured Methylomonas sp. Taxonomy (GTDB): domain Bacteria; phylum Pseudomonadota; class Gammaproteobacteria; order Methylococcales; family Methylomonadaceae; genus Methylomonas. Next base: position 13,830 of record CAZGUM010000052.1, on the reverse strand, counting down.
TCAGTGTCTTCACCGTAAAGAATTTGCATGTTTTCTATTCCTTCGATTAATTCCAAAGGGTTAGTGCTGCTGGTAGATATAGTGTTGTCATATCGCCATAACGATGGTTCGCCGCTCGTACCCGTGCGTATAAAATAGCTGTAGCTTCGATAAGCAAATACTTCGGCTTTGGCTGTATAACAAGGTGGAGTGGTGCAAGTGGCTGGCAATGCTGGGGTGTGTTTTATTAAGGTAGAGGTTGTGTTGGCGGCTGCACGAAACATATCGGCTTTCGCGCAATCAGATATCATGACGGCATCCCCGCTGCTTATTCCGCAGCTATTAGTCGCCGGAATGGTCACATCTGCTGTCGAACTTGCCATATCAGCAGTTAGATATCCCCCACAGCTTTCCCCATACATAACACTTATAACGTCTGTGCCGTAAGTAATCGTCGGACTGCTTAAACCGGACAAGGTGGCGGGTAATGCTGGCGTCCATGTGCTGGTGGCCGGCGATGCCTGACTACCGTCATAACCAACAAGGACGGTGGCAGTCGTCGGGGCTGAAACGGTAGGCGACGTAATGGTACTTACCGGCGTTATGGATGTTACGGATGAACAGCCTTGAAAACCACTCAATCTCAGGTCTTTCCCCAATACTTCAAGAGCAAAGCGACTACTTTCTTGCAATCTGGAAAGATCTTCTTCCATGCGGTAAGTTTGTTTGGCATTAATGAATATGTTGATTAAACCCCCAAGTAGGAATGCACCGAGTAGCAATGCCACCATGATCTCGATGAGGGTCATACCTGACTGAGCGTAACGGGCAGAGTGTCTTTTCATGGCTGAAAACTCATAACAAATCGCTGGGTTGTAACGCCATCCTGATTGGCATCGCCGATGTCGTCCGTCCACCAGATTTTGACCGCGAATGTCGTGCCTGATCCGTCGCAAGCAGGGGTGGCGGACGTTCCGTCGAGAGGCGTATTGTCAAGGCAAACAACACCGGCCCCACTGGGCAGGCTAGCTAAATGGCTATTCCATTGCGTCAAGTCGTAACCGGCCATTTGCGTTGGAGTGCAAACATTCGCTAGGCAGTCGCTATTGGTGCCGGCTTGATTGTTATAGTTTCCAAGCGGGTTGGCGCGAATCCGATCGGTAATGTCATAAGCAAGCTGGGTTGCCTGTGAGCGCATATAGGCACTTTGGTTGTTTCTAAGTGTAGCTGTCTGTAGGCCTGCCAATCCGAGCAAACCTATAGCCAATATGACGACTGCTACCAACACCTCTATCAATGTAAAGCCGGATGCCTTGTTAATCATTTTAGAACCCCGAGGTGCAGGAACTGATTTCGACGCCACCATCTTTTTCCGGGATGCCGTCGTGGTCGGCATCGGGTGCTATTCTGATTCTCCCCGTACCTTTAATGATGATTAACCTGGACTTGGCAACATTCAGGGCATTGCAGATTACGAAACTGCCGCCACCAGGATTACTTAAGAAGCCAGTCGGGGTATACCGGACAAAATATGTGAAATTATTGTTTCCTCTTAAACTATAAGAAGAGGGTAAAGCTGCGAAAGTTTTAATCAGAATATCGCCAGTTTCAAAACTGCCATCACCATCCGCGTCGGTAAACACATCCCACCCATCTTCCCAGTTCGCGCCACTCCAGTTGGCGGTGTCTCCTGAATGGGTTGACGAGTTATCGTCAACTTTACGGACTGTGACAGACTGACCGCGCCTAATCGCTTCACTACGTGCCAAATTTAATGCCGAGATCAACTCATTGGTAGAAGCGGTCAGCCGGCTGCTCGTGATGATTGATTGGAAACCAGGAACGGCAATACCAACCAGAATGCCGGCGATGGCGATAGTGACCATCAACTCGACCAGGGTAAAACCATTAGGTTCTCGCTTAGTCATGTGGTCTTCATAAGCTTTGAATTGGCTACTGGGGCTTTGCAGCATATTTTTGTTCTCCGATGGTTGTGTTGCCCCTTAGTCTAAATATTTCCCGCTAAATTCTAGGGTTCTGCTAGGCAATATGTTGACGAGTCAAAATCCAGCTTCAAGATAGCACAGGATTTAACAAAGATATGCGAGTTAAAGCACAATCGTAATGTGCTAGGCATGGATTTCGCTAATGTCTGAAACTAGTGCGGACTTGGCAAATAAAGTTTCTGGAAATGAGGATTTTTTGGCAAGAACGCGTTTCTGTGGCTACACTCCTGGGGATACTTAAGTAAACTTTGATATGGATTTGAGGTGCCCGTTATAGAGTTTTGGATGCGTACACTCAGAGTTAAAGAAAAGGTTTTTAAAAATATTTGATTAATTTGGAGGAGAAAAACGTGGCAACAATTCTAGCTGTAGACGATTCCGCCTCGATGAGGCAGATGGTGGCGTTTACCTTAAAAGGCGCGGGTTATAACGTGGTTGAAGCGGTAGATGGAGCGGATGCCTTGAATAAGGCTAAGGCGCAAGCATTCGATTGCGTTGTTACCGATGTGAATATGCCAAATAAAGACGGAATTGAGTTGATTAGAGATTTGCGCGCTTTACCGAACTACAAGTTCACGCCCATGTTGATGCTGACGACCGAAGCCGGAACCGATAAAAAACAGCAAGGTAAGGATGCCGGCGCGACGGGTTGGATAGTGAAGCCGTTTAATCCCGATCAGCTGTTGAAGACAATTAAAAAAGTGATGGGTTAACTGTTAGCTTTTTCAGAGAATCCATCAAACGGGTAATTCTATGGCTATCGATATGGCACAGTTTCATCAGGTTTTTTTCGAAGAAAGTTTCGAAGGGCTTGATGCGATGGAGTCGGGGTTGCTGAATCTTGATTTAGGGGATGTCAATGTTGAGGATATCAACACGATTTTCCGCGCCGCACACTCGATAAAAGGTGGCAGCGGCACGTTTGGATTTACTGCCGTGTCCGACTTTACGCACGTCATGGAGACCTTACTCGATGAAATGCGCGATGGGCGCCGAAAAATCACGCAACCGGCAGTCGACGTTTTGCTGGGGTCGGTCGATTGCCTGAGGGATATGTTGCAATCGATACGGCACGGTAGCGCGATTGACCAAACTGATGTGGCTGAGCATAAGCAAGCTTTGGACAACGAACTTATTAATGCCACACCGGCGAGTGTTCCTGCCGAAAAACACCCGATTAAACCAATCTCAGAAGATTCTGTTTCGCGGGTTAATGCTTTCTCGAACGTCGTGGGGTGGAAAATTGCCTTTAGCCCGCACCTGCACTTGTTAAAAACCGGTAACGAGCCGGTGAGGATGTTCCGGGAACTGGCGACTTTAGGTGAATTTACGTCGACAGTGGATCTGCAAGGTGTCCCCGATTTTTACGATTTGGATCCGGAGGAATGCCACTTATCTTGGAAACTTGAGGTAATGGGCGATATACCCGAAGCCGAAATTGATGAAATTTTCGATTGGGTCGAGGACGATTGCGATTTGGCGAAACAGCCAGTCTATAGTGCCGTGAGTCCGACCGCGGATGCGCCAAGCACCCGGCAAACGGCGGCGGAAACTTCCACCGACGGCGGTCAAACCGTAAATGCCGAGCTTTCTTCCAATAGTGACGAATTGAATTCGAACTTGAAAGATCGCGATAGCGGCAAAAAAGAAGACACAAAAACCGCAACCAAGGGTTCCAGTTCTATCCGTGTGGACACCGGTAAAATCGATACCTTGATTAATATGGTGGGAGAGTTGGTTATTACACAATCAATGCTCAGTTTACTTGGCGAGCATTTTGAATTGAATAAATTGGATCAGTTAAAAAACGGCCTCTCCCAATTGGAACGCCACACCCGCGAGTTGCAAGAAAGCGTGATGAACATTCGCATGTTGCCTATCAGCTTTGTGTTCAGCCGATTTCCCAGATTGGCGCACGATATCAGCAGTAAATTAGGCAAAAAAATTGAACTCAAATTGGTCGGTGAAAACACCGAAGTCGATAAAACTGTTGTCGAATTACTCAGCGACCCTTTGGTTCACTTAGTTAGAAACAGCCTTGATCATGGCATCGAAATGCCAGAAGTCCGGCTTGCCGCCGGCAAGCCGGAAACGGGCACCGTTACACTGGAAGCGTATCATCGCGGCGGCAATATTGTGATTGAAGTGGCTGATGACGGCAAAGGCCTGGATAAAGACAAACTGCGGGCCAAAGCGATAGAGAAAGGCTTGATCGATGCAGATGCGATTTTGAGCGATAAGCAAACCTACGAGTTGATTTTTATGCCCGGTTTTTCCACTGCCGAAAAACTCACGGATATTTCCGGGCGCGGCGTGGGAATGGACGTGGTGCGGCGCAATATCCAGGCTTTGGGCGGCAATATTGAAATACTCTCGGAGTTGGGCAAAGGCTCCACAATATCCATACATTTGCCGCTAACCCTGGCGATATTGGACGGGCAATCGATTGCTGTCGGCGATGAAACCTATATTTTGCCGTTGGGCTCCATTATCGAATCGCTTCATGTGAAAGAAGATAGGCTGAATCGGGTAGCCGGCAAGGGCGAAACATTCTGGCTTCGCGGTCAGTATCTGCCCATCATTAGAATGCACGAGATTTTCAATGTACCTAGTGCCAGAACCACAAAACTAACAGAGGGACTTATAGTCGTCGTCGAAGGACAAGGGTTGCGTTGCGGTTTGTTCGTGGATGATCTGCTTGGACAGCAACAAGTTGTGATCAAGTCTTTGGAAGCCAATTATCGGCGTATCGAAGGCGTATCCGGCGCGACTATTTTGGGCGACGGTTCGGTGGCTTTGATCCTGGATATTCCCGGTTTAGTGCGTTTGGCCAATCAATAATCCGATTCGAATACATCATGTCAGAACTAATCGAACACAGCAGCGCGGACCGGCAAGACGGAAAAAGACAGGAAAGTAGTCTGCAATTTCTCAGCTTTACTTTAGGCCAGGAAGAATACGGCGTGGATATCCTGCGGGTGCAAGAAATCCGCAGCTGGGAACCGGTATCGAGAATTCCGAATGTTCCGAGTTACGAAAAGGGTGTTGTCAATCTGCGAGGGGCCATTGTGCCTATCATCGATTTGCGCGAGCGCTTTCAATTGCAGCACAGTGATTATTCGCCGTTGACGGTGGTGGTCGTGTTGCAAGCGAAAGTCGCCGATAAAACCAGGATCATTGGGGTAGTAGTGGATTCAGTTTCCGATGTGGTAGATGTCAATAAAAAAAGCATCCAGAGCGCACCTAATTTTGGAGGCAAAGTCAGTACTGAATTTATCAACGGACTGGTTTCGGTAAATGGCCGAATGGTGATGCTACTGGATGTTGATAAATTATTAAAACTTGATGGCTTGGATGGTGAAGATGAAAGTTGAAAAAAAAGCTATTTATGGCTGGGTTGTAACGGAGAATATGCAATGAAACTCAATCACCCTGTGACCGATCGCGAAGTCTTGATGAAGCCCGGCACCATTTTGGTAACGCGTACCAATTTGAAAGGCATCATTACTTATGCAAACGACGCTTTCATCGAAATTAGCGGTTTTGGCAAAGACGAGCTAATCGGTGTCAACCACAATATGGTCAGGCATCCGGACATGCCGCCGGCGGCGTTTGAAGATTTATGGGTGTGTTTAAAAGCCGGGCGTCCCTGGACCGCACCGGTTAAGAACAGAACGAAATCGGGCGATTACTATTGGGTGGAAGCTAACGTTACGCCCGTCTTCAAAAACGGCAAAGTCCAGGAATATTTGTCCGTACGTTACGCGCCGTCGCGTGAGCAAATCCAGCAGGCCGAGTACTTATACGAAAAACTAAATGCCAATAAAGCAAGCATACGCCCGACAGGGATCAAGGCAGGCGTCAAAAATTTGCTGGAATTAGGTTTGTGGAAAAAAGTCGGGATAGTTTATCTGATCTTTTTGTTACCGATCGTCAAATCGATTTACGATCATTATGCCAATGAAAGATATATCGAAATGTCGGTGTTTTTGGGCTTGGCTGTGTTGGCCTCAATAATTGGGTATTCGGTGATTCGGCATGTAATCGATGCCTTGGAGAAATCGAGAAGTATTTGTTATCGCATGGCCGATGAGCAATTCAGGAACACCATCGACCTGGATCGTGGCGACGAAATAGGCGATTTCTATCGGGCTCTGTATGGTATGCAAGTTAAATTAAATTCCGATTTGGCTTATTCCAAACAAGTGGCTTCGGAGGCGATGCGCATTAAACAGGCTCTGGACAACGTACAGTCCTGCGTAATGGTGGCAAACAACGATTTAGACATCATTTATATGAATAAAACCGTTGCCGATATGTTTCAAAACGCCGAATCCGACATTCGCAGGCAATTGCCTGAATTCGACGCCAGTAAATTGATGGGGGCCAATATCGATCAATTCCATAAAAAACCGGCTCATCAACGTGGCCTGCTGGCAAATTTAGCCAGCACATTTAGTTCTGCATTGGTAATTGGCGGCAGACATATGAACATCGTCGCCAATCCAGTCAAGAACGAAGAAAACGAGCGAATTGGGGTTGTGGTCGAGTGGCTGGATAGAACGCACGAAGTAAAAATCGAGCAAGAAATTGCCAGCATTGTGGAAGCGGTTAAGGCCGGTGAGTTGTCCAGCCGAATAGAGTTGGCGGATAAACACGGCTTTTTCGAAACCCTTAGTGAAGGCATTAACGAACTGACCGATGTGATTGAAAACGTGTTCAGGGATGTCGGCAGTACCATGCAAAGCATGGCGGCAGGTGATTTAACCAATCGGATCACCAGCGATTATCAAGGCGTCTATTTAAACTGCAAGAATGATATCAATGCCACTATCGATAAATTGAACGAGATTTTCGGCCAAGTTAGCGAGTCGGCTCACTTCATCAACAACTCATCCCAGGAAATAGCCAGCGGCAATAACAATTTGTCGCAACGTGCGGAACAGCAGGCAGCAAACTTACAACAAACCGCGGCTAGTATGGAAGAACTGACCAGTACTGTAAAAAACAATGCGGACAATGCGCAGCAAGCGAATTTGGTCGCCAATAATGCCAAGGAACTGGCTGAAAAAGGTGGTAACGTGGTGAAAGCTGCGGTCTCCGCCATGCAAGAGATCAACGAAAGCAGCAATAAAATTGCCGATATTATCAGTGTGATCGATGAAATTGCTTTTCAAACTAATTTATTGGCCTTAAATGCATCGGTGGAAGCTGCCAGAGCAGGCGAGCAGGGCCGAGGATTCTCGGTAGTTGCCACGGAGGTCAGGAATCTGGCGCAACGCAGTGCCACCGCTGCCAGGGAGAGTAAGGAACTCATTCAAACCAGCGTGCAAAAGGTAAGAGCCGGCACCGAGTTTGTGAATGAAACCGGTAAAGCGCTTAACGAAATCGTGGCCGGTGTGAAAAAGGTTGGCGACATAGTCGCCCAAATTGCCGATGCCAGCGTCGAACAATCCTCCGGTATCGGACAAGTCAATCAAGCTGTTGCGCAAATGGATGAAATTACCCAGCAGAACGCCGCATTAGCTGAAGAGGCATCGGCGGCCAGTGTTTCGATGAGCGATTTGTCGACTAATATGGTTGAAATGTTGGCGTTCTTTAAAACCGATAAAAAAAATGTTCAGCATCAGGGGATACATCAGGCCGAAAGTTCCAGTGTTGTTCGCGCGGAAGCCAATAAAGCAGCTATCTCGCAGCCGGGCCGCCAATCCAGCGCATTCAAGTCGGTAGCCCAAGCCGATGAAGAATGGCAGGATTTTTAGCGAAGAGGATCGATTGACCATCATATCGTATAGGAAACTACAGCCATGACAGCCGACTTAGGGTCTGATAAACAAGTTGAGCAATTTCTGACCTTTGAGTTGGAAGGTGAAGCGTATGGCATTGAAATCTTGAAAGTGCAGGAAATAAGAGGCTGGGAGCCAATCAGAAAAATCCCAAATACGCCGGATTTTGTGAAGGGAGCTTTGAATTTACGTGGTTCCATTGTGCCCATCATTGACCTGCGCGAGCGTTTTCAGATGGAAAAAGTCGAATACACACCGATTACCGTGGTTATCGTGATGAGTGTTAGGACCCATTCCGGAACCACTGTAATGGGAATAGTGGCGGATGCGGTGTCAGACGTTCTGGATATTAATCCGCAGGAGATCAAAGAGGCTCCGAATTTGGGGTCAAAAATCAACACTCAATATATGCGCGGAATGTTCGTGGGTAAGAAAAATATGGTGATGCTGTTGGATGTAGACAAATTACTGAACCCCGAGGAGTTTGTAGAGATTTCGGGGCTTGCGATTATGCCAGAGGGTAAATGAGCGTCAGGATTGTAGCGGTCCTTAATCAAAAAGGCGGTGTTGGAAAAACCACAACTTCGGTCAATTTGACTCATGCTCTGGCTAAGCTGGGTAAAAGGGTTACCGTAATCGACCTGGATCCGCAGAGTCATTTGGCCGTTTCGCTGGGGGTGGTCGATTCCCGGAAAAGTGGTATCGATGCGGTGATGCTGGGGCTTTGTAGTCTGCAGCAACAACTCATTCCGGTAAGAAAAAATCTCAATTTGGTGGTTGCCGGTCCGCGCTTACAGGAAATCGAACAATTAATGGATTGCGGCGCCCGGCGTGGCGATTTACTGCGCAACGCCTTGCTCGACGGCTATTTCGATCAGGATTTTATATTCGTCGATTGTCCGCCTTCTTCCGGTGTGTTGGTTGCCAACGCCTTGTTTGCCGCCGACGAAATATTAGTGCCAATGACTAGCGATTATTTGGCGCTGCAAGGCGTTTCACATTTGATGGGGACCATCAAAAAATTCGAAAATGCTCTGAAAAAGCCATATAAATTTTCTTTGGTCATGTCGAGATATATTCCGACGAGACGCATTTCAAAAGAAGTATTGGGTGTGTTGCAAAAATATTTTCCAGGACAAATTTTGGCGACGACTATCCGCGAAACGGCATTACTTGCCGAATGCCCTAGTTTCGGCAAAACCATATTTGAATATCGTCCGGGTTGTCGTTCGGCGAGAGATTTTACTGCGCTTGCGAAAGACTTTTTGGAAGGGAGAATGATGTGATGGCGGAAAAAGAGGAAGAAAGTTTGATCGGTTACGATCCGTTGGCTTGGATGCATCAAACTGATTTTAAGCAAGTGTATCAGTCGGACGATATTCCTAATTTGGAATCCGGGTCCGCAGCCAAGTTTTCAGATTTAAGCCCTGAAAACGTTATGATTTCAGAAACAGAAACAGAAACAGAAACAGAAACAGAAACAGAAACAGAAACAGAACA
>CAZGUM010000052.1:0-4459 GCA_964529085.1 uncultured Methylomonas sp. | reverse complement strand
CAGAAACAGAAACAGAAACAGAAACAGAAACAGAAACAGAAACAGAAACAGAACAGCGCCAAAATCTGCCGGGGAGCTTCGCGGATGACGGCAACGAAACAGGGAGGATAGCATTAGCCCCGGTGCTCAATATTCAAAATGTTACTGCTTTGCATCAGCAATTGGCGCATATGTTGGCTAATTTCGATCTTATTGAAATCGATGCATCGGCAGTTACCATGATAGATACATCCACTTTGCAACTGCTATTAATCTTGAAGCAGACAGCCATTGGCTTGCAGAAGTCAATATCAATCGATTTCCCATCCGATAAATTTATCGAAGCAGCCGAGTTGTTGGGTATCGCCGAAATGCTGGAAGTCGATCAGGCTGCGTCCGGCTTATTCTAATAGCGTCGTTTCGCTTAACTGCTAAGGGCGATCACTAGATAATGAAAGAAAAGTCACGCGAATTTGAATATACCCAAGCGGATTTTGATGTCTTAAGGAAAATATCCAACCAATATTCCGGGATTTTAGTGCCGGACGATAAATTCGATATGTTTTATTCGCGGCTGTCGAAACGTGTCCGCATGTTGGGATTTACCCGTTTTCAGCAGTATTGCCAGTATTTGAAAAGTAACCCGGATAGGGAATTTACCGAATTTATTAATGCGGTCACCACTAATCTCACTTCGTTTTTTCGCGAAAACCATCATTTTGAATATTTAAGCCTAACGGTTGTACCCGAGTTGCTTAAAAAAAAGGCGGCAAAAAAACAAATTAGAGTATGGTCTGCCGGTTGTTCAACCGGTGAAGAGCCTTACTCCCTGGCCATGACATTGAAAGAATGCGTTCCTGCGGATTGGACCATTATTATTCTAGCTACCGATCTGGATACCAATGTGCTGGCGACGGCTTCGGCAGGAATTTATGTGGCCGATCGGGTCTCTGGCATAGCCGATCACCGGCTAAAACGCTGGTTTCAAAAAGGTGTGGGCCGGCAGGCGAACAAGGTAAGAATTAAAGCTGAGTTAAAAGAGTTGATAGAGTTTAAACAATTGAATTTGATGCAGGAATGGCCGTTTAAAGAGTATTTCGATTTTATTTTTTGTCGAAATGTGCTGATTTATTTTGATCGGGAAACCAAGATAAAGCTGGTTAACCGATATTGCGGCTTATTGGAAGAGGGGGCGTATTTGTTCATTGGACACTCAGAGTCCTTACATCAACTCGATGCCGGATTCAGCTTAATAGGAAATACCATTTACAGGAAGTCGAGCAAGTGAGCCATATACAACCTGTCGAAAGATCGCTCATTGCAGGTTTCGAAAGCGTCAACCGGTACTGGGATCAGGAAAATCAGATAATCGCAGCGAAATTGATGCCGGGCGACTATTACGTCACCAAGCAAGACGAAATGATCACAACGGTACTGGGTTCTTGTGTCGCCGCCTGTATTCGTGATGCCGTAACCGGCGTAGGCGGCATGAATCATTTCATGCTGCCCGAAACCAGTAAAAGCCGCTTAAACGATAGGGACGAAGCGGTGGTTGGCAATGCCTTGAGATACGGGAATTACGCCATGGAACATTTAATAAACAGTATTTTGCAAAATGGCGGCAAGCGTAAAAACTTGGAAGTTAAATTGTTTGGGGGCGGTAAAATCATAGCCACGCTGGGCGATGTTGGTGCCAGAAATATCCAATTCGTATTGGACTATGTCGATACCGAAGCATTGAATTTGGTGTCGCAGGATTTGGGCGACATATACCCGCGTAAAGTGAATTTCTTTCCGCATAGCGGACGGGTCAGAATGAAAAAGATTAAAGACCTGCATAATCAAACTATCTTCCTACGCGAGAAACAATACAGTTCGAGTATCAAGGATGCGCCGGTTGAAGGTAGCGTTGAACTGTTTTAGGAAGCGTAAATGAAAAAAATTAAATTACTGATTGTTGACGATTCGGCATTGATTCGCCAAATGTTAACCCAAATTTTCAATGAATCTGGGGACATCGAGGTCGTGGGGACTGCTAGCGACCCTATTATTGCCAGGGATAAAATAAAGGCGTTGAATCCCGATGTGTTGACCCTGGATGTGGAGATGCCGCGGATGGACGGGTTGACCTTTTTACGGAATTTGATGCGCTTGCGGCCCATGCCGGTGGTGATGATTTCGACGTTGACGGAAAAAGGCGCGGAAGTGACGTTAGAAGCGTTGGCTCTGGGCGCAGTCGACTTTGTCGCCAAACCCAAGGCCGATGTGTCGCATAGCTTGTGCGCCTACGCCGATGAAATAGTCGCTAAAATCAGGATGGCCGCTCAGGCCAAAGTGAAAGCGTTAGAAACCAACAAGGCTAGTAGCTCGGCGACTAGTGTTGTCAACGACTCTGCGAACCTCGGGATGAAAAGACATTTTAAAACCACCCATAAAATTATTGCCGTGGGTTCGTCCACAGGCGGCACCGAAGCAGTCAAGCAATTGGTGAAAAACTTGCCGAGAACGGCGCCGGCTATCGTAATTTCGCAACATTTGCCGCTTGCTTTCAGCGCATCGTTTGCCAAGCATGTGGACGAGGCATCCGAGATGACCGCTTGCGTGGCAAACGACGGGCAATTAATCTTACCGGGGCATATCTATATCGCGCCCGGGGATCAGCATTTGCTGGTGGTTCGGGATGGTGCACGCTATGCGTGTCGCCTGAATGACGGGCAGCCGGTTAATCGGCATAAACCCTCCGTGGACGTATTGTTTCGATCGATTGCCGAAAATGTGGGCAGCAACGCCATAGGCGTGATGTTGACCGGAATGGGAGCCGATGGTGCAAGATGCATGTTGGAGATGCGAGATGCCGGTGCAATCAATATAGTTCAAGACGAAGCGTCCAGCGTGGTTTGGGGTATGCCCGGGGAGGCCTATAAACTGGGCGCCGCTCATCATGTGTTATCCTTGGATAAAATAGCCGAAAAAATTCTGGCCCTGGTGGATTGAGTTTATGTTGCAGTTCCTCAAAGACAACGCTCTACTCGTTTTATTGACGGTTGTCGTTTTGTTTTTGCCGCTTTTGTTTCCAAGCCCTCTTGCATATGGCACAGCCGAGGTATTTGCGACATTGTTGTGGGTTTTTAAAGCTTTTCAATTGCATTGTTCCGGATTGACCGCCGCCACTATCCAGGGCGAAAACAATGAAGCGGACTTGGTGCGGGCGATTGACGGTTATTTACTAAACCTCAATGACTGCATCGGCCAAGAGTCAGGTTATTTTCGCGCTGAACTGAATCAATTGAAGTCGATGCTCGCCGATGCGGTGAGGACCATGTCGGACAGTTTCAATAGTTTGGCCAGTTTGACCTCGGGGCAATCGTCGATCGTTTATTCATTGGTAAACGATTTAGAAGGCACTACCGATAAGGGGCAAAATAGTCTGAATTTCAGCGGTTTTACTAGGGAAACCGACAATGTCTTACAGTTTTTTATCGACCATATTTTGCAAATCAGTAAGCAAAGCATGGAAATGGTGGCGGTGATCAATGATGTGGGCGGCCACATGGCTCATGTGGAAAAGCTGCTGGGCGACGTACAAAAAATAGCCGATCAGACTAATTTATTGGCATTGAACGCGGCGATAGAGGCAGCCAGAGCAGGCGAGGCCGGCCGTGGGTTTGCCGTGGTTGCCGGCGAAGTGCGGAATTTATCGAAAAACTCGGATAAATTTAGCGAAGAAATAAAGGTGGTCGTAAAAGCTTCCAAGGAAAATATTCGCGATGCGCAAAACATGATCGAGATCATGGCGTCCAAGGACATGAACGTGGCGATTAGTTCCAAAGCCAATATAGATAAGATGATGGACGATATAGCCTTGATCAATGCCAATATAGGCCGGAATGTTGGCGAGATTTCGCATTTGACTAACAAAATTGAAATGAGCGTTGGCAATGCCGTGCGGGGTTTGCAATTCGAGGATATGGCTAGGCAGCTCATCGAATATTTGCAGTTCAACTTACAGCATTTTGATGCACTCTCCGATGAGATCGGTATCGGATTGGGTGCGTTCAAAACCGGCAATAAGTCCACATGGCGCGAGCAACTGCTGCAAGGTACGGCACGTTTGCAGGCCATGAAACAACAGTGGCAGGTCAGAAAATCGAATATCGTTTCCCAGTCTTCAATGGATGAAGGCGATGTGGATCTGTTTTAGTAAAAATATGGGGCAAGCATGTTAAATGTCGAGGACAGGTACTATGGCTATTGATGCACGGGTCGACTCGGGTGTACTGACCATTAAAATAAACGGCCGGTTCGACTTTGGTGTGCACAATGAATTTCGCGAGGCGACCAAACTCGTGGAAAGCGGTGTGAAACTGATAGAGGTTGACCTTGGTGGTACCGATTATCTGGATAGTTCGGCGTTGGGAATGCTGTTAGTGCTGCGCGACAGGATGGCTGGCGATAAATCGGCGATTCGCATAAAAAATGC
>CAZGUM010000051.1:15515-22917 GCA_964529085.1 uncultured Methylomonas sp. | reverse complement strand
ATCCAATGACTGACGGCGGCGCGGATTTGGTAAATATCGTCGGGAACGATTTTTTTATCGATCAAAATATGGCCGGCATCGGTCAAACCCGTGACCAAGGTTTGCCCGGAGACGTCGTCCAATTCGGTACGAGTATCCGAGACAGTCAACACGGCGATATTGATCGGAATAAACTCTCGGGCTTCGCTCACGATAGGGCTCTCCAGCTATAGACTACCGCATTCTATGTAAAGCGCCGCCGGACAAGCAAGCGTTGTTTAAATAGCCTGTTGTCATACCGGCTTAATCGATAATGCCGTAAACTCCCGACTATCCATTCAAATTCAGTTAGCTGCCGTCTACCCGATCATGCCTATCCAGATTTCCCGTTACGAAAAAATCGCCAGTCTGGCGGCCTTGTGTCTGCTGCTGTTTGCCTGTTATCAGGTGTTAAGGCCGTTTATCTTCGACTTGTTATGGGCGGCCATTCTGTGCTTTGTCACCTGGCCGCTATATGCACGCTTACGCGATTGGAAGCTAACCGCCAACTGGGCCGCCACCGCGATGGTGTTACCTATCGGCATATTGCTGCTGACACCCTTCGTCGCGGCCGCCCTTACCTTTACCGACGACATCAATCGTCTACTGCAATGGCTAAATCAGAGCCGGCATGTTTGGCCGGAACCGCCAACCTGGCTGCAAGCCCTGCCGCTGGTCGGCGACAACGCCGTCACCGCTTGGCAAAGCTTCGGCGAAGACTCCAGCCGCCTGGTCAATCTGGCCCGGCAGTACGCCTTGGGTGCCAGTAGCTGGGTGCTGCAACAGGGGATTAGTTTAGCCGGCGAGTTAATGCATATGGGGCTGGCAATTTTGGTGCTGTTTTTTTTCTATCGCGACGGCGAACACGTGGCCCAACATGTCGTGATTGGCGTCGAACGCCTGGCAGGCGAGCGCACCCAACGTATCCTGCACATCGTACGCTCCAGTCTGCGCGCGGTGGTATACGGCATACTCGGCACCGCCCTGGTACAGGCTTTGGCCTCCATTCTGGGCTTTGTCATCGCCGGCGTGCCTTACGCCTTTGTGTTGGGTGTAATCGCCTTCTTTTTGATGATCATTCCGGCGGCCGGCACGGTAGTCTGGCTGCCGATTGCACTATGGCTACTGGCCGAAGGCGAAACCGGTTGGGCAATTTTCATCGCACTGTGGTTTTTACTGTTCGTCGGCACGATAGACAATTGGCTACGGCCGATTCTGATCAGCCGAGAAGTGGAGTTGCCGTTTGTGTTGATCGTATTCGGCATCTTCGGCGGCTTGCTGGCGTTTGGGTTTATCGGCGTATTTATCGGCCCGACCTTGCTGGCCACCAGTTATGCCTTAATTCTGGACTGGCTGATTCGCAGCGAAAACGAGGCGCAGGAAGCCGAAGCCGGCTTGCGCGACAGCTAATTTTGCGACTATTTTCTCGCACGACAAACGTGGTTTGGCTCGGCACCCATCTCGGTTGAAATACGCTAAAGTAAGTTATTACTATCTTTATCCGCGCATTCCTGATAGATTCGGAGCCGTGATCGAGCCGCAGTGAGATCACAAACGACCGACAATGACAGCAAAACTGCAACCTTGCCCCTCGTACTCCTACCGTCTCCTCTTGCACTTGCCTTCCGGCAGCCCGAAGAAACGTCTTAATTAATTCAGCACCACCCCAGCAAAAATCGAGGCTTTAATGATTTTACGCACTCCGCCGCCACCCCGTATCGGCTGGCACTACGACACCTATTTCCTGGCCCAATTAAACAAAACCAAGAAACCGGCCACCGCTTCTTAATATCCGCTAGCTCGGATACGCTCGCTAAACATCAGCGACGACTTGCTTACTCACCGACGATCGACCAACAAAACCGACTGTTTTATGGCCCGAGGTTTGCTTCCGAACATAACGGAGGATAAAAATCATGTCGGTGAAACACCAATTTACCATCTGCCCCGCCCAACAAGTTCCCGAGCTCGGCAAATTTTCGTTTAACCTGCTCTATCGAGGCTTACCGCGTAACGCGGTTCTGGTGCGCTTCCAGGGCGAAGTCTACGGCTATCTGAACCAATGTGTTCACATGCCCAAGGCATTGGATTGTGAGAACAGCAACATTTTCGACGAATCCGGACGCTATTTGCAGTGTTCCATGCACAGCATCTGCTACGACCCGATTAGCGGAGAGTCTTTAAGCGAAATTTGCTTAGGCAAAAAACTAACCGCGTTGAAAGTCAAAGAAGAGAACGATTGGATCTATTTAGTGGACAAAAGAGCTGCAATCGCTAGCTGAACAGCCCCTTTGCTTTCAGACGGTGCGCAGTAAACCCACCCTGCTTTAGCTGTGCGCGGCACCTTCTTTGATCTGTTGTTCCAGCTTTTCGTGCGCGCGCTCCAGCTTGGCAAACACTCTTAAAATGTCGGTAGCGGACAATATGCCGACTAATTTATCCTTTTCCACCACCGGCAAAGCGCCGACCCGATGTTCCGCCATCATTGCCGCCGCTTCCGAGGCCGGCGTTTCCGGGGTAACTGTGTAAACCCCGCGATGCATGATATGCACTACTTTTTGCGATACCACATGCAATTGCGTATTGTCTTTAGCAGGCTCCACCGCATTGGAATTACTTTTTGGCCCAAGGGCCTTGTACAAATCGCGATCGGAAACGATGCCGACCAATTTGCCTTTCTCGACCACAGGCAAATGGCGGATTTTCTCGTAATGTATCAAGAAGAACACGCGATCGATCAAATCGTGCGGTTCGACGGTAAATACCTTGGTGGTCATTAACTCAGCTACACGCATGATGTTTCTCCAATATAAATGTCTGTAAAAAAGTAAGTAAATTCTGACGCAATAGTCGAACTATAGCTAGGCAAAATCAAGAAAAATCGAAATCAATTAGATCCGGGCGCGGGTAATTTCTTGGAAAGGCTTGCTGCCCAGCCTCCGCCACAGCCTAGCGGCAGTTCAATAAAGTTTCCCACCCAAATCCAGACACGTCAGATAAAGCCGCATATCGAACTCCAATTGGTGATACTCCGGCTCCATGTGCTCGCATAATTTGTAAAAAGCCTTGTTATGCTGCTTCTCTCGTAGATGCGCCAACTCGTGCACGACTATCATTTTTAAAAATTCCGGCGGCGCAATTTTAAAGACCGAACCGATGCGAATTTCGTTTTTTGACTTTAAATTACCGCCTTGCACTCGCGAAACCACGGAATGCAAGCCCAAGGCCTGATGCAACAAATCGATTTTGTCGTCGTAAACAACTTTGCTAAGCGGACCGGATTGCCGTAGAAACTGATTTTTAAGGTCCATCGTGTAGGCATAAAGCGCTTTATCCGTCTTTATGTCATGCGGGCGGGGGTATTTTTTTTGCAAGAGAGCCGGCAACTTATCGCTTGCGATCAGCCGATTTACCTGCTCGGTGACGGTAGGCGCGTAACCGGCCAGGTATTTCAAAGGGCGCATTAGCTATAGTCAAACAGGACGTTCAATCCCATGGCGGTTCGTCGCCGTCATAGGCCACAAAGTGTTTGTCGCTAGCGCGGGTTGTGCCGCCGACCGCGTTATCGGTGACAGCAGGCAGCTTGACTATATTGGGCGCGCCAACAGGAGACGCAACAACACCGGACTCGGCTTGCCATTTGGCAAACAGCGCCAGGTCCTTATTGGCCGGGACATACCATTTCTTAACGGCTGCATCCCATCTGGCGCCAAGCGCTTTGGCCGCGTCTTTTTCGGCGTAGGGTACGTTCAGGTAAGTTTTCGCGTCGGCCATTTACAACAGTAATTGATTGTATACATCGCAATATTGTAAATCATTGCTTACGCCAGCGAAGCGGATAATCCCTTTTTTCCCAGCCTATACACAGAGTGCAGGCCGCTTATCGAAACAACTGCCGGGCGGGCCAAACCACACGCAAATCAATTCTTACGGTTTTTCCGGCTCGAACTCATATTGCTGGCAAAGGTGGTCGCCGCGAATAATGCGGATGAAATAATAAAATCGCCCGAGATGAATTCGATAACACCGGTCACGAATACCAAGCCGGTGACAATATCTTTGTGTAATTGATTCATGTTCGTTTCCCGAAGTAATACACGGACTTAGACTATATGCCCGATTACATTCATTGACAATGATTCAAAAAACACATTGATTGATCGCTAAAAGGAAACAAACTCATTTAGCCTGTTGCCGATGTTCTCTAGCGCCATAAAAACGCTGCCGATTAATTCTTAAGCAGAATAGAGGGCTTGAAATCGGCGCCAATCTTCGACGGTATCGACATCCCACTGCTCGGCTAGCTCGTGCAATTTCAGACCGCTATAGGTAACGCGCCGCTGGGTTTCGGCCATGACCGCGTTGCTGCCCCAGGGCATATTCGCAAACAACTCGGGTTGCGGTTGGTTCATGCCGATCAACACATAGCCACCATCTTCCGCCGGCCCCAGCACCAGATCGGCGCCATCCATCAATGCCGCAAATGCCTGCCGCAGATTTTCGATGCTCAAACTGGGACAATCGCAGCCGATCAACACCACACGCCGGTAAATCTGCAAGGCGTCGGCAAAAGCAGCCTGCATCCTTTCGCCCAAGCCGGCGCCGTTTTGGCGATGCAAGGTCAACGGGTAATTTGCCGCACACTGTTGAAAAAACGCATGCTCAGGATCGGGCGCGCAACACAAACGCACGTCGCACAGAGACTGGTGAAAGGCACGATCCAGCGTAAAACGTGTCAGTTCGATATGCGCCGCAACCGCTTGCGCGGCGCTCAAGGCCGGTTGCAGCCGGGTTTTGACTTGGCCCGCCACCGGCGCTTTGCAGAAAATCAACAATACGCAATCGGGAAACAGATAACTCATCTCCCGCGTAGACGCCGAAACGGCAAGGCCAATAGGCCGACAAAACCCAGTTCCGCACTATCGCGATACTCGTCCAAACCTATCGTCATTTCGGTTTGCGTTTTTCTCGCCTGCTCGCAATAGGTTTTGAACAACCTATCCCAGCACGACAACGAGAAGCCATAATTGCTATCGGTCTCCGGCTGAAACGCGGAATGATGAATGCGATGCATATCCGGTGTCACCATCAAATAGCGCAAGCAGCGCTCGATGACTGGCGGCAGGCCGACATTGCCGTGATTGAATAAGGCACAACCGTTTAAGATCACTTCAAATGCAATCACCGCGACTGGATCAGCACCCAGCAACACCACCAGCACCACCTTGTAAAGCATCGACAGCATGATTTCCATGGGATGAAAGCGCACAGCAGTCGTGGTATCGAAATCCATATCAGTATGATGTACCTGATGCAAGCGCCAAAACCAGCGCCAGCGATGGGCGGCGATGTGTTGGGCATAAATCGCCAGATCCAGCAGCAATAGACTCAGCGTTATCGACAGCCAACTCGGCATTGATACCAGATTGAACAAGCCAATTTGTTGCTCGGTAGCCCAAATCGCCGCCAGCCAGGCCGCAGCGCCGATGCTTAGCCGCATCACGCCGACATTCAAGATCGCCAACCCCAAGTTAACCGGCCAGCGCCGGCGCCGTTCCAAGCTCAATTGCCGCTTCGGTCGCAACAATTCCCAAGCCGCCATTAACAAGAATATCCCCAAAAACACGCCCAAGCGCACCATTGCTTCCATCACTGCCTCCGATAATACCGCGCCGCCAAATCATCCGGATTAGCCCCGAAAAAATACCGCAGCCGCAAGCGCCACATCAATAAGATGGTAGCCAGGATACCGTGTTGCTGCCAGCGCCGCGCGGCCGTAACGACATTGGCCTTCAGACAGCAAGGTTCAGCGAGTTTTTTCAGCAATTTGCTGATGGCAATATCTTCCATCAACGCAATCTCCGGAAAACCGCCCACGGCCTGAAAAGCCTGCCGGGTGATGAAGATGGCTTGATCGCCGGTGGCAATACCGGTCAGCCGGGAGCGCGCATTCATCATCAAGGCAATCAATTTAAAAACGGCTTGCCGGCTGTCGAATTGCACATCAAAACGCCCCCAAACCGCACCGTGTTTCACCGCCGACATAATCAAATCGATAGCCTGATCCGGCAATTGAGTGTCGGCATGCAGAAACAACAGTACATCCGCTTGCGCATATTGCGCCCCCAGATTCATTTGTCTGGCCCGGCCGCACGGACTTTGCAAAACCTGATCGACCAATGACTCGGCAATAGCCGAACTGACATCTTTACTGCCACCATCAACCAACAGCAATTCGCAGCGCGTTCTCAGTGGCTGCAAGGCTTGCAATTTGCCCTCAAGCTGCGCCGCCTCGTTGAAGACCGGCATGATAATGCTGATTTGCGGGATCATTAACTCTGGGCACCCAAAGCGCCGCCGCAACTGCTGCCTTGGCCGGCGGTACAGCCGTAACAATGCGCGGCCGTGGCTATATCCGCACCGTGCAATGCCGCTACGTTCAACTCACTGATACGCGGCCGGGGCTTATCGGCCGCCAAAGGCATCGCCAGCATCTGATTAAAATCGCAGTCGTACACATAACCCTGCCAGTCGATGCTAATGGTATTCAGGCACATCAGGCCGGCTAGATTCTCGGCACGGAAACTATCGCGGAGCAGACTCAGATATTCCTCAAACCGCCCCTGACTGACCAACATGCTACCGAAGCGCTGAATCGGCATATTGGCAATCGCGAACAGGCAATTAAACACAATGCCGTAATGCTGATGCAGATGCTGTTTGTATGCCAGCTCCAAGTTGTGCTGATCCGGCGGCAATATCGCATCTTGCGGGTTAAACACCAGATTTAACTGCAACGAACTATCCGGCTGGCCGTAACCCAAGCCATTCAAGCGTTGCAAGGCTGCCAGACTATCCTGAAACACGCCCTTACCACGTTGTTTATCGACATTTCCCTGCAAATAGCACGGCAAAGAAGCAACGATCTCGACCTGCTGCTCGGCCAAAAACTCGGCAAATCCTGCATAAGCCGGCTCTTCCAGAATCGTCAGATTGCAGCGGTCGATGACCTTAATACCCCTGTCTCGCGCCGCGCGCACCAGAGATTGAAATTGCGGATGCATCTCCGGCGCGCCGCCGGTTAAATCCAGAGTGTGAATCTTGGCTGATTCGGCAAACGCCAGCACCTGTGCCAAGGTATCCTCGCTCATCAACTCGGTACGTTTCGGCCCGGCGTTGACATGGCAATGCACGCAACTGAGATTGCATAGATAGCCGAGATTGATTTGCAGAATTTCCAGCGATTTGCGGGAAATAGCCGGGAAATCGCTGTTGGCCAGTAAAGGTCGGGTGTTGTGCATGCATTAATCCTTGGAAAACCAAATATCACCGTAATACGCCAAAGCCTGGCCGCCGCTGTTGTCGGTGTCGGTCATCAGCGCCA
>CAZGUM010000051.1:0-15415 GCA_964529085.1 uncultured Methylomonas sp. | reverse complement strand
CCTTTAAAGCTTTTTTGTTCCCAGCCGTCCAGGCGGTTTTGGCTGAATTCACCGAGCGGCACACGCGGTTCCGCCGCCAATGCAAGCAAGCTCGACAATGCCAATAGAAGTAGTGATCTGGTCAGTTGACGATTCAACATTCCGTCTTACCCGCCAAATCGATTCGGTTGCAAGTGTTTGGACAATACCGGGATCAATGCCAAGCCGCCCAGCAGGCTCAGGGCCAGCAACGTTTGCCAGGAAAACACATCATCCAGCCGGTTGATATTGCCTAGCGACTGCCCCAGATTGGCAAAAATAAAGCTGCCCGGCAGGATACCGACAAAGGTTGTAATTACATAGGTGCGCAACGATACCTGGGTAAAGGCCGGCGCCAGATTCACCAGCCAGAACGGGAACAGCGGCACCAGGCGCAGGAACAGCAGGTAATTGAAAGCATCTTCCTGAAAGCCGGCCAACAGCTTTTGCGACAACGCATGACCTTGCAGACGCTGCCTGGCCCAATCCGCCAATAAATAGCGAGCCAGCCAGAACACGGCGGTGGCGCCTAGCGTCGCGGCCAGCAGAATCAAGACCGTGCCGACCCAACGCCCGAATAAAAAGCCCAGCAACAAGGACAACACCGTACCGCCGGGGAGACTTAAAGCCGTTGACAGGGTATAGACTACGCCGCCAGCCAGCAGCATCGCCAGATAATGCCGCTCGGTGAAAGCCGTGAGCATTTGCCGATGCTCGCTAATGTTCTCAAGGCTAAACAATTGCGGGCCGTCGAACAGAAAGAACGCGGCTATCGCAATCGGCAGCAGCCAAATCAAATAGTGCTTTTGCATGACTCTTTCTCCTTAATGCAAACGACCAGTTCGCCTTGATCGGCGTTTCATCAACCTCTTAAACCGAACAGCCATTTAAGCCAGCGCTTACGCTGGGGTGTCAACGCTTCCTTCAGGCGCTGGTCGGCAACGCGGCGATTGATTTGCGCCAAAGTCGGGTAAATATGAATGGTGTTGCTCAAATCGGCGGCAGACATGCCCTTGCTTATTGCCAACACGTATTCGGCGATCAATTCTCCGGCTTGCGGCCCGACGATAGAGGCACCCAGCAGTTTACCGCGCGGCGTGGTGATGATTTTGGCCAAGCCGACGGTTTCGCCAGACGTCAGTGCCCGGTCGATGTCTGCGAACGGAAAACGATAGACGCGATGGGCAATACTCTGCGCCATCGCTTCGGTTTCCGACAAACCCACCCGCGCCAGTTCCGGATCGGTATAGGTACACCAAGGGATGTTGCGGGTTTGGGCTCTGCTAGGCCAATGAAACAGCGCGTTCCGCAACACCACACCGGCTTGATGTTCGGCCATGTGAGTAAACAAATACGGGCC
The DNA here is from genome assembly GCA_964529085.1 of uncultured Methylomonas sp. Classification (GTDB taxonomy): domain Bacteria; phylum Pseudomonadota; class Gammaproteobacteria; order Methylococcales; family Methylomonadaceae; genus Methylomonas. The sequence goes on along the minus strand of CAZGUM010000051.1, from coordinate 14,037 downwards.
GGCAACATCCCCGCAAGCATAAATGTTTTTATTGCTGGTGCGCAGCCGGGCATCCAATATCAAGCGGCCATTGTCCAGTTCGACGCCGGCCAAGCGCAGCCCCAGATTTTCCAGATTGGGCTTGCGCCCGGCCGCGATCAACAGATGGCTGCCTCTAAGCCAATACTGGCCTTGTTGCGGATGTTCCAGCAACACGCGCACCTCGCCATTGGCATGCTCGAATTTCAGCACTTTAATGCCCAGATGCAAATCAACGCCTTCCTGCTTGATTTGCTGATACAGCACCGCGCTCATATCTTCGTCCTCGCGCGGTAACAGGCGGGGCGCCAGATCGAACAGCGTCACCCGGCTACCGAGCCGGGCCAGGCTTTGTGCCATTTCACAGCCGATGGGTCCGCCACCCAATACCAGTAATTGCGGTATCGGCTCCTTCACCGCAAACAGGGTTTCGTTGCTTAGATACGCGATGTTTTCCAGGCCGGGTAATGGCGGAATCGCCGGGCGGGTGCCGGTGGCAATGACAAAGTTTTTGGCGCGGACTTGTCGGCCGTTGACGGTAAAAAGGTTTGGAGTGGTAAATTCACCGGCGCCGAAAATGACTTCAACGCCCAATTCGGCAAAACGTTCCGGGCTGTCGTTGGGTTCGATCTGGGCAATCACGCTTTGCACCCGCCGCATTACTTTGGACAAATCGACGGCAGGCGTTTGCCCGGCGATGCCAAAGCGCTCGGCATCGCGGATGATTTGTGCAACCTTGGCACTGTGAATCAGCGCTTTGCTCGGCACGCAACCGTAATGCAAACAGTCGCCGCCCAAGGCGCGTTTTTCCACCAACACCACTTTCGCGCCCAGTGCTGTCGCGCCGGCAGCCACCACCAAGCCGGCCGCGCCGCCGCCAATGACGCATAGATCGAATTCTTGCGCGCTACGCATGCAGCCTCCCATGGTCAATCAAATCCGGTAATCGCGATAGCCGGCAAAATCTCAGGCAATTTAGATTAGGTATCGTTCCCCGACTTTACTCGTATGGCGAAGGTTTATGCCGGAGGGTTCTGCAAATGGCCTTACAACCCAAAACGCACTCGCTAGCCGGAGGCTCCGAAACCTGTCGGTTGACAAGAACGCTGCGGCTCAATCCCCAAAACCTCCACTCTGCTGCCCCATAGCGCGGATATGATTGCACTAGCACCGCTGCCTCCTGCGCTTGAAACAAAACGAACTTCTACCGGACGCTCTGCGCATATTGAGGCGCGGTTATCGCCCAAGCGCCGGGCGACTTCCTTTGCAACCGCGGTAGCCGGGTCGATTATCGCGACTTCCGCACCCACGATGTCGCGGATGAGCGGGGCAAGAAAGGGATAGTGGGTGCAGCCAAGCACAATCGTATCCGCGCCAGCCACCAGTAGCGGCGCAAGATAACGCTCCAGAAGCTCACGCGTCGCCTCGCTGCGCAGTTCCGCTTTCTCGACTTGTTCTACCAGCCCCGGACAAGGCTGCAATAGAATTCTAATGCCTTGACCGTAAGTGGCGCAGAGCCTGGCTACGTTAGGGCTGACCAGCGTTTGACTGGTAGCCAGCACACCAACCACGCCCGACTTAGTCGTTTGCGCCGCCGGCTTAATGGCCGGCTCCATGGCCACCACGGGCACCGGGCACCAGGCGCGGAGTTTGGCGATGGCAACCACGGTCGCCGTGTTGCAAGCCACTACTAGCGCTTTTACGCCCGCATCCAACAGCAATCCGGTGATAGTGCTTGCCCTATCCGCGATAAAATCGGCATCGCGATCACCGTATGGCGCGTAGCCGGAGTCGGCTACGTAAAGCAGGTTTTCCGCGGGCAACTCGTCGCGAATTGCTCGTAGCACGGATAGGCCGCCGACACCTGAGTCAAATACGCCTATCGGGGCATCGTCGCGAAGGGTTGTCATGGCTGGTTGCGGTTTGTCTTTACGAAGCGAAGCACGATTTAAGGAATGGCGGTTTGGCGCCGCACTATACCACTATCAATGCCCATCCTTCGATACCCGGCCGCCTGATCAGGATTGGCGACTTTGCAAGTACTCTTCGTTAAGGCGAACGGCATTTAGCGCCGCCGGACGAGCATATACCCGCGCGACATAGTCTGAAAACAGCGGGCGTTTTTCGATGGTGCCGAACATCATGCCCCAACCTAATTGCGACCCGACATACACATCCGCCGCGGTAAATTGATCGCCGCAAATATAAGGCCCTGTAGCCAGCGCCCTTTCCAGGGTATCGATAGTCGCGTTGTAACTGCCGAAGCCGACAAATCCGCTCTTGCCTTCCGGCACCAGCCAGCCCAAGGCCTTCGCAGTCACCGCCAATTCCAACGGTCCCGCCGCGAAAAACAGCCAGCGATAGTAATCCGCCCGCGCCGGATGGTTGACCGGCGGTATCAGGTTTTTCTCCGGAAAACGATCGGCCAAATAAGCGCAGATGGCGGCGGTTTCCGTGATCAAGGCCGCGCCGTGCTTCAAAGCCGGCACTTTGCCCATCGGGTTCACGGCAAGATATTCGGCGCTCTTCATCGCCGGTCCGAATTCCAGCCATACCGTTTCATACGGTACGCCGGTTTCTTCCAGCATCCAATGGGCTATACGCCCGCGCGATTGTGGATTGGTATAAAACACCAGTTCGTTCATTGTGCGATTCTCCTTGGCTGCGGATAAATTGACTATCGGAAACTAAAGCGCGGCGGATTTACGCCAATACGCTTAACAACAAGCCCCATCGGCCTTCGCCGTTTGTCCTTGCGCAACCGGCCCGCAGTCGAATAAACCAAAATGCCGTGACTGATCGCCCAACACCTGAAAATACTCGGCATAGCGGGTCGCGGCCAGCATGTCGGCGGTGTTGCCGCACACCCGCAACGGCCGGCCGGTTTCGAAATAGTGATGGTCGTCCAACTCAAAAGCATGCGGATGCTCGGCTATGGTTCCCAGATAACAAGCCACTTGCCCGTAATCTTCACAGCGGTCTTCCAGTTCCAGTTTGAAGGCTCGCACCGTCACCGACTTGAAGTTAACCATGCCGATCTTGGCGGCCACCTCTGGATCGTCCAAGCTAATGGGGTTTTGTTTGACAACCCGCACATCCGGGCAACCCAGATTGTGCAAAATCCGTCTAAAGTCTTCCCAATATAAAGCGCCGCCCAGGCATTCGCCCAACAGTACCGGATCCTGGCGCAATTCGACAGGAATACGGCGATCGGCAAATACGTCGGAAAAATACAATTCACCGCCTGGCTTTAACACCCGAAAAATTTCCGCCAGCACCCTGGCTTTTTCCGGCGACAAATTAATCACACAGTTGGACACCACCACATCGATGCTGTTGTCCGCTATTCCTATAGGTGCCAGATTTTCGATGTGGCCATGCAGAAACTCCACATTGGCATAACCAAAACGTTCGGCGTGCCAATCCCGGTGCCGCACCGCCACTTCCAACTGTTCCAGCGTCATATCGACGCCAATCACCCGCCCGGTGGGTCCCACCAGCTTGGACAGCAAATAGCAATCGCGGCCGCTGCCGCAGCCCAGATCCAACACGGTTTTACCTTGTAAGGCCGGCGGCAGCGGCGAACCGCATCCGTAAAAGCGCTCCAGCACCTCCGGATGCAATCCGGCCAATAGCGCTTTCAAATATCCGGGCATGGCGTCGATGCTGCAACACGCGCTGGTTTTCAGATCGCTACTGGATTGCAGTACTTGGCCGTAATAATGCCGGACCGATTCGCTAATTTCGATACTGTCTTGCATAAAATTCTCCGTAATCCGCAAATGCCGTAAACGACTCGAGCCAGTTTTAGCTAAATCGTCGCGATTGAAAAAAGCCTACAGTGCTGCAAAACCGGCGCCGCAAACCAAAGGTTTTAAGATAATGTCGCCAAGATTATAGGGCAATTCCCTTGCGGCATTATCGCCCGAATCATTACTTCGTCGCCGGTGGAAAACAATGCAGCTGCGGAGTTGTGCCGCGGGTTTTAACTGATTCGCCGGCCGCTAAGCCTTAATACTGGCTTAAATCTTGCCGTAGCATACTGAAACCACTTCCTGTTAAGAGATCACAATGCGTGTATTACTAGTCGAGGACGATGCCATGATAGGCCAGGCGCTTTGCCAAGGTTTGGCCCAAGAGCGTTTCAGCGTCGATTGGCTGCGCGATGGGGTGCAGGCCCAAATCGCGCTTGCCGCACCGTCGGCGGAATATGCCGTACTGTTGCTGGACTTGGGCTTGCCGCGCCTGTCCGGTCTGGATTTGCTGATCGACCTGCGCAAATGCGGCAATGCCATTCCGGTATTAATCCTGACCGCCCGCGATGCGGTGAGCGACCGGGTCGCCGGCTTGAATAGCGGCGCCGACGATTACTTGGTAAAGCCTTTCGAACTGGAAGAACTAGTGGCTCGCATTCATGCCCTAATCCGCCGTAGCGCCGGACGCGGATCTTTGGATATCGAATACGGCGAATTGCGTATGAATCCGCTCCGCCACGAAGTCTGGCTGCACGGCAAAGCCGTCGAATTGTCGGCACGCGAATTTGCGCTGCTGCACGCCTTGCTGGAAAAACCCGGAGCGGTACTGTCCCGCACCCAGTTGGAAGAACGCCTCTATGGCTGGGGACAGGAGATCGCCAGCAACGCGGTTGACGTACACCTGCACAATTTACGCCGCAAATTAGGCTCGGATATCGTCGCCAATGTCCGCGGCGTCGGATTTCGGGTGGCAAAACCATGAAATCATCTATTCGCCATCGCCTGACAGTTTGGTTAATACCGGCCTTACTGGCAACCTGCGCGGTGTTTGCCGTGCCGACCCAGCTTAACGTTCATGACGAAATCGACGAACTGTTCGACCAGATTCTGCGGGAAGCGGCTTATTCCTTGTCCAATTCCAGCTACTCGCCCGAGGTAAAACCCGTTCAAAACCGGCGAGCACCACACCGGGAGGACATCGATCTGATCAGCCAAATACGGGACTTGGACGGGCGGATACTGTATCGCTCTCATTCATTTTCACCGCTACCGCAAGGCAATAAGTCGGGATACGACACGCTCGTTTGGCGCGGAGAGAATTGGCGGGTCTTCAATTTGAATACCGACACCGGCTCGATTCAAATCGCGCAAGCCATACGCGAACGCCGCGAAACCGCGAATGAAATCACCTGGCATCTACTCGCGCCGCTATTAATTTTGTTGCCTGGATTGGCGTTAGTGGTCAGGTGGGGCATCGGCCAGGGTCTGAGGCCGCTGCAAGAGGTCGCCACGGCGGTGGAGCGACGCAATCCAAATTCGCTGGAGCCTATCCCTCCGCAGGATTTGCCGGAGGAAGTCAGAATATTAGTCTGCGCCTTGAATAGTCTGCTGGAGCGACTGGATCAGGCTCTGGTGACGCAGCGCCAGTTTACCGCCGACGCCGCTCACGAATTGCGCAGTCCGCTTACAGCTTTATCCCTGCAGGCGCAACTAGCGGAACGCGCTGGCGAACCGGCGCAGCGTTCGGCGGCCTTACACTCGCTTAAGCAAGGAATCGACCGCGCCAGTCATTTGGTTCAACAGCTACTGACATTGGCCCGCCTCGATCCGGAAGCGGGCGGCGATCCGCACGGCCCCGTATATCTCGACGCGTTGGCGCGCTCCGTGGTGGCCGATTTAGCGCCGATAGCCGCCAGTCGAAACGTAGACCTCGGCATCACGCGGGCGGAACCGATCTTGGTAAACGGGTCCGCAGAGTCGCTACGCATTCTGTTGCGCAATTTAATCGATAACGCCATCAATCATTCCCCGTTCGCTGCCCGAGTGGATGTCAGTGTAATTGCGGCATCCGGCGCAGTCCGCTTGGAAGTCGTCGACACCGGTCCCGGCATCCCTGCCGCTGAACGCGACCGCGTGTTCGACCGTTTCTACCGGGGACTGGATAGTCCGGCAGCAGGCAGTGGACTGGGGCTGGCGATCGTAAAGCGTATTGCCGACCGGCATCGGGCCGGCATCACGCTGGCGGCCGGCGACAACGGCCTGGGTTTGAAGATAACAATTCATTTTCCGGAAATCCCCGCATGAAGCATTTATCGACATATGGACAGACAATCTGGCTCGCGACCTTACTACTGACGGCTTGCACACCGCAAAGCAACGGCTTGGAGCAGGTAGCCGACGATCTGGAACAGCGCATGGGACAACGCATTACCGAAGCCCAAACCAATGAAGCGGCGTGGCCGCCCAATGTCGCCCTGGCGGACGGTTTGTCCGAAGACGAGCTGGTCAGTCTGGCGCTATGGAACAACGCAGCTTTCCGCGGTACTCTGGCCGATCTGGGTTTGTCCCGCGCCGACCTGGTACAAGCCGGCATGCTGCCCAACCCCAGCTTTTCGATGTTGGTACCCTTAGGCGCAAAGCCCTTGGAGCTAACGGTACGCTATCCCCTGGAAATATTCTGGCTGCGCCCGCAACGTATCGACCTGGCTAAATTGGATATCGAACAAACCGCACAGCGGCTGGTACAAAACGGTCTGGACTTGATCCGCGACGTGCGGGTGGCAAACGCGGAGTTGACGCTGGCCTCGGATCGTCTGCAACTGGCTGACGAGTCCTCCAAACTCACCCGAAGCATCGCCGAACTGACCCAAGCCCGATTAAACGCCGGCGATGCGAGCGAGCAGGAAGTCGCCAATGCCCGGGTCGATGCGCTACAAGCCGAGGAGCAACGCGGCCGCTTGCAACGCGATGTCGAAATTGCCGGCGAACGCTTGCGTCATCTGGCGGGACTTAGCCTGGAACAATGGCCTGAGACCGTAGCCAACAGCCCGTTACCGGCCGACGAAGCGTTTGATAGTACAATACTGTTACCCGAAGCCCTCGCCTCACGCCCCGACCTGCGCGCCGCCGAAATCAATGTCGAAGCGGCCGGACAGCGCATCGGCCTGGCACGAGCCGAGGTGTTCAATTTCACTGCCAGTCTGAATGCCAAACAAATCAATGGCCCTTTACTGGCTGGGCCGGGGCTGGATGTGGTACTGCCCATCGTCAATCAAAATCAAGGCGGCATAGCCCAAGCACAAGCGCGTTTCGACAAGGCGGCCAGACAATACCTTGCCATCCGCCAGCGAATCGCATTGGATATCCGCGAAGCCTCCGTCAGACTGCAACAGGCCCGCGATAGCCTTAATCGATGGCAACAAACCATTCTGCCGCCGTTGGCGGCCAACGTACGCGACGCCGAAAACGCTTACGCGGCGGGCAATGTCACCTATCTATACGTACTCGAAAGCCAACGCCGCCAGTTGGATGCGCGGCTAAAATCGGCTCAAGCCGCCGCCGATCTGCGCCGGGCTCGCGCGGAATTGGAACGTAGCGTCGGCCATCGGCTGAACCCTGCTTAAGCGGCAATATTTTTCGGATTCCACGGTCGGACCCTAATGAAAACTACTCTTCAAATCCTCGCTCCATCGGCTTCCCTTCTGATTGCCATTTTATTGCTGAACGCAGGCGCTGCGTTTGCCGCCGAATCGGCATCGGCCCCGCCCGCCAAAATCGAACATCCGATGAAGGAAGCCGAATTAACTCGGGTCCAGCTGACGCCGGATGCGGAGCGGCGGCTAGGCATAGTCGTCAAAACGGTGGAACAGCGGCAACTTAGCCGCAGCCGGCTGTTCGGCGGCGAGATTACCTTGCCGGCTCAGGCCGGAACCGCCAATGGCAATCAGTCGGTTTATGCGCTACTGCCCTCTTTGGCCCCGGCCGAGTTGGTGCGTTTGGCGCAGTCGCAAATCGACGCCGACGGCCAGGTTGAACAAGCCAAGGTGCAAGCGCAAGCGGCGCAACAAACCTTGAATCGAACCGAGCAGATGCGCCGCGACAAGGTCGGCACCGACCGTGCCGTGGAGGATGCGAGAGCACAAGTGGGCTTGGCCGCCGCCGCACTAAAGACTGCGCATGCCCGTCGCGACCTGCTCGGTCCGGCTTTGCTGGATGTGGCTAACCGGGCCACGCTATGGGTGCGCGTGCCGGTATACGTGGGCGATGTCGCAACCTTGGACACGCGCGTCCCGGCCAGTGTGGGCGAATTGAGAAGTACTCCCGGCAAGCCCGGTCTTAAGGCGGTCCCTGTATCGGCGCCACCTTCCGCCAACCCGGCCGCTGCCACGGTGGATTTGTTCTACGAGGTCAAAAATTCGGACGCTATGTTGCGGCCCGGTCAGCGGGTCGGCGTGACCATCCCGTTGCGCGATGCCGGCAACAGCGTGGTGGTGCCCTGGTCGGCAATCGTGTACGACGCGGATGGCGGCAGTTGGGTTTATCAATCGCTGGATGCGGGCATCTATCTCCGGCGCCGGGTACAGGTGATATGGGTGGAGAATGACCAGGCCGCTCTGGCCGGCGGTGTGCAAGAGGGTGTAAAAGTGGTAACAACCGGCGCCGCGGAATTGTTCGGCACCGAATTCGGAGCGGGTAAATGATGCGTTGTCTTATAGCCGCCTCCTTACACCAACGGGTATTGGTGCTGGCCTTGGCTTTAGTACTGGTAATTTTCGGTATCTATGCCGCTCGGCAAATACCGCTGGATGTATTTCCGGAATTCGCCCCGCCGCTGGTGGAAATCCAGACCGAAGCCCCCGGCCTTTCCACCGAAGAAGTCGAAAACCTGATCAGCGTACCGTTGGAAAGCGCGGTGAACGGCACCGCTTGGCTGAAAACGCTGCGTTCGAAATCGGTACTGGGTTTGTCCTCAGTCGTCTGCATTTTTCAGGAAGGCACCGATCTGATGCGGGCGCGGCAACTGGTACAGGAACGCATCGCCACTGTCGTTCCGCGCCTGCCGGCGGTAGCGCGGGCGCCGGTGCTGTTAGCCCCGCTGTCTTCCACCAGCCGGGCGATGAAAATCGGCGTATCCTCGGAAAAATTGTCGCAAATGGCGCTTTCCGAATTGGCGTTATGGACCATCCGGCCGCGACTGCTGGCCGTTTCTGGCGTTGCGAACGTGGCCATCTGGGGGCAACGCGACCGGCAATTGCAGGTGCTGGTCGATCCCGACCGGCTGGCGGCTCATGGAGTGACGCTGGATGCGGTGATCCGGGCCGCCGGCGATGCGGCAACGGTGTCGGCCGGCGGCTTCGTCGACATCCCCAATCAACGCTTGCCGGTACGGCATTTGTCGCCGGTGGAAACGCCGGAAGATTTGGCCCGCACCGTCGTGCAATTCGTTGGCGGCGCGCCGTTGCGCTTGGGCGATGTCGCCGAGATCGTCGAAGACCACCCGCCGCCGATCGGCGACGCGGTAATCAACGATGGTCCCGGCTTGCTGCTGATAGTTGAGAAACAACCCTGGGGCAATACACTGGAGGTCACGCGTCACGTCGAAGCCACGCTGGCGGCATTGCAACCCGGTCTGCGCGATGTCACTATCGACCCGACCATCTTCCGGCCGGCAACCTTCATCGAACGCTCGCTGCACAACCTGAGCGACGCGCTGATACTGGGGTGCGCGCTAGTCGCGTTGATATTGCTCGCCTTCCTCTTCGAATGGCGTACCGCCGTGATTAGCCTTTCCGCTATCCCGCTGTCGCTACTGGCCGCGGCGGCGGTACTTTATCTGCGCGGCGGCACGCTCAACACCATGGTCTTGGCCGGCTTGGTGATCGCCGTCGGCGAAGTGGTGGACGACGCCGTCATCGACGTGGAAAACATCATGCGCCGGCTACGCTTGAATCGAGCAGCCGGTAGCCCGCTGTCGCCATTCCGAGTGGTCTTGAAAGCCTCGCTGGAAGTGCGCAGCGCCGTGGTATTCGCCAGCTTGATCGTGGCCTTGGTGTTCGTGCCGGTATTTTTCCTCGACGGCCTGGCCGGCACGTTCTTTCGGCCGCTGGCCTTTTCCTATCTATTGGCGATTTTCGCTTCGTTGCTAGTGGCGCTGACCGTAACGCCGGCTCTGTGTTTACTGCTGTTGCCGAATTCGAAACAACGGGAAGGCGATGCGCCGCTGACGCGTGTATTGAAACAACAATATCGCAAAACAATGCCGGCCATTATCGCCCGTCCGCACTGGGCCGCAGGCATTCTGCTCACCACCTTTCTCCTGACCGCCCTGGCTTTGCCGCGTCTTGGCGAATCGTTTTTGCCCAACTTCAAGGAAACCGATTTTCTGATGCACTGGGTCGAGAAACCCGGCACTTCGCTGGAGGCGATGCGCCGTATTACGCTGCAAGTCAGCAAGGAGCTGCGGGCGATACCCGGCGTGCGTAATTTTGGTTCGCATATCGGCCGGGCCGAAGTAGCCGACGAAGTAGTCGGACCCAACTTCACCGAATTGTGGCTCAGTCTGGATACCTCGGTGGATTACGACAGTACCGTGGCGAAAATCCAGGCCATTGTCGACGGTTATCCGGGCCTGTACCGCGACCTGCTGACGTATTTACGCGAGCGTATCAAGGAAGTGCTTACCGGAGCCAGTACAACGGTAGTCGTGCGGCTTTTTGGCCCCGATTTGGCGATACTACGCGACAAGGCTGCCGAAGTCGGCACGGCTATTAGCGGCGTGCCGGGGGTGACCAATCTAAAAGTGGAACCGCAAATGTTAATTCCGCAGATTCAGATTAGACTGCGGCCCGAGGCCGCCGCCAACTTCGGTTTGACGCCGGGCCAGGTAAGACGCGCGGCCACTACCTTGATCAAAGGCAGTAAAGTCGGCGAAATTTACCGGGAACAAAAAGTGCTGGATGTCGCGGTATGGGGCGTGGAACGGGTCAGACATGACTTGGCTGCGCTGCGGCAATTGAACATCGATACGCCTTCCGGCGCGCACGTCCCGTTGGGCGACGTCGCCGACCTGGAAATCACCCCGGCGCCCAACGAGATCAAGCGGGAGAACGCCTCACGCCGAATCGACGTGACCTGCAACGTCAGCGGCAACGATCTAGGCGGCGTGGCCCGGGAAATCGAAACCCGCGTCAAAGGTTTAAGTTTTGCTCAAGGCTATCACCCGGAGTTCCTAGGCGAATACGCCGCGAGGCAAGCATCCAGCGAACGCCTGGCTTGGCTAAGCTTTGCTTGTTTGCTGGGCATCCTGGTCTTACTGCATGTGGACTTTCGCTCTGTCCGCTTGGTGCTGCTGGTGGCACTGACCTTACCATTCGCGTTGATCGGCGGGGTGGCGGCGGCATTCTTCAGCGACGGCGCGTTATCGCTCGGTTCGCTGGTCGGCTTCATCACCGTGCTCGGCATTGCAGCCCGTAACGGGATCATGTTGTTGAGCCATTACCGGCATCTGCAACAAGACGAAGCCGTACCCTTCGGCCCGGGACTGGCCATGCGCGGTGCCGAAGAACGCCTGGCACCTATCCTGATGACCGCCGCCTGCGCCGGGCTGGCTTTATTGCCGCTGATCGCTAAAGGCAATATCCCCGGCCATGAAATCGAATACCCGATGGCCGTGGTAATACTCGGCGGCTTGATTACCTCGACCCTACTGAACCTGTGTTTAATGCCGGCACTGTACAACCGATACGCAACGACAACGGCATCAAGCCTGTAAGGTTGCCATATCGATAACGAAGCGGTATTTCACATCGCTTTTCAACATGCGTTGATAAGCATCGTTGATACCGGCCATCGGAATCAGTTCGATGTCGGAAACAATATCGTGCTCGGCGCAGAAATCCAGCATTTCCTGGGTCTCTCGAATACCGCCGATCAGCGAACCAGCCAGGGAACGGCGGCGGAATATCAGATTACCGACGTTCGGCGACGGATGCGGCTCGGACGGCACGCCGACCAGACACATCGTGCCGTCGCGCTTCAACAGACTTAGATACTGATCCAAATCGTGCCGCGCGGCGACGGTATTTAAAATGAAATCGAAGCTGTTTAGATGCTTTGCCATTTCATCGGCATGTTTGGAAATCACCACTTCGCTAGCCCCCAAACGCTTGGCGTCGGCTTCCTTACCAGGCGAAGTGGTAAACAGCACGACTTCCGCGCCAAACGCATGCGCGAATTTCAGCCCGATATGACCCAGTCCGCCCAAGCCGACGATGCCAACCTTATGGCCTTTGCCGATTTTCCAATGCCGCAACGGCGAATACGTGGTGATACCGGCGCACAGCAAGGGCGCTACCGCCGCCGGATCCAGCTTATCGGACACATGCAACACAAACCCTTGGTCGACCACGATTTGATTGGAGTAGCCGCCGTAGGTCATTTTGCCGGTATGTGGGTCCGGACTGTTGTAAGTAAAAACGGTGTGAGCGCAAAACTGTTCCTGATGATCCCGGCAATCCGGGCAGACGCCGCAAGAATCGACCATACAGCCTACTCCGGCCAAATCGCCCAGTTTAAAATTCGTCACTTGAGAGCCTACCTCCACAACCCTGCCAACGATTTCGTGCCCAGGCACTACCGGAAAAGTCGTGCCTCGCCATTCGTTGCGCACCTGGTGCAGATCACTATGACAAACCCCGCAATACAGGATTTCGATACGCACATCCGTGGCCCCGGGTTGCCGGCGTTCGAAATGAAACGAGCGTAATGGCGTTTGCGGGTTATAAGCAGCATAGCCAACACTTTTGAGCATATCGATCTCCTTTGTTTAGATTGTGCGATGCCGGCGCCAGAGCTCAGCCCATTGCTTGATTTTGCCGCTTCAGGCACATGTAAGCGTCTGAAACGGCAAATATTAACTTGTCAGTGTCAAATATTTTTTATACAGACTGTCCTTGTCCTCGACCACATCCGGATCCTTATCAATACAATCCACAGGGCACACTTCCATGCACTGCGGCTTGTCATGATGCCCAATGCACTCGGTGCAGAGGGACGGGTTGATTACGTATATATCTTCGCCTTGCGAAATGGCGCCGTTCGGGCACTCCGGTTCGCAGACATCGCAATTGATACAGTCGTCGCTAATAATGAGCGCCATGATTACTCCTCGGAAAATTTTTCAGTTAAGCGTTGTTTGACCAATTCGGGCACGAAGCTGGACACGTCGCCATTCAATTGGGCGATCTCGCGGATCATGCTGGACGAGATGAATTCGTATTGTTCCGCCGGGGTCAGAAACACGGTTTCGATGTTTGGCGACAGACGACGGTTCATACCGGCCAATTGAAATTCGTATTCAAAATCGGAAACCGCGCGCAGGCCACGGATAATCACGCTGGCTTGGTGTTGTTTGGCGCATTCGACCAGCAAGGTATCGAAGCCGATCACACTGACATTGCTGAACTCGGTCACCACTTCCCGGATTAAGGCTACACGCTCTTCCAACGAAAACAGAGGCTGTTTGCCTCGGCTGACCGCCACGGCAACTATGACATGCCGGTAAAGCCGGGAGGCACGATGGATCAGATCCAGGTGACCGTTGGTGATGGGATCAAAGGTGCCTGGATAAATCGCGGTAATGTTCATCTGCTTTAGAAAAAGGCAAAAGCGGCTTATTTTAAACCATTCGCCGCGGCAAAAGTATCCGATTGCTTTTGCAGCAGGTTGTAGCTGACTTCGCCGGCCGTCTTGGCTTTTAGCAAGCGCCAATCGGCCGGCAGATCATCCAGCGGCTGATTGCGTTCGCATTCCAAATAAATTTTGGCGTAAGCGGCCAACCAGCCATTGTCATCCAATAGTTTACAGGTCTGCCCAATCAAACCCAGGCCGAACGGCGGATCCAGGAATACCAAATCGAAATGCTGCGCCGGCCCGTTTAAAAAGTGACTGACGTCCTGTTGCGCCAACTTAACCTGTGCCGCCGCCAATTTGGCGATGTTCTCGCGCAGCTTTTGACAGCTGGCGGGGTTGTTTTCCACTTGCACCACCTGCCTGGCGCCGCGGGAGGCGGCTTCCAACCCCAAAGCCCCGCTGCCGGCGTACAGATCCAGGCAGCGGCTATGCAAAATATCGGCTTGCAGCCAATTGAACAAGGTTTCCCGCACTCGCGACGGCGTCGGCCGCAAACCCGGCGCGTCGTCGAATACGATGTGCCGGCTGCGCCATTCGCCGCCGATGATGCGGATTTGGTTAGACATTTTATTTA
>CAZGUM010000050.1:18309-23376 GCA_964529085.1 uncultured Methylomonas sp. | reverse complement strand
CGATCACCAACACATTAGCGGGTACCACCAAAGGGTTGGATTTGCCGGCGACATTGATCGAAATTTCCACGTAGGAACCGGGTAGTAATTTACCGTCCTTATTCGGCAGGGTTATATCCACTTGCCGGGAACGATTGATCGGGTCCAAGGCACCGGCTACATGATCGATATGCGCATTAACCGGTTTGGCTTGCGAATCCTGCACCCGAACCGAAACCTCTTGGCCGGCCTTGATGTCGTCGGCGTAGACTTGCGGCACCCAGACCGTCAACCTCAGCGGGTCGGTTTGGGTCAACGCAAACAATTCCTGATTGCCGGCGACGATCAGACTGCCGACATCGACCGCTCGACGGGTAATTACTCCGGAGAACGGCGCGACGATACGCCGATAGCCTTCGATATTTTCCAGACGTTTGACATTGGCTTGCGCCGCCGCGAAATCGGCTTCGGCTTGCAGAAAAGCGCTGCGTTTTTCGTCGAACTCCTGCTGTGTGCCGCTATCGGTGCCGTTTAATTGCGTCCAGCGCTGCAGAGTGGTGCGAGTCAGTTCCAGCCTGGCTTTCACTTGCGCCAGCGCGGCGCGCGCTTGCGCCAGCTCTTGCTCTAGCTCCGGCACATCAATGACCGCCAACAAATCGCCCTTTTTAACCTGATCGCCTATGGTCTTGTGCCAGGCGCTTAAATAGCCGTTGCTGCGGGCAAAGATTTGAGTCTCGGTATTGCCGCGTAAACTGGCCGGCAACACCAGTTTACGGGTCGACTCGCCGGGGCGGGAGTGCGACGCAATCACGCTGCGCTGCAAGCTGGCCGCCGTCTGAGTTTGTAAGGTTTCCGTTTGCTGTAGATTCTGCGCCAAGCGCCAGGTTCCGGCCAGCAGTAATAACAACAACAATCCTAATCCGAGCCGCTTGATTACCAGCAGGGTACGGTGCGGATTGTCGACGGACGGCAATGCAAAGGTAGATGAGGGGATACTGTTCATAAAAGTTTTATGGAGTGACGAAGAGGGTACGATTCGACTGCTGCCGCCGGACCAGCCAGCGGTGAGTGCCGGCAAACACCAGCGGTACGAACAATAAAGTGGACACCGTGGCGAAGGTCAGGCCGCCGATCACCGCGCGGCCCAGCGGCGCGTTTTGTTCGGCGCCTTCGCCCCAGCCGATAGCCATCGGCAACATGCCGACGATCATCGCAAAGGCGGTCATAAGCACCGGTCTGAGCCGGGTTGCCGCCGCTTCCAGCGCTGCCGTCACCGGCGGCACGCCGGCCGCCAGCCGGGTACGGGCAAAAGACACCAGCAAGATGCTGTTGGCGGTGACCACGCCCATGGCCATGATGCTGCCGGTTAAGGCCGGGATGCTCAAGGTGGTGCCGGTCAAAAACAAGGTCCAGGCGATGCCCGCCAACGCAGCGGGCAGGGCGCTGACGATAATCATCGGGTCCAGCCAGGATTGAAAGTTCACCACCAGCAGCAGGTACAGCAACACAATCGCGACGGCCAAGCCGGCCGCCAGACCGGTGAACGAACTGTTCAGGGTTTGGATCTGGCCGCGCACATTCAGCTCGACGCCGCGCGGCAGATGCTCGTGCGCCTCGGCAACCAAAATTTCGATCTCCTGGCTGACCGAGCCCAGATCGCGGCCTTCCACGCCGGCGTAAATATCAAATACGTTGTTGGCGTTGTAGTGCGTCACCGCGGCCGGCATCACCGTGCGTTTTAGCTTGACCAGATTGCCCAACAATTGCGGTTGGCCGTTGCCGCCGCCGACCGGGGTGCGCATTAAGGCATCCAGGTTATCGAAATCCAGCGGATTGCCCATCACGCCGATATTGACCGAATTGCCGTTGGCCGGATTCAACCAGAACGACGGCGCGGTTTGCATGCTGCCGCTGAGCGTCAACAACAGGTTTTGCGCCAGATCGCGGGCTGACAAACCCAGTTGTTGCAACTGCTGGCGATTCATTTCCAGGTCCAGCGCCGGCCGATTCATGCGTTGATAAATATGCGCATCGACAATGCCGGGGATTTGCCGCAAACGATTTTCCAGTGCGATAACCTGCGGCATGACTTCTTCCGGTTTACCGCCGATGAACTGGATGTCGATAGGCGCGGGTACGCCGAAATTCAAAGTCTGGCTGACCTGATCTGCGGGCTGGAAGAAAAACTCCAGGCCGGGAAATTTACCCGGCAACGCCCCGCGTAATTGTTTTATATAGTCGGCGCTCGGGGCGTGGTCGCCGGGACGTAGCGAGATCATGATTTCGGTGTCGGCGGTTTCCACGGTGCCGGAGTTACCGAACAAAGTGTTACGCGTACTGTACGGGCCGCCGATGATGTCCAGCAGATCGCTGATTTCCTCGGCCGGGATGAGTTCGCGAATAACCTTTTCCACGGCGTCGATTTGTTGCGGCATTTCCTCGATACGGGTGCCGGATGGCGCGCGAATGTGTAAACGAATTTGCCCGGCGTCCACGGCGGGAAATAAATCCTGTCCTAATATCGGTACCAAGCCTAGCGATAGCAGGCAAAAGCCTAAAATTGCCGAGCTGTAACGCAAACGATGTTTGAGCAAATGACTGGCCAGTACCAAATAATGGCCGCGAAATTGTTCGAAGCCGCGCTCGAAAGCCTGATGCAGGCGCTGAAAGCCGCGCGCCAGGGCGTTGGTTGGCGGCGCATCGGTATGGCCGTGATGGCCGGACATCACATACATGACCAGTGTCGGCACCAGGGTGCGCGACAACACGTATGAAGCGAGCATCGCGAATACCACCGCTTCCGCCATCGGCACGAACAAGCTGCGCGCCACGCCGGCCAGGAAAAACATCGGTACGAACACGATACAGATACAAAGCGTGGAAACCAGCGCCGGCATCGCGATTTCCGCCGCGCCGTCCAGGATGGCTTGATGCGGATTTTTGCCCAGCAGCATTTGCCGTTCGATGTTTTCGATCTCGACCGTGGCGTCGTCCACCAATATCCCTACCGCTAAAGCCAAACCGCCCATCGTCATCAGATTGATGGTCTCACCGATTAAATATAAAGCGATCAGGGAACACATGATCGATAGCGGAATCGATACCGCAATAATACAGGTGGTACGCCAGTTGCCCAGAAACAGCAGGATCATCGCCGCAGTCAGGCCGGCAGCGATCAATGCTTCGTGCAACACGTTGCCGATTGCGGCTTTCACGAACAGCGACTGGTCGAACATCAAGCGCATATTGATGCCTTCCGGCATCAAAGCCAGCATCTTTGGAATCGTTTCTTTGACGTGGTCCACCACTTCCAGCGTCGAAGTGCGGCCCACCTTGAAGATCGAAGTCAGGATGCCGCGTTCGCCGTTCTGGCGGGCAATAGTCGTAATCGGCGAGGGGCCGTCACGCACCGTGGCGACATCGCGGACCAGCGTGGTGGCGCCGTTCACGGTGCGAACCGGCAGGTCGGCCAGGCGCGGAATCGACGCAATGGCGCCGTTGAGGGTGACATCGTATTCGTTGCTGCCAAGCTTGACGGTGCCGGTCGGCAATATCAGGTTCTGCGCGGCCAGCGTCTCGCTTAAATCGGCGGGCGACAGACCGCGAGCGAGTAAGGCTGGTGCATCCACATCCAATGTAATTTGCCGGTTCTTGGCGCCGAACGGATTGGTCATCGCCACGCCGCGCTTGGATTGCAACTCGGTTCGGACGATATTATTCACCAGATCGTTGACCTCTGTTTCCGGTACGCTGCTGCTGGAAATGCCCAACTGTACCAGCGGCAGATCGGCCGCCGAATACTGAATCACTTGGGGCGGCATGGTGCCGGCCGGCAAGGAACGGTATACCGAGTTGCTGCTGGACATGACTTGCGCAATCGCGGTGCGGATGTCGGTGCCGGGATGGAAGAAGACTTTGATCATCGCCGCGCCGGCGAAAGACAAGGATTCGCTGTGTTCGATGCCGTCGATCAAAGACATCGAGCGCTCCACCGAACCGGTCAACCGGTCGGCGATTTCCTTGGGGGTCATGCCTTTGTAATCCCACAGCATGGCCACTACCGGAATATCGATGACCGGAAAAATGTCGGTTGGCATTTTCCGCAGTACGTAAGGGGTGGACAACAATATCAGTAAAGCCACTACCACGAAGGTGTATGGGCGGCGCAGGGCTATTTGGACGATCCACATGAGGAGGGTTTTACACGATCCGGTTGAATTGGGAGCCTATGTTGGAGGGCCCGGCGTTTTTTTTCGGTGTATGGGAACAGACTATACGCCGTCATTGGTAAGCAATTCACATACCAAGACTCTATTTTCTTGCGGTTTCGTGGCGGCGCGGGTGCCGTCTTCAGTGGTTGCTGTTGTTATATAAGGATTTTAAAAACGCACTATTCCGCGGTTTGCCGACGTTTATTTGGAACGCCGCCCACGGCAAATAGACCAAGCCTGCTGGAATTTCAGCAGGGTGGCATCAGTGCTGCTGATTTAGCAGCAGTTTTGCACCAGAAATTTATTGCGGCCGCTTGTCGTTGGGATACCAGAATTGCGAATGGCATTGTTCGCAAGCGTGTTCCACCTTACCGCCTGCTTCTTCCAGTTCTTCCGGGTTTTTCCTGTCGATCGCGGCAACCAGTTCCAGCGCGGCGTCGTGCAAGCCATGAGCCCGGTCGACGAATTCCGTATGGTTGGCGGCAATCAGCTGCTGTATGTCTTGCGGGTTCAATTCGGCGCCGCCGCTGGCCGTGTTGACGCCGGCGGCCGCAATCTGTCTGCCTTCTATTAATAATAAATTGCCGGCTTCAGCCACAGTGAGAGCATGTTGTCTGAGGATTTTCCATTCGTCATCGGTTTGCGGCCGGCGTTCCTCGCTGCCTTGCGCGGTGCTGATCGAAGACACCGAATTCCAGACAGCGTCGATATTGGGATCGATAATGGACAGCATAATGTCTTGCAAGGTAGCACTGGGCCGGAACGGCGAGGGCGGTGCTGGTTCCGGCGCAGGTTGCGAGCAAGCAGACAGCCCGGCAGCGAGCAGTACGGACGAGAACAGTAGCGGTTGTTTCAAAATTTACTCCTTTAGCGAAAT
>CAZGUM010000050.1:12181-18209 GCA_964529085.1 uncultured Methylomonas sp. | reverse complement strand
GCCAGCGCCAGCAGGATCAACTTGTTCCAAAAGAATTCGTTCGGATAATAGCTGGTCGCCGCCGGCAGAAAAATCAAGCTGCCAGATACCACCAATAAGCCCAGGCCCACCCAAAAAAAGCGGGACGTAGCCCTAGCCAGCAATGCGGGTGCCTGTTTGCGTAAGCCGACGCCTAATAAGCGCAAGCTGACTAGCGCTATCGACGACAGCACCAGGATCATGCCGACGATATGCGCCAGTTCCAATGTGGCGCAAAACAGATGATCCAGGCCGCCGACGAATCTGCCGAAGTCGCTGGTTTGTAGCGTTTTGAACAGTTCGAGCGTGGACATGCGGTTTCCTTTATTCGTAGCTCAGATAGGGAATCAAGCGGCCGGCGATTACCGCCAGGCTCCAGAGCGTTAGGGAAGCAAAACCTGCGAATTTGACGGCGCTGGGCGGCTCCGCCCAGGTGCCCCATTCGCTGACCCGGCGTCCCCATTTCAGCTCGAACCATAAGGCGTTGACGCCGGCTAGTGCGATGAATCCCAGCTTATAAAAAAACACCGGCAGCAGGATAATCTTGGCGGCGGCCGCCACGAACAGCAGTACGCCGGTGGCTATGGTCGTCGCAAAACCGCCCAGCAGCCAGGGCCGCAGCGGATGCATGATGTCTTCCACCGGCACTTGTTTCAGGAACAAACCCAGCAGGCGTAGATCGACGAACAGTATCAAGCCGACCGACAGTGCCAGACCAATCAGATGCAGGCCTTCGACAATGGGGAAGGCATATACCGATTCGCGCAACGCGGTACCCAGCTCGGAATCGTTCAGGATCTGGGCTATTTCAATCAGAGACATGGATGTTTCCTCGTTGGCAGCTTGAAATTGCCGGTCATTTTTTGCCTTCCTCCGCTACCAAACCGAAGCCGCCGTTGTTTTCGGCACAGATGCGTTCGTATTGATCAAGGATCAATTCCTTGCCGGCATGGGTGGCCGGTTCGACTTCGAAATGCCAGCCATTGGGTTTGTCTTTTTCAGTCCATTTACGGGCCGGCACGGTGACGGTGAACGGCCGGGTATAGACGGTCGGATCGGTCAGCACGGCTTCGTAGGTGTAGCGGTCGCGTTGCTCGTTGCTGAAAATGTAGCGTTCCTGAATTTTGCCGTTTTCGCTGATGAACTCGCCGGAGCGGCCAAACAGAGCCTTGCCGTTATGGTTGGCGACATCCACCACCAAGGTGTTGCCTTCCCAATGGCCGCGCGAATCGCCGTTCCACAATTTGATGTTTTCCGGCAGATGCGGTTTACCGTCCAGATGAATGATACGGGTGCCGGAGTTGAACTGAAACAGCACGTAGCCCGGATATTGGCTGATTTCGTAGCCGTGCCAGAACAGCGATTTGGGGATGCCGGCAGGAGCGCAACGGGCCAACGGCTCGATATATTCGGGTTTGACCGGGTCGTTGAAATTGGCTTGAAATTCTTTAACCTTCTCAAGCGCCCAAGGCTGGAACGGCACTTGGCCGTCCGCCGGATCGCTTACCCGGCTGGGGGCGCGTTCTTCGCGCGGACCTTTGGGCCGCCGATTGGGATTGGGGTCATTAATTATGCCGCCTTGCGGATCGGTGAAATTGTCGTGGTTGGCTATAGTGTTCGACCAATGTCCTTGTACGTCCGGTTGGCCGTCCGCCAATCTGGGGCCGGTCCATTTGCCGGATTCGATTTTTGGAAAGCTTTTTTCTTGCGGAATGCCCGGTCCGCCTAACCGTAACTGTCTTGGCACGGGCGGCTGGGTTTGCGCCGCTGGCTGGGCCTCCGGCTTTTTGGCTTCGTCCGCCGCCGATGCGATATGGGGCGCCAGTGACAGCAACGCCACCAAACCGGAAACACCGAGAGTTCGATGTGTCTTTTTGTGTTTCATAACATCCTCATTTATTCGTTAAACCTGTCTGTTTCAGCAACTGCCGCGTGTCATTTCGCGTTCGGCTTAGGCGGATAATGGTCGGCATAGTCCAGCGTGAATCGATAGTCTTCGATCAACTGAAAATTCTTTTCCCGATGCCGATGCAGAATCACGCCGAGATTCCAGGGGCGGCTGAACACATTGGGGTCTTCGATAGTGGCGGTGTATTCGATGGTGTTTGAGTCCAGATAAGTCCATTTTTCGACGACGTGCAGCGCATCGCTATGGAAATTGCCGGCGCGGTCGAACCAGGTTTTGTCGTTGAAGTTTTTCACGTCCACCACCAGCGTGTCGCCTTCCCAATGCGCGCGCGAAT
Organism: uncultured Methylomonas sp.; assembly: GCA_964529085.1. Lineage (GTDB taxonomy): Bacteria > Pseudomonadota > Gammaproteobacteria > Methylococcales > Methylomonadaceae > Methylomonas. Next base: position 15,948 of record CAZGUM010000050.1, on the reverse strand, counting down.
CGCCCAGCCACCAGTCGTAAGGGTCTTTGGGATGGTCGGTGTTATTGGTATGTATGGTGCGCACCGAATGGCCGAACTGATGCACCAACGTCAGATCTTGCTTGCGTTGGAAAATTTGAAACGGTTCCGGGTAGTAAATCCCGCGCGGCACGCCCAGTGTGTAGCCTTTTAGGGCCGGATCGTTGCTGTCGCGAGTTTCGAAATTTTTCTTTTTCTGTTCGAGCGCCTTGGGTAGGTAAGGAAGATAGCTGCCTTCCACCACACCGGCGCCGGGCGGCGCATCCTTGCGGTTGGCATGCGGTTCCAAATCGTAATCGGCGGCACTGGTGGTTTGCCAGATACCGGAAAAATCCGGTTTGCCGTTGTTCAGGCGCGGAATTTTCTGATTAGCCGCCTCGGCGGCGGCAAGCGGCAGCAGCGTCATCAGGATGCCGGAAGCTAGGGCCAGTGCGGCACCGAGGGAGCGTAAACCGGCTGCCTGCTTCATCGATAATGTATTCAAGACGTGATCTCCTTGGTCCGTGGATCGAATCGGCATTATTGCGGGGCGGCTTGCGCGCCCGGCGCATCCTGGGCGCCGCCGGTTTTAACGCTACGGCCGTCGGCCAGAATGGTGGTTACGGCGTAACCGAAATTCTTGCCGTTCTTGGCGCGAAAGCCTTGGATGCTGACTTCGCTGCCTACCGGCAGACTGGCTTTGGTGATGCCTTTTTCTTTCAGACTAAACGGTGCGCCAAATTCGAAACCCCAATTGGCGACCGAGCCGTCCGGTTGTTTTACGTCCAGATATAGCCAACTGTGCGGGTTGACCAGTTCCAGTTTGGTGACCTGGCCCTTTAATTCGATAGGCTTTTCCGCGTCGAATTCCGCGGAAAAGGCGTGGTGGGCGTTAGCGGGTAGCGCGGCACCGAGAAATCCGGCTACTGCCAAGGCGCCTAGCAGCTTGGGTGTTGGGTTCATTAATTGGCTCCTGTCAAAATCGTTAAGTATCGTTCTCGCCTGGAGGCGGGAGCGACGGGAAGGGTTTTAGCGGTTACCGGATTAGCAGTAGCGGCTAAAACCTCTCGTTCCGGCAATGTTTGTTACTAGGGTGTGGTATGCCGGTTCATGCCTGCTTCAATCGAACAAGACTTTTACGGCACCCGGTTGATAGCTCTGGCTTCAGTTATATTTTGCTTTTTTCGCGTTCGCCGACTATTTCAGAAACCAGATTGTCGACGTCGATTGGGGCGATGGCATTGTCTTCTTCGCTTTCCTTGACGGCTTTGCGGAAGCCTTTTATCGCATCTCCCAGATCGGAACCCACGCTTTTAAGACGTTTAGTGCCGAATACCAATACTACGATGGCCAAAACCACCAATAAATGGGGAATGCTCAAGCCCATATTTTTCTCCCTTTAAAGTTTTCTTTGAATTGATACCGGCTTGGCCGGGATGTCGTCAGGCCAAGCCGGTTGTTTTTGATGGTTTTGGATAAATCGGCAGCTACGGTTTGAACAAGCGATGCTGGTTCAACTTGGTTTCTGTCCTCACGCCTCATAAGTTATTTGTAAAAAGTTGAAATCGGTTCCGGCTAGTTATAGCAATTCGGATGCCAATCTGAAATTTGCTTGTCGATAAATAATTCAACAGAGTCTTAATAGAAGCGTCAGCGCTTGAGTTTGCTGCCTCGTGGCCCTGTGAACATATTGCATGGTTGAACGTGGGTCTTAGGTAAATCCTGGTTTTGGTTCTGCTGCTGAAAGGTAGTCTGGTGCCTGGTCACCAGGTTGTCAGCATGCGCTGTTGTTTTTGGAGCAGATGGTTTGATGGTTGGCGTTCTGCGTGCAGCAATTGAAACGCTGGTGCCCGGATGCAGGCATCAATTGCTGGATGTATGGCTGTAAAGCAGAAAACTTAAATAAATACAATGCCCAACAGTGCAATGCCGCACAAGATCGAATGATTTCGGGCGGCAAAACTGTTGTCAATTGGCAGTTTGGATGCGGTGAATTTTGCAAAAACTGCACAAGTAACAAGGATATTGCTGTGATTAAGCTGCTTGAAAATCAACAGTAATCCAGCAATAGCTGCACGCGTAGCAGCAGTGAAAAGTGATTATTTTTCTGAAATGTTATTTAAATCATATATTTAATATATGGCCCAAATTTTGCCTTATTAGCTTTGCAAGGGATTGCTCCTTTGTTAGCCCATCACCTTTTGAAGTTAATTTTTTTATTTTGAGGTAATCATAATGAAGACCATACACAAACTTGCGGCGGTCGCGTCGCTGGCTCTTGCCGCAGGAAATGCGTCGGCTACCATAGTTCTGCCTTCGGCTGCTAACGGCCTGGCTTCGGTGTTGTTCCAGATTGAGGATAAGGCTGGTGATGTCGATACCAATCCCAATTATAAGCACACCTTTATTTTGGATCTGACCTTGGGCGGTCATACCGGATTGAACTACAACAGTTTTCTGGATGGCTCTGAAGGAACCAACGGCATATTGACCTGGGACTTGAGTGCAATTGGTGGTGCGTCCTTTTCTGCATACGCGACGGATACTGCGGATTTCAAATGGTCTGTGCTGAGCGGTAATACACGGGTATCTAGTGGTGCCGGGGCTAATATCAGTCTTAACCCCAATTATTCTTCCGGTACAGCTATAGCTCCTTGGGGTGCCTTGGTGACAGCTCAACAGGCTGGGGATTTCAAGCCTGTCGGTAACGCTGCTATCAACAACACTTTGTTGTCAACAGGTAAGGTTGGTGGGTGGTTTACCACTGCCAGTGCCCAGTTAGGATCCGCAGGTGTTGCCGATGTGGCCGGACTTGGTAATCCAGTTAATAACTCAGTGTATAACCAGAAGCTCGGTGCTGGCCTTGATCAATTAGGTCAAGGGGGTACTGGTGGGTTGTTAAATGCCTCAGGTGTAAATTCCATTGATTTTTTCTGGGTAACCAATGCGTTTACTGGTGCCTTGTCCAATACTAACGGAACTAATGTTGCAACCCTATTGGGTAGCTTCTCGCTGAGTGACAATAATATCCTAACTTGGAAGTCTGTGAATGTGGCGGCAGTACCATTGCCTGGAGCGGCATGGGTATTTTTGAGTGGCATGGTGGGTATGCTCGGTTTGTCTCGCCGTAAACAAACGGCAGCGGTTTGAATCGTGGCCGATATTACCAACTTGTAATTTATAGGGACTAAAATGAATACGAATAAACAACAGAAAATCAAGTTGCTGGCTGCGGCAGTCTCATTGTTGGCCGGTTCGCAAACAGCCCAGGCGCTGACGCCATGGACCGATGGCAATCCTGATATCGTGATCTACACCTCGGGCGGTGCGGCGCAGGACGACGCGTTGGAAAGAGTTATTACCAGCAATTTAGCGGCGACTGGCACCGTGCATAAATTTCAGGATGATGCCAAGCGTTTTGCCAGTTACTACTTTACTGCTTCAACCAATCTAAATGGCCTTAGCGGAACATCCTCGCCGTTTAATACTTTGGCAGGCAAGAAGATTTACATTACCAAACGTTCCTTGGGTGCAGCCGGCTATGGTGTAATTCCGTTGGTGGGTAATATCGCTCACGATAACCTGAACATCTTTAAAGCTAGCGCCAATACTGCTGCGAAATGGGCGTCTGTGGCAAGTCCTCCCAATGGTCTGGCGGGTGTCTATCAAGTCAGTACTAATGGCACCACCACAACGACATTGGCTTTGGCTGGTCCGGCAAATTACCTGGACTCTAAAGTCGCTGACGGCGGTTTTACCGGGGTCGATGC
>CAZGUM010000050.1:8153-12081 GCA_964529085.1 uncultured Methylomonas sp. | reverse complement strand
TTCCTAACGTGCAAGAGTCTGGCGGCGCGGGGGATTCCGCGAAAAACTTGGCCGACTGGAATAACGGTACAACCACGGCCATTGATGCGAACGGCAATCCTTTGAATGTTGCCGGACGTCGGATTTGGGGTTTTGCTTTGAATAGTGCGGATAAACTGAATGCCACGGCCGTTCCTGCCGCGGGTACTAGTTCGGCCGTCAACAACTGGCGTTATATCAAAATCGATGGCGCGGCTCCTACTCTGGAAAACGTGTTCGCCGGCAGCTATCCCTACTGGGCCGAAGGCGAAGTGTTGATTAGAGTTCAAAACTCTAGCCAAACCGAAGGTGCAACCAGTTTGTCAGGTTACACTGCTGCGAAACTAAAGGCTGCCAAAAAAGCGATTCTGACTAAGTATGCTAACGATCTGGGTAGAGACAACGCAGTTGCTTCTGCGGTTAATACCGGATTGAAAGCTGCTTGGGGCGACACCGGTATCTTCGCCACCACATTAACCAACACAGCCGCAACAAACAGCGTGCCGTACGATAGTACTAAACCTGTTTCAGGATTCGAGCACGATTCTGCAGGCAGCATATATGTACCTAGGGTTGGTATCGTACCGGTTCCTTACACTAATGGTACAGGTAACACATTCAACACCATTCAACTGAAATAAGCGTTAATGTCATTGTCAAGGACGACGCCATCCAGGGATTGAGATGGGACAGTGAGGATGCGCCGGTTTAAGGATGGGCAGGCGCATCATCGATCGGGACGGAGTCGTTGTTTGATTCCGTTACAGGATGACGGAGTGGTCTAAGGAACGGCCGGAAACGGATTTTACAAGGGATGATCGGAAGGAGTTTAAGGAGCGATCGGCAGGATAGGGAAAAGTAAGCGTTGGGTTCACGGGTGCCCCTCCCCCTTTTTATGGGTATCCCGTGGTTACAAGCAAGTACTTTGAAATATTTCGTGATGGCGGTGGCCGGTTTGGCTGACGACAAAAACCGTACAGTACAGGCTTCCGCTGCCTTCACGGAATAACAGGATGCAAAGACCGGAGAATGGAGCCGGTCGACCGGGATGTTGTAGGGAATGATCAGAGGGAGAACTTAGGGAGTGATCAGCTGGATTAGGATGACTAAGGGAGTCTCTAATAATGGGTTTCGTTGAGACGATTAACCGGTTCCAGGTAGAACGGTGTTGATGGTTCTATCGCGGCGTAATCCATTATTAGAGATTCCCTTTTTTATGTTGAATCGAAAAAACTGTATTTTTATTACTGGAAGCCTTTCGCATGGTTAATCGTCACTTTCTGTCCTCCGACCTGCCCGTCAGCAAGCAAAAACCCTTGGTTTCGGCTATTAGAGCCTTGATTGCCGGTGGTTTTGTGGTTGGTGCCGGCGTTTCGACAGTCAGAGCGGAATTGCCGATACCCAGCGCTCCGGTAACGTTAACACCAACGCCGGTGGATATTGCCACGGCCGGTCATGCGACAGCGGCCGTGACGGGAAATGCGATGACTATTCAGCAAGTCACCGACAAGGCGACGCTGGATTGGAAGAGTTTCAATATCGATGCTGGAAGCAGCGTCCGGATCAATCAGCCATCGGCTACCTCGTTAGCGATAAACAATATCCATCAGAGCGACGCCAGTAAAATATTGGGTTCGTTGACCGCCAACGGTCAGGTGTATTTGATCAATCAAAACGGCTTTCTGTTTGGCAAAAATTCACAGATCAATGTCAACTCGCTGGTTGCCTCGACGCTTAACATCAGTGAGGCCGGCCTTAAAGACGGTATCACCAAAGCATTCGACTTCAGTCAAGGTGCCGCCGCCTTCGAGAGCAATGGCGAAATTTATGTAAAAGACAATCAGGGCAATTTTGTACTCGATCAACACGGGCAAAAAGTCAAAATCCAGGTGTTTGTCGAAGCAGGCGCTCATATCAAAACCAATGCACCGAATGGACGGGTCATTATTGCCGCGCCGACGGTGACGAACGAAGGCACGATTGAAACGCCGGATGGTCAGACTATTCTGGCCGCGGCCAAGGACAAGGTTTATTTACAAGAAGCCAAGGGCGATCCGAATTTGCGGGGCTTGTTGGTGGAAGTGGAGACAGGCGGTCAAGTTAATAACGTCGGTAAAATCCTGGCGGAACGTGGCAACACCAGTTTGATCGGTTTTGCGGTTAATCAAAAAGGTGTGGCGTCGGCAACGACGTCGGTGCAATTGAATGGTTCGGTCAGATTGTTGGCGCGTGAAGGCATTCAAATTGGCGAATCAGGTGTGCTGCAGGGCCGCAGCACTACCCGCACTGCGGCTCGTGCTGCGCAATTGGACGACGGTTTAGGTACCAGCGCAACCGTAGAGTTAGCGGGCGGAAGCGTCACCAGCGTCGATTTGGATGCCGACAAGTCGGCAACGGCAATCGATGCTCAGGCGCAACAGCGCTCGAAAATCGAGATCAGCGGGCATAAGGTCTTACTGAGGAATCAGTCTCTAGTAAAAGCAAACTCCGGAAATATTGATATTAATGCCTTTGATAATCCAGCCATCCCCTTGGAGAAAGGTGATGCCAGGGTTTATCTGGAAGCGGGCAGCAAAGTGGATGTTTCAGGCATCAAGAATGTGCAGTTGGCGGCGGACCGCAATATCATTAAGGTTGAACTACGCAAGAATGAGCTGCGCGATTCGCCATTACAGCGCGACGGGGTGTTGTACGGCAAAACCGTCTCGGTCGATCTGCGCGATGTCGACTTTACTTATGCCGCTGACGGCTCCTTAAAGTCGGCAACGATTCCCATTGCCGATGTTAAAGGCGCGGTGGATAGGGTTGCGCGTAATATCGATGAACGCAGCACGTCGGGCGGCACTATAAATTTGAACTCTAGTGGCGATGTCGTGGCCCAGGCCGGTAGTACGGTCGATTTCTCGGGCGGTTCGGTTGCATATCAGGCCGGTAATATTGAAACCACAAAACTTGTGTCAAATGGCCAGGTTTTTGATATAGCTAAAGCCGATCCCAATCGCCAATACAGCAGCATACTTACCCAGCTCAGCAGACGTTTCGATACCGGCTATGTGGAAGGCAAGGCTGGCGGTTCGTTAAGTATTAGCAGTTATGAAGCACTGCTGGACGGTAATCTGAACGGACAGACCATTAACGGACAGTTGCAAAGACAGGAGTCTAATCTGGCGCCGGGAAGTTCGCTGTCAATCGATTTAAGTCACAGCAATAATTTTGGTAAACAGGATGTGGTATTCGATCAGAATGCCTTTGTCCAGTCAGTAACGCCGGGTGGTCCGCTACCGAGAAAATCCGGTGGTTCCACCGAGCCGGTAGCCTTGGCTCTCGATACCAGAAGGTTGAAAAACGCCGGAATTACAAATATCACTGTCAAGACCAACGGTGCAGTGAGCGTTAATCAAAATACCCGCATTGATTTACCCGTTTTCGGCAAACTGGATTTGTCGGCGAAAAACTTCAACATACAGGGCGCTATAGTTAGCCCTTCCGGGACAGTCAGTTTAAAACCGATCGTGCTGCACGAAGCCGATAAGGACGTGATTCAACCCAGTTCTATAACCTTGGGTTCGTCGGCGCTGATCGATGTCAGCGGCTTGTGGATTAACGATTTGCAGGATATGCGCGCCGGGCAAGCTTTAAGCCCGTTAGCGATTAAAGGCGGCAGCGCCAATCTGGTAGCCGAACAGGGTGACGTTCGTCTTGCCAGCGGTAGCGTAATTGAAGCGGACGGCGGCGCTTGGCGCCAAAGCAATGGTAAGGTAACGGCCGGAGATGGCGGAACTATTAAATTAGCGGCTGCCAGTAACGACCAGCTTGTGCAAAAAGGCAGTGTTATTCTGGATGGCGATATACATGCGCTGGGTTTGAATAAAAATGGCAGCCTCGGCGTGCAAACGAATGAAATCGTAAT
>CAZGUM010000050.1:0-8053 GCA_964529085.1 uncultured Methylomonas sp. | reverse complement strand
TAAAGTTGTCGTTTGCCGAACTTACCGGACAGAATCGTCAGGAAGCATTGAGTATAGGTACCGGTTCGCTAATACAAACCGACGCTAATGGTAGTGTCGAGTTAAATTCGGATACCTCGATTTTTGTTGACGGCACTATCAACACGCCGGCAGGCAACATTTCGCTAAATATCAATCTGGCAAAAATTGATTTGGGTTTCTTCCCGTCGCAAGAAGTTTGGCTGGGTGCTCATAGCCAATTGTTGGCACGGGGTGTTTTTAAATCGCAGCTCAATACTTCGGGCTTGATTACCGGCGATGTGCTGGCCGGCGGCAAGGTTGAACTGAACGCCAATCGCGGTTATTTGATAAGTTCCTTAGGGTCGAAAATCGATGTGTCAGGTACATCGAAAACGCTGGATTTTCTCGAAGGGCGGCGTAAGGTATCGCGGAATGTGGCTTCGGACGCAGGTAGTATCAGTCTGGCGGCCGGAGAGGGCATACTGGCGGACGGTGATTTCAAAGCCGCATCAGGTGGGACTGGCGCAGCGGGTGGTGCGTTAACGGTCAATTTGGACCGCAGTTTGCGGGGCGCTGGAATCAACGCCGGTTTTCCAGACGAAATTGGTTTGGGATTATCGCGGACCATTCAAGTTATCGCCGATAATAGTGCGGTGGTTCCGGCGAGTTTAAAAGCAGGGGATGCTATAGATTCCGCGACTTATAGCGGTTTGGCTAAATTAAAAAGCGGCAAAATTACCAACGCCGGCTTTGACTCGATAACCTTGACCACCGATGCTATTCCACGGAATGGTGAATTTACAAGCGGTATCGAGTTTCTGGGCAATGTGCAGTTGACGGCTGGCCGGCAAATTATCTTGGATACACCTAGTATCAAAGCCGACAACGCCATAATTACGCTCGCGACAAATTATGCCGCATTGGGATCGACCAAAGTTAGGGCGAACGCAGGGATACAAACATTGGCGCCGGTTGCTAGCGATGGGGCCAGCCAATTCAATCTCAGAGCCAAGGGCATCGATCTCGTCGGTGGCTTAAGCTACGACGGCTTTGGGACAGTGAATTTGCAGAGCGATGGCGACGTCAGATTCCGCGGTATTGCCGATACGAACGGGAATAAAAATTTTCTGGGTCAGTTGAATGTGGCCGGTAACCTGAACATTACGTCGAGTCAGTTATATCCCGCCACTTTAAGCGATTTCACCATCAACCTCACCGGTTCCTCCGGCAAAACGGTTACTTTTATGGGTAATGGCGGTTCTCAGGCGCCGGTCTATTCCGCTGGTGGCCGCTTGACCGTCAATGCACCTAATATCATTCAAAAAGGTATTTTAAAAGCACCTTTCGGTGAACTGAATTTAAACGCCGATCAGAATTTGCAGTTGGCCGCCGGCAGCCTTACTTCGGTATCCGGTAATGGTTTGACCGTGCCGTTTGGCCGAGGCTCAGGAGGGGTAAACTGGCTTTATCAATTAGATAATGCCGGTAAAAGCAATATTGTCGTGAATACGCCACCGGAAAAACGGCTGGAATTAACCGGTAAAAATGTCGATCTGCAAGCGGGCGCCACCATAGATTTATCCGGTGGTGGTGATCTGTATGCCTATGAGTTCGTCACCGGACCTGGCGGCAGCGTTGATACCTTGGATCCGACGGCCGCCGGTTATAGTCAAAAATATGCGGTTCTACCCGGTTTTAATAACGTGTTGGCGCCTTATGATCCGATGGAATGGTCTGCTGCGAGCCCGGCCGTGGGGACGAGCGTTTATCTGAACGCGGGCAGCGGGCTGGCCGCTGGCTGGTATACCTTACTTCCCGCGCATTACGCCTTATTGCCCGGTGCATATCTGGTTACTCCGAAGGTCGGCACTCAGGATCAATACCAAACCACAACAGATTTGGCCGGTACGTCGATTGTTGCCGGGTATTATGGGGTGGCGGGCACGGATATACAAAACTCGCGTTCACAGGGTTTCGCCGTGGAGCAGGGCTCAATTGCGCGTACGCGCTCTCAATATACCGATTACACCGCCAATCAGTTTTTTAGCGCTAAAGCGGCCAAGGACGGTAGCGCATTGCCGCAGTTGCCTTGGGATGCAGGTAGTCTGGTCGTTGATGCAAAAAACAGTTTGGCGCTGGCTGCCAATTTAGTTGCGAATCCGTTTGGTAGAGGCCAGGGAGGGCAGGTAGACATTGCTGCTGATCGCTTGGAATTGGTTGGTCAACGTCAGGATCTGGCAGCGGTTGCTTCCGGCACCGTGGGCTTATTGGTTGACGATTTATACAAGCTTAATTCGCCAAGTTTGCTGTTAGGCGGCAAACGCAGTAAGGACGCCAAAGGGCAAAGGATAACGGTATCGTCCGAAGAGATTAAAGTCGACGGTAATGTGAACTTAAAAGGGCAGGAAATCCTGCTGGCCGCTATCGACAAAGTGACCGTGGCAAGCGGTGCCGTGCTGGAGAGTTATGGCAGTACTGGCGGGTCTGGCGGCACGCTGTTGTTGGATAATGTGAATTCCACCAGCGACGCGGCGTTGCTTAGAGTCTCGAATACCGGCCAGGTTAATGTTAATCGGGACAGAGAAATTAGCGGTAACGGCGGGGTGCTGACGGTTGAGTCGGGGGCGCGTTTAAAAGCAGAAGGCTCGATGTTGCTGGATTCCAGTCGAGACACTGCTTTTGACGGCATTATAGATATGCAGAAAGGTTCGTTGGCCTTGAATTCCAGCGTGATTAGTATTGGTAACGCACCTGCGGGCCAGTCTGGTCTGGTGTTGACCAACACCGACTTTAATTTGGATGAACTGCGCTTAACCAGCGCCGGCGATTTCGATATTTATGGCAATGTTGCTTTAAACACCAAGCAATTAGTTATTTCTGCCGCCAATATCAATGGTTTCGGTAGCGCTGGTGACGCGGCAAGCGTTTCCGCGGATTTGATCAAGCTATCCAACCAGGGGGCTACCGGCACTCAGTCGGGTAGTGGCGGCGGTGAATTGAATTTGAATGCGCGAAACATCGTGTTCGGTAACGGGCAATACGCCATCAACGGCTTTGCTAAAGTTAATATGAACGCTTCCGAGTCGATCAATGGCGTTGGTCAGGTAATCAATCCTGTTACAGGGAACAGCACCGTCGAATTCGGACAATTTGTAGATCCGTTGTCAGGCGAGAAAAGCCTGAAAGCCAGTGGCGAACTAAGCGTTGCCGGCGATCTTAACTTAAAGGCTGCCAATTTTAGTGGCGGTAATGGCGCGACTACCAGTATAGACGCGAGCGGACATCACGTAACTTTGAACTCCCCCACGCTCGTTAATGCCAATCGCAGCATCGGTTTGGGTGTTCGCTGGTCGATAACGGGGGACGATATTACCAGTAATGCCCGTTTTGACTTGCCTTCCGGGATATTGGAATTGAAAGCCGTCGCCGGCGATTTGGATCTTCAGGGCGGCAGTACTATAGATTTATCGGGGCGGGTGTTTGCATTTAGTGATGTGATTAAAGCCTCTAATGCGGGTAGCTTAACCTTAAAAGCCGAGCAAGGTGACGTGAATCTGCAAGCCGGATCCGTTATCAATCTGACCGCCGCAAGCTACAACGGTCGGCAAGCCAGCAATGCGGGTTCGTTGGCGGTTTTAGCCAGTAATGGTCTGTTCAATTGGGGCGGTAGCGTCGATGCCAAAGGTTCCGCTGCTGCCTCATCGGATCTGCAACAAGGCCGTTTCCAGTTGGATGTGGACAATTTCGGCGACCAGGGCTACTCGGTGCTAAATAGTAAACTGACGGCTGCCGGATTCAACGAACAGCAAGTTCTTGAACAACGTAACGGCGATGTGACTATCGCCGCCAGCGATAATGTGAAGGCGCATCAATTCAGTCTATCCGCCGATCAAGGCAAGGTCACGATTGCCGGCAAGATAGACGCATCGGGCGACCAATCAGGCGAAGTGTCCATTTACGGCAGAGACGGCATAGTTCTGGCTTCCACTGGAAAAATTCTGGCTAAAGCTGACGGTGCCAACAACGATGGCGGTAAAGTCACGTTGGATACCGTGCATCTAGATGATGCCGGTAGCGGCACGCTGGACTTGTCGGCAACGGGCGGCTTAATCGATGTCTCCGCTGGTATAGGCGGTTCGGGCGGCGCCGTTCACTTACGTACCGGACGCAACACTAGCAATCAAGTCGCAGTCACGGCAATCAACAGCACCGTGCAAGGTTCCGATCCATTGCGCAGCGCGTTGGAAGCCACTCGGGTTTACGCCAATCAGTCATCCATAACGACTGCCAATATCAACACCTGGAAAGCCGATACCGTCAATTTCATGAATAACCGGCCGCTCATTAGCAACTCATCGGGTGCGCTGATCGATTTATTGCCCGGTATCGAAATACGCAGTAGTGGCGATCTGACGTTAACTAATAAATGGGATTTCATGGATGGCAGTTGGTCGACTGCCAGCAATTCGTGGAACTCTAACTGGCGATACACGGATTCAGCGGCTAATAAAACCCTGCCGGGTTTTCTAACCTTGCGCGCGGCCGGTGATTTGAATATCAAAGCGAGTCTGACGGACGGTTTAGCAACGACGCCCATCGTTGGGCAGTCCGCGACTTTGCGCTCCCAAGACGTCATTCAACCGGGTCGGTCCTGGAGCTATAACTTGGTTGCCGGCGGTAATGTCAATTTTGATGCTTTCTATAATGGACCCAATCCGTTATCTGCTAACGGCACCATCAAGCAACAGCTGGCCGTGAGGACGGGCACCGGGGAAATTGATATTCAGGCTGGCAAGGATATCGTTATAAGTAAAGACAGCAGCAATAGTAATACTTCAAATAATGCTGCGGCCATTTATACCGTGGGAACGACGGCTTTGTATAACCGTAGTCAGCTGTTGGCGGGTGCAATTCCCGGTATTCCGGCTAAACAAGCCAATGAAACTCTGCAACATTACTTGGCGGGATTAACTACGCAGCAGTTAAATCAAGTATTGCGTTACGGCCTATTGGATGAAACCCGTGTTGGGGGGAGTTCGGCATCCGGAAACTATATGTACGCCGAATACCCAATCCGCGGTGGGGATATCAAATTGACGGCAATTGGTAATATACAAGGTGCGCAAACCGGCCAGCAAATGACGGATTGGTTGGTGCGTAGCGGGGCCTGGAACGATACTACCAAGCGGCCGACTGCCTGGGGTATCAATATTAGCGGCGATCAACTTACTGCCGGCTCCGCCTCGGTTTCCGGGAATACGGTGTATGCCAAGGGTATTCGAAACTTTAATCAAAACATCGGTGCTCTCGGTGGCGGTAATGTTAGCGTCCAGGCCGGTGGCGAAATTCGCGATCTTTCGGTCATGATACCCACCACGGGCAAACCCTTGGGCATTTTGAGCGCAAATAACGTATGGGTTGAAAATGGTACCGCAATCAATGGCGGCGGTAATTTGCAGGTAACAGCAGGTGCCAATATCGTAGGCGGCGAGTTTTACACCGGTTTGGGAACGGGACGTTTGGTTGCCGGCGACAACATCGCCCAAAGTACAACTAATCCCGAAGCTAATATCGGCGTTATTTTAGATTTGGGTGATGCGACATTCGATATGCAGGCGCGTTTGGATGTGAATTTGGCTACCGCTTTAAATCCTACCTTGATCAAACAGACGCAATTGCCGGACAAAGGTTTTAAAGTCGATTCAAGATTTGTCACTTATGGGAAAAATAGCGCGGTTACGCTGCAATCCATCGCCGGCAATGTGATATTTCAGAACGATTACTCGCTGATTGAAACATTGAAGAAAATTCCATTCGATGCCAGCGATTCTGGATTTCAATATACCCTTTACCCTGGCATATTGAAGGCAGCGGCTTTGTCGGGCGATGTGAGTGTCGGTGGTTCGATGAAGCTGTACCCTTCGGAAAACGGGCAATTGCAGTTGTTGGCTAACCGGAATGTGGTTTCCGATTCAGGATCTGTATTTATGTCGGATGCCGATCCGGCAAGGTTTCCTAGTATTGCCAAACCGGCAAGTACTTTGGAGGGAGATGGTATTTTTGCCTACAATTACTTGAATCCCCTGCAGGCCGATACGTCCTTAATTCATGCGGCAACCCCTCTGCATAAAAATGACCCGAACAAACCGTTGATTATGGCCAAGTTGGGAAATATCGGTTCGTCAAGCTCGGCAATCTTCTTCGATTTACCGCTGGCAGCTAGTTTTATAGCTGGCGGCAATATCAATAATCTGGATTTTTCCGGACAAAATTTATCGGAGAACGACGTTACGCTAATCAAAGCCGGTGGCAGTATTAATTACGATGCGATATTTGATGACAACGGAGTAGTCAATGCAAACGACACAAAGATTCAATTAGCCGGCCCTGGGCAATTGGATGTGATTGCGGGTAACACCATTAATCTAGGGAGTTCGGCGGGTATCCAGACCGTCGGCAATGTATTGAATTCCGTATTGGGTGGTAAGGGTGCAAGTATCAATGTTCTGGCCGGCTTATCCGACGAGATCGATTATGCCGGATTTATTAATAAATATAAGTCCGACAGTGCATACAGTGCAGTATTGGAGCAATTGGCGAATATTAGCGAAGACAAGAAAAGTCAGTACATAAATATCTTATTCACGGTGCTTTTTGAAGAGATCAAAAAATCGGCAGCAGCGGCAGCGGCGGCTCCTGAAAATCAAAGAGCTGCTCTGTATAAACGCGGTTTTGACGCAATTGAAGCCTTGTTCCCTGGGAAACATTATGCGGGTGATTTGGCTTTAGTTTATAGCCAAATAAAAACCGTTGCGGGTGGCGACATCAATTTGGTGGTGCCTGGCGGTAAAGTCGATGTCGGTTTGGCCGGTAATCAGGGAGGAAACAGCAAGAAAGCTGACAAATTGGGTATCGTGGTTCAGCAAATGGGGAATCTGAATATTATGGCTGAGCATGATATCAACGTTAACCAATCGCGGGTGTTTACCTTAGGCGGTGGCAATATTGTAGCCTGGTCTTCCAAAGGCGATATTGACGCAGGTAAGGGAGCCAAGTCGGTGCTATCGGCACCGGCCCCCATTACAACTGTCGATGAAAAGGGTAATGTTAAAACAGAGTTTCCGCCGATTATCTCCGGCAGCGGGATCCAGGCGATTGGTGGGGGTAACGTTTATTTGGCGGCTCCCGTCGGGGTTGTGGATGCCGGCGAAGCAGGGATTAGTGGCGGTCAAGTTATCATCGCGGCTACTGCTGTGATCGGCGCGTCGAATATCCAGGCCAGTGGGGGGACGATTGGAGTGCCAACTGCTGTTGCTGCACCGGTAGTACCCACCGGCGCTGACGGCGCGGCTACCAGCGCCGCAAAATCAGCTGGCGAGAGTACTGCTGCCGGCAACAAAGATAGCAAAGACGCAGATGGAGAAAAGAAAAAATCTTCTGTGGCGATGTTAAGCACCGATGTAGTCGGCTACGGCCAATGCAGTGTCAGCGATGTTAAAGAAGGCAAAGCAGGTTGCGGTGGTTGATGAACTTGGGCGACATTCGTTTTTATTGCAATGCTGCTGAATAGCTGTTGAAGGAAGAGCATGGCTTAGGTAATTGCTGATATATCAACACATTATCAGCAGTAAGTGTTGATAATCAAACATGTTGCGAGCAGAGTTATATGTAAGTCTATGAAATATCGTAATTCTGTTCGTGGCATGGTTTCTGCATAAACATGCTTGAAACACGCTTTTAATGCCGACCGGACCGCCGGAAGCCAGTGTATCTTCTCCGAGAGCACTGGCTTTTTTATTTTTAGGCGGATGTGAGGCAACCGGCCGTTTATTTTTAACCGTTATGTAAGCGCTGAGCTCGCTTGCCCAAACTGAGTATCCGTTAATTAAACACTATCCCATGATTAAAAAGTCCTATCTATCCGGCTTGGCCGCACTATTATTTCCCGTTCTAGCGCTGGCCTGGTGGAACGCCGACTGGAGTTCGCGCCGGCAAGTGGCGGTGGATGGGGCTGCGACGGGGGCCGACATTCAGGAGACCTTGAGCGAGGTGC